>JADLFU010000254.1 GCA_020849655.1 Polyangiaceae bacterium | reverse complement strand
TCGAGAAGATGCTGGAGAACGGCATCACGAAGAAGACGCGCGCGGCGGTCGAGAGGATCGGCTCCGACGCCAGGACGGCCACGGTGGACGCGGAGCTGGAGGCACGGCGGAGGGATCTCGACGCCGTCCGCGCCGAGGTCGATCGAGCAGGAAGGCGGCTGGAGGCGTCGCGAAAGGCACTCGAGGTCGATCCCGAGTCGCTGCGCGGCGTCGTCGACGTCGGGCTCGGCATGGCCGGGGCAAGCCCGCTCACGCTGGCGGCGCCGGCGAGCGACGGTCGACCCACGTACACGCTGCCCACGCTCGATCGCTCGTGGGAGGTGACGCTCGACACGCTGCGCCCGCCTCGCGGACGTGACGAAGCCTTCTGGGAGTGGCGCCAGAGGGCCCCCCGGCCGGTCACGTTCCACCCGCTCACGCGGCTCTCGGAAGAGGCCGAGCAGCTTCACCTCGCGCACCCGTTCGTGAAGCGGATCCTCGATCGCTTCCTCGCGCAGGGCTTCGGTGCCCACGATCTCTCGCGCGTGACCGCGGTGGTCGCGCCGGACGAGAGCGTGGTCCGTGCCGTGGGCTTCGCGCGCCTCACCCTCTTCGGTGCCGGTGCCGCCCGCCTCCACGATCAGGTCGTGCCCATCGCGGCGGCGTGGTCGGGTGAGGCCAGCGACATCAAACCCTACAAGGATCGCGCGACGGCGGTGGCGGCGGTGGCCTCGGCCGAGCGGCTCCTCGCCGGCGCCGGAAAGGCCCCCAACGCCAGGATCGCCGCCCGGGTGCGCGAGCACGCCAGCGCGCTCTTCCGGGCCCTCTGGCCGCACCTGGAGGCCGAGGCGGACGCGCTCTCCGTGGAGGCCCGCCAGGGGCTCACCGAGCGGGCCCACCGCGAGGCGGGGGAGCTCCGTGTCCTGCTCGAGCGACAGCGCGCGGCGATCGGCAAGGCCGAGAAGCGGCTCCGTCAGGCCGACCTGTTCGACCTCCAGGAGAAGGATCAGAAGCGCCAGGTCGACCTCGACCTGAAGCACCTCGACCGCCGGCGTGGCGATCTCGAGAGCGAGCTCGTCTCCGAGCCCGCCGCGATCGAAGCGCTCTACGAGGTGCGCATGTCACGCCTCACGCCCATCGGTTTGGTGGTCGCGTGGCCGGAGTCGATGACGTGAAGGACCGCGACTTTCTCTTTCACGAGAGGTGGCTCGGCCTCGCGCAGCCCATCGAGGGCCTGGTGTTCAGCGTGCCCGTCCTCGCGGACGCGCAGATCGCGCCCGAGCTGCGGCCCGAGCTGTCGGCAGCCTTCGGCGAGCACGTCGTGCGCGACGAGATCGGCCCGCGGATCCGCCATCTGCCGACGCTCCTGCGGACGTTCCTCGGGTACGCGCAGGCCGGGATGCTCGTCCCTCGCGCCGAGCTCCCCGAGGAGATCTCGTTCTACGCGTCCGAGGGCGGGCAAGAGCTGCGGCCCAGCTTCGCGCTCGCACGCGGGCCCTTCGCCGACGTGGATCCGTTCGCGGCCTTCGAAGCGGCGGCGCCGGCTGCAGAGCCCGCCGTGGCCTCGCCGTCGGCGCGCTTCTTCGCGCTGGTCTGGGATGTCACCGAGCACGGCCCCGACATCGATCTCGACGAGCCCGAGGCCGTCACCGGGCCATGGAAGTACCCGCCGACCGCGAAGCTCGAACGCCTGCTGCGGCACGTCGGCGTTCCGATCGGCCTCCTCTTCAACGGTCGACACCTGCGGCTGGTCCACGCGCCGGCGGGTGAGACGAGCGGCCACCTCACGTTCCGCGTCGAGCACATGGAGGGCCCGGACGGTCGCCCGGTGCTCGCGGCGATGGAGCTGCTCCTTCACGCCCGACGCGCCTACGGCTCCGCGGCCGAGTTCACGCTGGGCGGCCTGCTCGCGGAGAGCCGACACCGTCAAGCCGACGTCACCGAGAAGCTCGCGAAGCAGGTCTTCGAGGCCGTCGAGCTGCTGGTGGCCGGGTTCGAGGCCGCGGCCCTGCGTGACGGGCGAGGCGAGCGGCTCGACTGGCTCCGGCCGGCCCTCGAGGCCGAGGGCGACCACTTCTATCAGGGCATCCTGAGCGTCGTGCTCCGGCTCGTGTTCCTCCTCTACTCGGAGGACCAGAGCCTCTTGCCGGTCGAGCACCGCACCTACGCCGAGCACCTGAGCCTCGCCGGGTTGTACCAGCGCCTCAGCCACGACGCGGGCGCGCACCCCGAGAGCATGCACCACCGCTTCGGCGCGTACGGGCAGCTCCTCGCGCTCTTCCGCGCCGTGTTCTTCGGCGTGAAGCACGGCGGGCTGGATCTCCCGCCCCGCCGCGGGCGCCTGTTCGATCCGAACGCGTACCCGTTCCTCGAGGGCGGTCAGCCCGAGTGGACGGCGGCCGTCGTGGATCCCGAGGCGCGGGCGGCCACCCACCCGCCGAGCGTCGACGACGGGACCATCTACCGCGTGCTGCACCGGCTCGTGGTCTTCGAGGGGCAGCGCCTCAGCTACCGCACGCTCGACGTGGAGCAGATCGGCAGCGTCTACGAGTCGCTCATGGGCTACCACGTCCTGCGGCTCACGAGCCCCGCGGTGAGGATGGGGAAGCTCGGCGTGTGGGTCGAGACCGAGGCTCTGCGCAAGCTGACCGCGACCGACCGCGCACGGTACCTGAAAGAGACCTGCGGGCTGAACCCAGGCCCGGTGCAGGCGATCGAGAAGGCCGTGAAAGACGCAGCCGGCGACGACGCGGCGCTGCTGGAGGCGCTGTCGGCGCACGCGGTGGGCAAGCGCGCCGACATCCTGCAACACCGCGCGAACGTGGGCCGCCTGGTGCTGCAACCCGGCGAAGAGCGACGGCGCACCGGCAGCCACTACACACCGCGCTCGCTGACCGAGAAGGTCGTGCGCCGCACGCTCGAGCCGCTGCTCGCGTGTCTGGGCGACGACCGCGCGCCCGCGCAGATCCTGGAGCTGAAGATCTGCGATCCGGCGATGGGGTCGGGCGCCTTCTTGGTCGCGACGTGCCGCGAGCTGGCGGGCGAGATGGTTGCCGCGTGGACGCGCCGCGGCGAGCTCGCGCAGATCATCGACGAGCACGGCGACGCGCACCTGCACGCGCGGCGCCTGGTGGCGCAGAAGTGCCTGTACGGCGTCGACAAGAACCCCGCGGCCGTCGAGCTGGCGAAGCTGTCGCTGTGGCTGGTGACGCTGAGCCGGACGCTGCCTTTCACGTTCGTCGACCACGCGCTGCGCCACGGCGACAGTCTGGTCGGCCTCGAGTTCAAGCAGATCGAGGCCTTCCACTGGAAGCCGTCGCCACAGATGGAGACGCGCGGCGAGCTGCTGCGCGAGGCGCTCGATCAGGCCGTCGCGCTGCGACAGGAGATCGTGGCGCTCGGCGATCGAGACGATCCGTCGTCGCAGGCCGAGAAGCGGAGGTTGTTCGAGTTCTCGCAGCAAGCGATCGACCGCGTGCGGCTGGTCGCGGACGTTTGTGTCGGCGCGTTCTTCGCCGAGGCGAAAGACGCGGCTCGCGAGAAAGAGCGCGCGCGGCGGTTCGAGCTGGTGAAGGCGTGGTTGGATGGTGGCGACGGCGCGGAGCGCGCGCGGGCGGAGCTGGAGGAGATGGCGGCGATCGTGCGCAAGGCCGTGTCGCCGTTTCATTGGTGGATCGAGTTTCCCGAGGTGTTCTTCGAGGAGCGGCCCGACCCGTTGCAGGGTGGCGTGGTGAACGGCGCGGCGCTGATGGAGGGCGTGGTCGGCAACCCGCCGTTCGGCGGCAAGAACAACATCGTCGAGTCGGGGGGCCTGGAATACCAAGACTGGCTGAAAGCAGTAGTGCCGGGAGATCGCGGGGTTCGCGGCGCGTGCGACCTCAGTGCCTACTTCTTCCGGCGCGCAGTTGAACTACTTGGGGAGAACGGTTGCTTCGGTCTAGTTGCGACGAACTCGATCGCACAGGGAGACACCCGTTCCATCGGTTTGCAGCACTTGGCGCTTCAGGGCTGGATGCTGTACGACGCTATGGTTTCCATGCCATGGCCGGGTGCTGCGGCCGTCACAGTTTCGACGGTACACGCGGCGCGCGGTGCGCCGCTACCCCTTGTCTCGCAGACTCGCCTTGACGGCGCCCCGGTCCCGGCACTGAACTCACGTCTCCGACCGGGGCCCGAGCGCGCCGACCCGGTCCCTCTGGGGTCGCAACAGAGAGTCGGCTTCCAGGGAGCGATCATCCTGGGCATGGGATTCGTTATCAGTCCAGAGCGCGCCGCAGAACTTGCCTCACACGACCCGGGGAATTCCAAGCGACTGTCGGGCTACCTGGGAGGAGAGGAAGTCAACACCAACCCGAGACAGCTGTTTGATCGCTATGTCGTGAACTTCGGACAGCTGACACTTGAGGAGGCGTCAGCCTGGCCGGACCTGCTTGCGATCCTGCGAGAGCGGGTAAAGCCGGAGCGCGACGCACTCCCCCCAAAGAACTCATGGAACAGAGACGTTGCCAAGCGCTGGTGGCAGTTTGGAGCGACACGCCCCGAACTAAGGGCGGCGCTCTCGCTCGTCAAAAGGTGCCTCGTAACCGCGAGGGTCAGCAAACACCTGATGCTGTCGTTCCAGCCCCCGGATCGCACGTTTTCCGAACAGCTCTACGTCTTTGCGCTAGGGGAGCAGACGGCCTTCGCCGTCCTGCAGTCACGCGTTCACGAACGGTGGGCGCGCCTTCTGTCGTCGTCACTCGAAGATCGGCTCCGCTACTCGGCGTCCGACTGCTTCGAGACCTTCCCCTTTCCCCAACCCGATCCGCGCGCCGTCCTCCCCCACCTCGAAGCCATCGGCGAGACGCTCTACACGACGCGCGCCGACTACATGGTCGCCACCAACCAGGGCCTGACCAGGACCTACAACGCGCTGAAGGATCCGACGCACACCGATCCGCGCATCGTCGAGCTCCGCCGCCTGCACGAAGAGCTCGATCGCGCCGTCCTCGCCGCCTACGGCTGGGCCGACATCGCCGTGCCGCCGTTCTGCCCGAGCACCGACGCCGACCGTGCCGCGCTTCAAGCGTTCGAGGATGAGGTGATCGATCGCTTGTATGTGCTCAACGCGGAGCGTGCGCGTGACGAGCAGCGCCTCGGCCTCGCCGGGAAGCGCGCGCCTCGCGCCGTGGCAGACGAGGGCGACGAGATGCCGCAGAGTGCGCCCCCGAAGGCGAGGGGCCGGGGCAAGACGAAGGCGGCGGACGCGGCCCAGAAGAAGCTGTTCTGAGCACACCACGACCATGGCGACCAAGAGCAAGAGCGCGAAAGGGGGGACCACCGCGAGGGCACAGGGGGGCTCCTCTCCGTCGCCCGGCGTGGAGGGCCTCATCGCGGGCGGAGAGACGCTCTCCGTCGAGCTGAAGCGGGATCTGAACGACACCGAGCTCGTCGAGACCGTGGTGTGCCTCGCGAACGGCGGGGGCGGCACGCTGATCATCGGGGTCGACGACGACGGCACCGTCCGGGGCGCCAGACCTCGGCATGGCAAGACCACGGATCCGCGGCGGGTCGAGGCGCTCGTCTCCAACTCGACGCGTCCCGCGCTGGGCGCTCGCGCGGAGCTGGAGGACGTTGGCGGCAAGCTGGTGCTCGTGCTCCGCGTTCCTCCCGCCTCGATCCCGACCGCGACCGCTGCGGGACGCTATCTCCGGCGTGCGCTCGGTGGAGATGGGCGACCGGCATGCGTGCCCATGTTCGTCTACGAGCAGGGCGCCCATGGCCTGACGCAAGATCCTTCGTCGGCCGTCGTCACGGGCGCCACGATGAAGGATCTCGATCCCCTCGAGATCCACCGGTTCCGCCGCTTCGCGCGGGAGAGCGGCGGCCGTGGAGATCTGGCGCTGTCCGAGCTCGGAGACGAGGATCTGTGCCGGGCGCTCGGGGGCCTCGACGCCAACGGAACGGTGCGCGGAGTCCGTCGCCTCGCGCTCCTCCTGTTCGGCCGGGAGGACGCGCTCCGGCGGCTCGTTCCGACGCACGAGACGGCCTGGCAGGTGCTGGAGGACGAGCGGGTGCTCGAGAACGACATCCAGCGCGTGCCTCTCCTTCGGAGCTTCGACGAGCTGACGCAGCGGTTTCGGGCGCGGAACCGGAGCGTGGAGCTCGTGGATCTGTTTCGCACGGAGATCCCCGACTTCTCCGAGGACGCCTTTCGCGAGGCCCTCGCCAACGCGATGACCCATCGTGACTACTCCGCCCTGGGAGCGATCCACGTCCAGTGGACGCTGGAGGGCATCCGGATCGACAACCCCGGCGGGCTTCCCGAGGGCGTCCGGCTCGACAACCTCCTCGTCACGCCCCCTCGTCCTCGGAATCCCCTCCTGGCGGACGCGTTCAAGCGCGCGGGCCTGGTGGAGCGCACCGGGCGCGGGGTCGACGCCATCTTCTACGGGCAGCTCCGGTACGGGCGTGCCGCGCCCAGGTACGCCGCCACGTCGGCCTCGGTGTCCGTGGTCCTGCCGGGAGGCGCGGCCAACCTGGAGCTGGTCAGGTGGGTCGTGTCGGAGGGGCGAGCAGGTCGGCCATGGGCGCTGCCGGAGCTGCTGGTCCTCCGGGCGTGCGCGGAGCAGCGCACCCTCACGACGGAGGAGGCCGCGCTCCTGCTCCAGTCGGATCCGGAGCGCGCCAGGGGCGTGCTTGCCCGCCTGGTCGATGCGGGCGTCGTGGAAGCGCGCGGCGAGCGACGGGGGCGCACGTACCACCTCACCTCGGAGATGTACCGGGTGCTGGGGAACAAGTCGGGGTACGTCCGGACCCGTGGCTTCGAGCCACTGCAGCAGGAGCAGATGGTGCTCCAGTTCGCGCGCCAGCATGGGCAGATCACCCGGCGGGACGCGGCCGATCTGTGCCGGATCGCACCCAGCCAGGCCAGCCGTCTGCTCGCGAAGCTCGCCGCCCGGCACCCCGAGCTTCGCCTCGAGGGCGAGCGGCGCGGCGCGCGTTACGTCTGGAAGGGCGCACCCGCGGGGCGTGGAGGAAAATGAACGCGCTCATAAGTTCGGCCGGGAGTTATGCACGCGCGCTCATAACTGCGCATAACGAGCTCCCGTTGGTGCGCGCCGAAGGCCAGAAGCAGCGGCGGCGTCGCGCCGGATGTGCGCGGTGGGGGCGACCATATCGCGACGGGCGTCGGTCGGTAGAAGGTCGCGCCACGAAGGGGAATCCATGAAGGAAATCGACGTTCGCCAGCGTCGCGCCGTGGCGGACGAGGGCGACGAGATGCCGCAGAGTGCGCCCCCGAAGGCGAAGGGCCGGGGCAAGACGAAGGCGACGGACGCGGCCCGGAAGAAGCTGTTCTGACTCGACCATGTCGAGCGACGACGGAGCAGGACGGAGAGAGAATCGATCATGACCCAGGCCAACAAGACCTCGCGCGGCGTGAAGAAGCGGAGCGCGCCCAACCTCTCCGGGCACCTCGAGACGGTGACCGTGAAGGACTTCAAGTCGCTGAAGGACGTCACGGTCGCTCTCGGACAGGTGAGCGTCTTCGTCGGCGCCAACGGGGCCGGCAAGAGCTGCCTGCTCGAGGCCATCGGCATCCTGGGCGCGTGCGCCGCCGGGGCCGTGGACGATCAAGCCCTGCTGCGGAGGGGCGTGCGCCCCGGCGTCCCCGAGCTCTACAAGAGCAGCTTCGGCACCGAGAAGGTCGCGCCCAAGATCTCGCTCCGCGCGGTCTCGCGCGATGGCGCCGACTACCACGCCTACATCACCAACCCGACGAAGAACCCGGGGCCGTACTGGGTGTTCGGGAACGAGACGCTGAAGGAGGGGCGCAAGAGCGTCGCCTCCCGCGGTCCGTCGGGTAGGGCGAGAGCCCTCGAGCAATCCGTCGCGCTGGAGAACAACCGCAGCGTCACCACGCTCGTGCGGGCGAGCCAGAAGACGCCGCTGGCCACTCGCGCGATGCTCGCCGGTCTCGATGGCTTCGCGATCTTCGCGCCGGTGACGCCGGTGCTCCGGGGGATCGCCCCCGACACGGCGCCGCGCAGCCCGGTCGGCCTCTACGGAGGCCAGCTCGCCGAGGCGGTCGCGCTCCTGGCGACCCAGGAGCGCGGGGCGCGCGCCATCCGCGAGGCGCTCTCGATGATCGACTGGGCCAAGAGCGTGACGGCGGGTGAGCCGAAGCGGAGCTTCCTGTCGCCCAGCGTTCCCACGAGTCGGATCGTGGTCGAGTTCAAGGACAGGTTCATGGGTGGTGGGCGCAACACGCTGTCCGGGTACGATGCCAGCGAGGGGGCGCTGTACGTGCTCTTCATGCTGGTCCTCGCGGCGCACTCGCAGTCTCCGCGGATCTTCGCGGTAGACAACTTCGATCAGGCGCTCAACCCGAGGACCGCCCGTGAGCTGACGCGCGTGTTCGTCAGTCACGCGCTGGACGAGGATCGGCAGGTGCTGTTGACCACCCACAACCCTCTCGTCCTGGACGGGCTGGATCTGGGCGGCGAGCGTGTCCGACTGTTCACCGTCGGGCGCGACCGAGCGGGGCACACGAAGGTCAAGCGAGTGCCCGTCAAGAACTTCGCCGCGCTCAAGGAGAAGCACGGCGAGCACGCCGTCTCCCGCCTCTGGGTGGAGGGGCGACTCGGGGGCATGCCGGATGTCTGAGGTGCGCACCGCGGCCCTCGTGTGCGAGGGTCAGACCGACGTGCCGGTGCTGCGCGCGTTGCTCCAGGCCGCGTGGCCCGAGCTCGAGGACGTGCTCTGCCTCCAGCCGGAGCTGGACGAGACCGACCGCGCCAAGGGGCCGGCGGGGTGGAGTCAGGTGAAGGCGTGGTGCGAGGCGAACGCAGGCCGCCTCGACGAGGTGCTCGATCCAGACCTCGGTGATCGAATCGATCTCCTCGTGATCGCGATCGACGTGGACATCGCCATCCAGGCTGGCATCGCCGATCCTCCGAGGAGCGTGGGGGTGTACGAGACGAAGCGCCTCCGTGACACGATGACCGGATGGTTGAGCGCAAAGGGGCGCGTCGCGCTGCCGTCGGCGATCGTGCTCTCGACCCCGGTGACGGCGGTGGAGGCGTGGATCATCTCGGCGCTCTTCCGGAACGAGGCGTCGCCGGAGTCCATCAAGGATCCGGCGCAGTTCCTCGTGGAGAAGAAGAGGCTCCGGAAGAGCCCGTCCGACGGCAAGCCGTGGAAGGAGCTGCACTTGTATCGGGACGACTTCGCCCCCCGCGTCGCCAAGGAGCTGAAGCGCGTCCGGAAGGTGTGCTCGGAGGCGGATCGCACCGTCCGAGCGGTGGAGCAGCGGCGCGCGCAGGTAGAGGAGGCCGACGCATGAAGGAAGTCGACGTTCGCCAGCAGCTCGTGGAGGCCCTCGAGGCCGATCTCGTCGGCCCGTTCGTCCCCGACGCGCACCCGCAGGGCGGGCAAGAGGTGCTGCCGATCGCGCCCTCTCGCTGGTACCTGACCGGCTTCCTCGCCCCGCAAGGCGGCCGCGCGCCCGACGCCGAAGATCGCGACTCGACCGACGACGGCCTCGCCGTCGGCAGCGAGAGCCAGGCCGAGGACTCTGGCAAGGAGGAGATCGAGGCCAAGCGGCCGCATCGCTTTCCGGCCTCGATGGGCCTCTCCGTCTTCCTCCCGGCGCCCCCGCCCGGCACGACCACCGACCATATCGAGGTCGAGCT
>JADLFU010000253.1 GCA_020849655.1 Polyangiaceae bacterium | reverse complement strand
GTCGAGCACGGCGGCGCCTGTGAGGTTCGTGCGAGCGCCGCGCGCGCCGGTGGGGAGGCAGAGGACGGGGTGGCCGCTCGAGAGCTCGTAGGGATCCTTCGAGCGGAGCTGGTCCGCGTGGAAGGGACCAGGCGCGAGCACGCGGTCGCCGGACATCGCGTCGACGCTACCACGCGCCGCGCGGCCGAGCAGGCCCTACGGATCGCGCAGCAAGTCTTCGACGGACGAGGCGGTGACGGCCCCGCGCAACCACCGCTCGAGGGTCGCCGGGTCGCGACACGAGGAGATGAGGTCGCGCTGCGCGTCGGTGAGGGCGAGGTCGCGAGCCTCGAGCACCGACAGCACCGCCTGAGCCGTTTGATTTTGAGCGCCGATGCGGGGCGCTCATGCTCCTGCGCTCCCGCGGCTCCCGCGGCTCCCGCGGCTCCCGCGGCTCCCGCGGCTCCCGCGGCCCCCGCGAGACGCGGCGCGGTCGATCGACGCCCCTCGCGGCGTGGTCACTCGTGATGCCCATCACCGCGCAGTGTCGAGGTGTCATCAGGCAGCGTGAGCGGCAACGAGCGGCGCAACACGCGCTACGGGTCGTGCGCGAGGAGCGCGAGGCCCGTCGCGGCCGACGTGCGCACCTCGACCACGACCTCGCGCGGCGCGAGCCCGAGCCGCGCGCCGAGCTCGAGCGCCGCGCGCTCGTCGCGCGTGACGACGACGGCGGCGCGCGCGCCGGTCGTGGCCACGAGCAGATCGTCGGGGTGACGCGCCGAGAGCGCGCGGGCGGCCTCGGGCAGCGCGTCGTCTCCCTCGACGAGGAGCGCCGATGCCGAGAAGGGCGCCGTGGGCGCGAGGGCCAGGCGCGCGGTGAGCACGAGATCCCGGCCGATCGCCGCTGCGCGAAGGGTGGCCTCGCGCGGCGCCGTCCGGCGCAGGCCGACGAGCGAGGGCGCCGCGGCGGCCCCGCGCGCTTCGAGCACGCACGCCGCGCGCACGGCGTAGGTCGCGGCGAGCCCGTCGTCGCCCGCTCGGCGCGCGAGAGACGACGCCTGCGAGAGCGCGCGCTCGACCCACACGGGCCGCGGAGACGCGCGCAGGCCAGCCAGATCTCCGCCGATCTCAGCTGCATCGTCCGGCCCCCGCGCCGCGAGCCTCGCCATCGCGCGCCGCGCGGTGAGCAGGCGATCGTCGTCCTCGCGCGCCGGGCCGACCGCGGTGAGTCGGAGGCGACCGAGCCCGTGATCTCCAGCGTGGAACGCGGCCTCCGCCTCGCACACCGTGGCGAGCCTCGCCTGCAGCGCCGTCCACGCGGAGGGAGACGACTCGAAGAGCGCGCGCGCCGCCGCGGCGTGACGTGCCGCCTCGTCGGGCGAGTGGCACCGCGCGAGCGCCTCGACCAGGAGCGCGTGCGCGCGCGCCTGACCGTGGACATCGCCGAGCGCGACCGCCGCGTCGAGCTGCGCCAGCAGGTGCCGCGCGGCATCTCGCGGCCTGTCGCCGTCCATCGCGAGCACCGCGAGCTGCCCGGCCGCGACGGCCGCCGACTGGCGCAGCCCGGCGAGCTCGGCGAGCTCGCGCGCCTCCTCGAGCTCCACGCGCGCGAGCGACGCGACGCCGAGCGACGCGTACGACGTCCCGAGCGTGTTCTTCGTGCGCACGAGCTCCCTCGTCGAGCGACTCACCTCGGCGAGGTCTCGCGCCTGCTCCAGCCACCCGAGCGACGCGCCGAGATCTGCCCTCGCGCGCGCGACGGCGCCGCGCAACCGCAGCGTCGCCGCGCCGAGCTCGGCGTCCTCGGTCGGGAGCAGCGCGTCGATCTCGGCGTCCACGTCGCGGCGCGCGGCCGCCGCCGCCGAGAGGCGCTCCACCTCGAGCAGGCGAGCCGCGCGCGCGTCTCCCGCTTCCGACAGCGCCGCCGCCGCGCGCCGACCGAGCGCGTCGATCTCGTCGGGGCGAGCGCCCGCCCGCGCCGCGGCCGCGAACGCGAGCGCGTCCCGCGACGGAGAGTCCGGGAGCCGAGCGAGCAGCGCGTCGAGCTCCTCGGGCCGCCCGCCGTCGAGAGATCCCTGAGCGAGCGAGGCGTCCGCGCCGAGGCCGGAGAGCGGCGACCAGATCTCGAGCGTCGTCGGCGAACTTCCGAGGCTCGAGCGAGCGAGCGACGACGCTGGCGTCACCGCGGGAGTGAGCGCGCGCGAGGCCGCCGAGAGCACCGTGTGCGCGAGCTCGAGCCCCGCCGTCGACGCCTCCGCGAGCCCGACGATCTCCGTCGCGAGCGAGATCGCGCGGCGCGCCTCGGCGTCGAGCTCGCGCGCGGCGAGCCACGCCTCCACGCGAGGTCGGAGCGCTCCCCCGGGCGTCGCCAGCAGCTCGGGCAAGAGGCGAGAGAACAGCGAGAGCGTCGCCGCCTCTCGGCCCTCGAGCCACGCCGCCGCCGCCGCCAGCCCCGCCGCGGCCTCGAGCGCCGACAGCTCGGCCGCGCCGACCGAGCGCGCCTCCACGCGCACGGCCTCGAGCACGCCACGCGGCCTGCCGGCCACCTCGATCGGCGCGAGCGCGAGCGCGCCTGGCACGAGCGGCTCCCGCGCGAGGTTCGACGCGTAGAACGGCTCGTCCGCGGCGACGGGGCACAGCGACACCGCGCCGCCGCCCGCGAGCGTCGAGAAGAGCAACCCCGCGCCCGACGTCGGCACCGCGACCTCCGCTCGCAGGCCGTCCTCGACGGCGATCGCGCGCGCCACCCGGGTGATCGAGGGCGCGTCGTCGGCGTCGGCGTCCGCGTTCTCGATGGAGTAGACGCTCACGCGGTCCGCGCCCGCGGCGGCGCGCGCGAGCGCCGCGAGCCCGGCGAGCGACGCGCCCTCGCCCGCGCGCGCGCCGAGCCGCCCGGACAGGTCGACGATCGACAGGAGCCGCGCGAGGTGCGCCGCGAACGGATCGGTCACGCGCCGAGGCTCTCACGGGCCCCCGAAGCGGGCCAGCCCAGGCGCCGCGTGGGTACGGCGGGCGCCGGCGGACCCAGACCTCCGTTCGTCGCCGTCTCGTCCCCCGCGTCCGGCTGCAGCACGTCGTGTCCCCCGTGTCCCCCACCCGGGGCCTCGAACCCCTCGATCCCAGGCCCCCCGCCTATCGCGTCCGTCCCGCGGTCCCAGCGGTCGCGCGCTCCCGCAGGAGTTCTTACCGCACGCAGCGGTGTGCCTCGAGAAGCTGTGGAGCTGCGCGAAGGCAGGTCGGAAGGTGCTCCAAGACACCGTCGGGTTCGGCGCCGCCGCGCGTCTCGACGCGACCCACACTGCTGCCACGTCTGACGCAAGCCAACGGTGGGCGAGAGATGGAGAAGTGTGCCGGTGAATCACGACGGAGAGCGACAGGCAACAGCGCAGCGGCCGCGAGTCCGCGGCTGGTAGGTCTGGTAGGTCCACCGGTCGCGCGAGGACGCCCGCGGGGGCGCGCGAACTGGACAGTCATGGTTCGTGAACTGGATAGACGACGCCCGTCCACGCCGGATACGAGGCGAACATGGTCTTCCAGTCGACAGTGTGCCCCTCACGCTCCGTCCTCCTCCTCGCCGCTCTGGCGGCGGGCCTCTCCCTCGCGGCCTGTGGCGGCAGCGAGGAGCCCGCGTCCTCATCGCCCGCGGCCGGTTCCGGCGGGGGAGTGGGTGCGGCGGGCAAGGGGCCCGCGCAGGGAGGAGGCGCCGGGGCCGCCGCCACCGCCGGCAAGGGAGGCGCCTCGGTCGGTGGCGCGGGCGGCAAGGGCGGATCTTCGGCGAGCGGCGCGTCCGGCGCCGCGGGCGCAGCAGGCAGCTCGGGTGCGGGCGCGGGCGGCAGCGCAGGCAAGGCCGGCAGCGCAGGCAACAGCGGCAGCGCAGGGAAGAGCGGCAGCGCCGGCAAGTCAGGCAGCGGCGGCGCTGCGGCGGGCGCGGGCGGAGACGCTGGCGCGGGCGGAGACGCTGGCGCGGGCGGGGACGCTGGCGCGGGCGGGGACGCTGGCGCGGGCGGGGACGCTGGCGCGGGCGGGGACGC
>JADLFU010000252.1 GCA_020849655.1 Polyangiaceae bacterium | reverse complement strand
GCCGCCCGTCCCCGCCTGCGCGCCGCCCGTCCCCGCCTGCGCGCCGCCCGTCCCCGCCTTCGCCCCGCCAGCCCCCGCGTGCGAGCCGCCTGCCCCCGAGGGGCCGCCACCCGTCCCCGCCTGGCCGCCACCACTCATTCCCGCCTGCGCGCCGCCAGTGCCCGCCTGCGTGCCGCCAGTGCCCGCCTGCGCGCCGCCAGTGCCCGCCTGCGCGCCGCCAGTGCCCGCCTGGCCGCTGCCGCTCTGCCCCGCCTGCGCGCCGCCCTGTCCGCCGCCTCCGGCCTGGGAGCCACCCACCCCGCCCTGCGCTCCCTGCGGCGCGCCCGCCGTGCCTCCCCCCTGCGCGCCAGCGCGGCCGCTGGTCCCGCTGTTCGCACCCGCGGCCCCGAGGGGCGCGGCGGCGGGCTCCTTTTCCTCGAAACCGAGGACCGTCTGGCAAGCCGTCAGCATCGGCGCGACGAGCGCCAGCCTCCACATCGTGCGCATCAGAACCTCCCTTCCGCGGCGAAGCCGCCTCCGGTGGGGCCTGCGTACGGGCTCCACCTCACCTTGGCCTCGGAGACGCCGCTCCTGTGCCAGAGATACCCACCGACCCCGAGGCCGACGGCGCCGAGGCCCACCAGCACCGTCGACACCCGCGCCGCCTTCACGGCCGAGTCGCTCTTGTCCAGTCCTTCGGGGTCGCTGCAGGCGCGGTCGGGGCAGAGGTCGTTCGAGCGCTTCGCGTCGGACATCGCGCGGAGGCCGAAGTACCCGCCCGCCAGCAACGCCGCAGCCCCGACGCCGCCGACCACCAGCGCGGGGACGCGGTTGGGGGCGGGAGGCGGAGGCGGCAACGGCGGCTCGAACGGGCCGACGGGCGCGACCGACGACTCCGCTGGCGCGGCCGAGGCCGAGGCCGGCGGGGCCGCCGCGGACGACGGGGCCGCCGCGGACGACGGTCTCAGCTCCACTTCCACCTCCTTCACTTCCGCGTGGTCGCCGACCTTCACGGTCACGCGAAGCGTCTCGAAGCCCGGCGCGCTCGCCTCCACGACGTGCCCGCCCGGATCGACAGGGATGCCTACCCCGAGCGTCGCGGCGCCGAGCGCGACGCCGTCCACCGTCACCCGCAGCCCAGCGGGGAGTCTGGTCGTACGCGTCACCACCACGAGCTTCGAGGCCCGCCGGGCCGTGCGCTTGATCCCGTCGTCCGCGACCTTGATGCGGTCGGCGCGGCCGGCCTGGGTCGCCTGCCCGAGCGCCTCGGTGTACTCCGTCCACGCTGACGCCCAGCGCCCCTCCTTCTCGTGGCAGGCGGCGAGCAGGATGAGGGTGCCGGTGCCGGGGTCGAGCCGCTGGCTCTCGGCGAGTTTGGGGCACGCGTCGGCGTAGCGCCCCGCGTCGAGCAGCGACTTGCCCTCTTGAAAGAGCGCCTCCGCGACCGCCGCCTGCGTCTGCGCGCCAGCCTGGGGAGCCGCCGCGGCCGCGACGAGCGCCACGACGACGCCCGACCACCCTCCTGTGGAAACTCTACGAGCGAAGCGACGCACCATACCGGCGAGAGTAGGCGAGGGGCCCTCGCCGTTGCAAGCGCGCGCACGGCCTAGACCAGACGTCCGGCTTGTGGACGTCGCCAATCTGTGCAGGCGACCCGGATCGCGTGGGCGGGGCTCGACGGCGCTCGGTGCCATCGACCCCTCCTTGCCTCATCACGTCCCCCGCTCGACGCGCCCGCTCGCGTGCCGCGCGAACCGCTCGCCGCGGTCGTGCACCGGATCGTCGCTCGGCCACGGCCAGCCGCCGAACCTCGTCGCGCGGTAGTCGGCGTACGCGCGCTCGATCTCGGCCGGCGTGTTCATCACGAACGGGCCGTGCCTCGCCACGGGCTCGCCGATGGGCCGCCCCTGCAGCAGCAACAGCTCGCCCTCGTCGTCGCCCATCGTGAGCGGCGCCGGATCGACGTCGCGCAGATCGATGGCGTGGCGCCCCGGCACCCGACGCGCGCCCACCGTGATCGACGATCCTCGAAAGAAGAACAGTCGCCGGTGGCTGCCCGCGCGCGCCGGCGGGAGCGTGAAGCGCGCGCCCGGCGCCAGCTTCAGCGTCCAGATCGCCACGTCGGAGTCGGCGCGCGCCGCCCACGAGCTCGGCGGCGGCGTGGGGCCCGAGAGGTCGCCCAGCCTGCCCGCGACGACCGTCACCACCGTGGCCTTGCCGCTCGCGTCGAGCAGCGCGCGGCGCGGCACCGTCGGCGCCCACATCATCGAGAACCGGGGCTCGGTCAGCTTGTCGGCCGCGGGGAGGTTCAGCCAGATCTGGAACAGCTCGAGCGGGTTCGGTCGGGAGGCGTCGAGCAGCGGGAACATCTCCGCGTGCACGACGCCGCGGCCCGCCGTCAGCCACTGCACGTCGCCCTCGCCGTAGCGCGCCGCCGCGCCCAGCGAGTCGGAGTGATCGACGAGCCCGCGCCGCACGACCGTGACCGTCTCGAACCCGCGGTGGGGGTGCTGCGGGAACCCCGGAACGGTGGTTCCGTGGTACATTCGCCACGCCTCGCGCTCCGCGAAGTCCTGGCCGAGCGCGCGCCCCGCGAGCGACGCCGCCGGCCCGAGCCGCGCGTTGCCGGCCGGGTACGCGTCGTCGTGGTGCGCGCAGAAGAGAAACGGGTCGGGTGTGCGCCACATGCCCCGCAGCGGCTCGACCGCCAGCACCGGGTCGCGCGGGGTGATGACCGTGGGCCCGCCGCCTGCGTCTCGCCCGCACGCGGCGCCGGCGGCCGCCCCTGCGAGCACCCCGAGGGCCTCACGTCGCTGCATCCCCCCTTCGTAAGCGCTCGCGGGGCGCCGCGCCAGTGTCGATCCCGCGTGAAGCGTCGGCGGTTCGCGGCTAGGGGTCGCCCCACCATGAAGCCCCGAGAGTCTGCGTCCCCCTCCGCCGCGCTCTCGCGGCTCTTCGACGCCGAGCGCGAGGTCCGCCGCATCTCGGCCGAGCTGCTCCGCGGCAAGCCGAGGGAGCTGCTCGACGCCCTCACCGCCGCGATCGCCGACGCGAAGCGCCAGCCCGAGAGCGAGGCCGCCCTCCGCCTCGTGCGCGTCGCGCCGCTGCTCGGCGAGCTCGAGGGGCCGGGCGCGGTCGACGCGCTCATCGACGTGCTCGACGCCGACTCGGGCGAGGCGCGCTGGGCCGCCGGCGAGGAGCTGCGCGAGCTCGCGTTCGATCGCTTCAAGGAGGTCGCCCTCGGGATGGAACGCGCCCTCGCGCGCCTGCCCCACGACGCCGTCGCGCTCACCGAGCTGCCGTTCGTCGTCACCGAGATCCCGGAGCCCGGCGTCGCGAAGCTGCTCGCGAAGTTCCTCGAGCACCCGAGCGCCGACGTCGTCACCGCAGGCCTCGAGGCGGCCGTCGAGCTCGGTGATCCGCGCATCAAGCCGGCCATCGAGCGGCTCCTCGACGACACGCGCCAGGTCAGCATGGAGGACGAGGACGGCGAGGTCGACGAGGCCACGGTGGGCGAGCTCGCGGCGGACGCGCTCGACATGTTCGACGGCGGGGACGACGGCGACGCATGATCCCCGGGGAGCTCGGCCCCTCCGACGCCGCGATCCTCGAGACGTTCGTCGTCCCGCGGTACCTGCGGCTGTTCGGCGACGTCGTGCTGGAGTCGATCCTCCCCGCCGAGGGCGCGAAGCTGCTGCACCTCGGCTGCCGCACGGGCTACCCGGAGCTCGAGGTCGCCGAGCGCCTCAGCATGGCGAACCTCGTCGGCCTCGATCCCGCGCCGCGCGCGCTCGAGCTCGCGCGGACGAAGGCGCAGCTCTTGCCCGTCACGACGCGCGTCGACCACGTCGTCGGCGATCCGTTCTCGGTGCCGTACGAGGACCAGTCTTTCTCGCACGCGCTGTCGCTCTGCCCGCCCATCCCCGGGCACGACGCCCGCCGGCGCCTCTTCGCCGAGCTCGGGCGCCTCGTCGCGCCGAGCGGGCAGATCCTGCTCGGCCTGCCGATGCGCGGATCGTTCCAGGAGCTGCTCGATCTCTTCCGCGAGCACGCGCTCAAGAACGACGCGGGCGACATCGCGAAGGCGACCGACACCGCCGCGCTCAACCGCCCGAACCCCGAGTCGATCACCGAGGAGCTGGAGGCGGCGGGCTTCGACGACGTCGACGTCGAGGTCGTGCGCGCGTCGCTCTCGTGGAAGAGCGCGCGAGACTTCTTCGAGGATCCCGTCACGCGCCTGCTCATCCTCCCGGATCTCGAGGCGCACTTCGACGGCGTCGACCTGACGCGCGCGCTGAAATACGCCCGCGAGGCGATCGATCGCTACTGGTCCGAGAGCGATTTCGAGCTGACGGTGGTCATCGGCTGCGTCAGCGGCCGGCGCTACTGACCGGGAACACCAGACCGCCCGGGCGGTTGCACGATTTGCCGTGCTCGTCCGTCCATGCGAGAGCGGCGCCTGAAAGAACCTCCGGGTCAGCCGCGTAAGAGAGCCAGATGCGTCCACTCCGCCGATTCCTCCCGCTCGTCGTCCCCTTCGCCCTCGTCGCCGCCCAGCTGGGCGCCGCGCACGCCGGCCCGGAGCCCGCCGCCTCGGCCGCGCCCGCGGGCGGCGCCGACGAGATCGCGAAGAAGGTCCAGGACTTCTACGACCAGACGAAGACGTTCCAGGCGCAGTTCAAGCAGGTCTACAAGGTCAAGGCGTACAACCAGACGAAGAAGTCGAAGGGCCGCGTCGTCTTCGAGAAGCCCGGCAAGATGAGCTGGACGTACGACAACAACGGCAACCGGGTCGTCTCCGACGGCAAGCTGCTGAAGGTCTACGAGAAGGAGAACTCGCAGATGTTCGAGCAGCCGGTCGAGAAGTCGCAGTACCCGGCCGCGCTGTCGTTCCTGATGGGGCAGGGCGAGCTGGTCAAGAGCTTCCACCTGAAGCAGCTCGACGCCGCGACGATGAAGTTCGAGGGCGGCCACGTGCTCGAGGGCACCCCGAAGGACGCGACGCCCGCCTACCAGAAGGTCATCTTCTACATCGACCGCGAGACCTCGCAGGTGCGCCGCGTGATCATCCTCGACGCGCAGGGCAACCGGAACGAGTTCACGTTCTCGTCGCCGACCGTCAACAAAGACCTTCCGTCAGGATCGTTCGATTTCACGCCCCCCGAGGGGACGAGCATCGTCAAGCCCGGCAACGAGAAGAAGTAGCGCGCGCCCGGCGTCGCCCGGGGGTGCTAGATCGGCGCGATGCGCGCTTCCATTGGGGCTGGTGGTTGGTTGCTCTTGTTCATTGTCGCGGGCTGCGGCTCCTCGTCCGACGGCCCCGTCGGCGCCACCGCTGCCGGCGCGGGAGGGGCGCCCGCGGGTCAGGGCGGCTCGTCCGCCGGCGCGGGCGGGGTGACCGCGGGTCAGGGCGGGGCTGCCGGAGCGGCAGCGGCGAGCGGCAAGCCCGCGGCGGGGGCGGCTGGCATCTCCGGCTCGCCGACCAGGCCGCCGCCCTCGACGACCGCGCCGACGGTCACGGGCGTGCCGACGGTCGTCCTCGCGGTCGACGAGGTGGTGCTTCCCCGCCTTGCGACCGACCAGTTCGTCCACGCCGACAACCTCGACGGCATGAAGTTCTCGAACCCCGCGGACCCGGCGCACTGCAAGCTCCGTCCGGGCGCCAAGGCGAAGGAGGTGGTCATCGACGGCCCGAACGGCGAGGACGACTCGTTCGGGAAGAGCGTGATGCCCATCCTGCTGGGGCTGAACCCCTACTTCAGCTTGCACGCCATCGGGGCCATCACTGACGGAGCGGGGACGCTGCTCGTGCGCGCGCGCAACCTCGGGCCGGGCGACGCGTACAACGGCGTCTCGGTCGACCTGCTCGGCGCGCTCGGTGACGGCACGAAGCCGACCTCGTTCGACGCCTACCAGTGGCGTCCGCTCGCGAGCCAGCTCTCCGCGGGCGCGGGCCAGGGCGACGCGCTCGTCGCGAGCGGCCCGTCGACCGAGGCCTACTCCGTCGGCGACGTGCTGGTCGCGCGCGGCCTGAGCGGCGTCGTGCTCCCGCCGATGCTGTTCGATGACCTCGCGGACGGGTCGGTGGCGCTCGAGCGCGCGGGCGTGGTCTTGAAGCTGTCGGCCGACCACCGCGCGATCACAGGCGGGAGGGTCACGGGCCTCGTCCCCACCCAGTCGCTGTCCGACGCCGTCCGGCGCTGGGGAGGGAAGGTCTCGTCCCTCCTCTGCGACGGCACGACCATCGACACGGTGATCACCTACGTCGAGGCAGCGTCCGACCAGCTGCTCACCGGCGCGCAGGACGGCAGCAGGACCTGCGACGCCATCTCGATCGGGCTCGGCGTCCGCGCGCGGGCCTCCGGCGTCGGCGGCTCGTCCGAGCTCGTCGCGACCACGCCCTGCGAGTGACCACGCGGCTCAGCGCCCGGCGCCGGCGTGCTACACGGGCGCGATGCATATCTCTCGTGTCGCTGGTTCCTTGTTGAGTTTGTTGATCGTCGCGGGCTGCGGGTCTTCGTCCGACGGCCCCGTCGACTCCACCGCCGCCACGGCCGGCTCCGGCGGGCACGCGGCCGGTGCGGCGGGCTCGCCTGCGGGTCAGGGCGGCTCGTCCGCTGGCGCGGGCGGGGTGACCGCGGGGCAGGGAGGAGCGTCCGCCGGGAAGGGGGGCTCGAGCGCGGGCGGCGCGGCGGGGACCCCGGCCGCGGGCGGGGCTGCCGGAGCGGCAGCGGGAGGCGCGAGCGGCGCGAGCGGGAGCCCGGCGGCGGGGGCGGCTGGGTACTCCGGCTCGTCGGCCGCGCCCCCGCCCTCGGCGACGGCGCCGGTGGTCACGGGCGCGCCGACGGTCGTCCTCGCGGTCGATCAGGTGGACTTTCCTCTGGAGGCCGTCGACACGTTCCTCCACGCCGACAACCTCGACCACATGAAGTTCTCGAACCCCACGGACCCGGCGCACTGCAAGCTCCGTCCGGGCGGCAAGGCGAAGGACGTGGTGCTCGACGGCCCGAACGGCGAGGACAACTCGTTCGGGAAGAACGTGGTGCCCATCCTGCTCGGGCTGAACCCGGACTTCAGCTCGCACGTCGCCGCCAACATCGCCGACGGAGCGGGGACGCTGCTCGTGCGCGCGCGCAACCTCGGGCCGGGCGACTCCTACAACGGCGTCTCGGTCGATCTGCTCGGCGCGCTCGGCGACGGCACGAAGCCGACCTCCGTCGACAACTACAAGTGGCGCCCGGTCGCGAGCCAGCTCTCCACGAGCGCCGGCCAGGGCGACGCGCTCGTCGCGAGCGGCCCGTCGAAGGGGGCCTACACTGTCGGCGACGTGCTGGTCGCGGGCGGCATGAGCGGCGTCGTGCTCCCGCCGATGCTCCTCGATGACCTCGCGGACGGGCCGCTGGCGCTCGAGCGCGCGGGCGTGATCGTGAAGCTGTCGGCCGATCACCGCGCGATCACCGGCGGGATGGTCACGGGCCTCGTGCCCACCCAGGCGCTCTCCGACGCCATCCGCCGCTGGGCGGCGAAGGTCTCGCCGAGCCTCTGCAGCGGCACGACGCTCGACAACGTGATCGCACAGGTCGAGGGCGCCTCCGACCAGCTGCTCACCGGCGCGCAGGACGGCAGCAAGACCTGCGACGCCGTCTCGATCGGGTTCGGCGTCCGCGGGCGTGCCTCCTCTGTCGGAGCCTCGGTCGACCTCGTCGTGACCAACCCCTGCGACTTACCCTGGTCGTCGCTGCGCCGCCCGTCAGCGCCCGAAGCTCGCGCGCAGGCGGCGCAGCCCCTCGTCGACCGACACGCGCGGCCTGTAGCCGAGGTCGCGCTTCGCCGCGGACAGATCGAACCAGTGCGCGGTCGCGAGCTCCTCGGCGAGGAACCTCGTCATCATCGGCTCGTCCTCGCGCCCGAGCGCGCGGTAGACGAGCTCGGAGACGGCGCCCACCGCGTGCGCGACGGCGAAGGGGATCCGCTTCGTCGGGCGGGGCGCGCCGGCGCACTCGACGAGGCGGCCGATGATCTCGCGCGCGGGGAGCGGCTCGTCGTTCGAGATGAAGTACGCCTTGCCCGCGCAGGCGGCGCCGGGCGCGAGCGCGCGCTCGGCGAGCAGGTGCGCGTCCGCGGCGTTCTCGATGTACGTCGTGTCGACCAGGCTCTCGCCGGTGCCGACGAGCCTGAGCTTGCCCTTGTTCGCGCGGTCGACGAGCCGCGGGAGGATCTGCGCGTCGCCCGGGCCCCAGATGAGGTGCGGGCGCAGCGCGACGGTCGCGAGCCTCGGGCCGTTCGCGCGCAGCACCCACGCCTCCGCGAGCGCCTTCGTGCGCGGGTAGTCGGCGAGGAAACGCTCGGGGATCGGCGCGCGCTCGTCGACGCCCGACAGATCGACGCCGCGGGCGACGATCGAAGGCGAGCTCGTGTGCACGAGCTTCGGGACGCCGCGGCGCAGGCACGCCTCGACGACGCTCTCGGTGCCGCGGACGTTCGAGCGCTCGAAGTCCGCGCGCGCCCCCCAGATGCCTGCCTTCGCCGCGACGTGGAACACGACGTCGACGCCGTCGGCCGCCCGCTCGACGGTCGCGAGGTCCGCGACGTCGCCCCGCTCGACCGACACGCCGAGGTCGCGGAGGTGCGGCGCGTCCCTGCGCGACAGGCTGACGACGTCGTCGCCGCGCAGCCGGAGCTGCCGGCAGATCTCGGTCCCCAGGAACCCGTTGCCGCCGGTGACGAGCGCCTTCATCGCGACGCGCCGTAGCACGCGCGTGGGGCCGCGGTGATCTCCGTTGCGCGAGCGGGGGCAGGTGGTGGGCGTCCTCGAGACTGACGTGACGATGCTGGGTGTCGCGATCGGTCTCGCGTGCGCGGCCGGCGCCGGGCGATCGAAAAAATGCGCGTGAAACACAAAATGACGCGCTGCGAAAACAGCCCGAAACCTGGGACGAGCAGGCTCTGGGTCGATGGACGCCGACGAGCTGTGCGAAGTGTACTTGGTGGTGCGCCCCGAGGAGCGGCGCGCGGTGGAGCGCGCGCTCGACGCGCAGCTCCCGCCCGTGGTCACGAGCTTCCACGCGCTCGGCCGGGGTCGGGGCGGAGGTCTGCGACACGAGGGTGCGACGGGCTGGTGGCCCTTCGGGCGCGCGCGGGCGGGGGAGTTCCTTCCGAAGGTGGTGTTCTACCTCGCGGTGCCAGCGCGTCTCGTCGACGACGTGGTCGACGCCGTGACGACGGCGCTGCGGGGCGAGTGCGGCGCGGTCGACCACGGGCTCGGCGCCGTGTTCGTGCTGCCCGCGGAGCGCGAGATCCCTGTCCACCCGGTGCGCGCGTCGGTCGTCGCGGGGGCGGCGTCGTGAGGCGGCCGAGCGTGGACCCGCCGGGGAGCGCCCTCGACCTCGTGCGCGCGTGGATCGCCCGCGTCGCGCGCCTCGCGCGAGGGCTCCTCGGGGTCCGTCACGGCGTCGCGCCGCGCTCGCTCGGCGTCGGTGCGGAGCGCCCGACCAGGGTCCTCCTGGTGCCGGCGCGGGTCGTCCCGGCGAGCGCGCCGAGGAGGCGCCGATGAAGCTCCTCCGAGCGATCGTCCGCCCCGACCGCGACCGCGAGGTCGTCCGCGCGCTCGAGGACGCCGGAGTGTTCGCGCTGACGAAGGTGCCGGTCACCGGCCGCGGTCGTCAGGGCGGCGCGGAGTCGGGCTCGCTGCGCTACCAGGAGCTCGCGAAGCTGATGCTGCTCGTGGTCGTCGACGACGATCAGGTGGACGCCGCCGTCTCGGCGATCACCCGCGCCGCGTACACCGGGTACCCTGGGGACGGCCGCGTCTTCGTCAGCGACGTCGCGCGCGCTGTGCGCATCCGCACCGGTGAGACCCAGGCGTCGCCACGCGAAGGAGGCCTCGCGCGATGACGGCGCAGCTCGCCCCGACGGTACTCGTCGTCGGCAACGGGATGGTGGGCCACCGCGTGGTCGAGGAGCTCGCGTCGCGGGGCCTCACGAGGACGCATCGGGTGATCGTGGTCGGGGAGGAGCCGCGCGTGGCGTACGATCGCGTCCACCTCACCGAGCTGTTCGAGGGCAAGCAGGCGAGCGAGCTCTCGCTGTCGACGCGCGACCAGTACGAAGCATGGGGCGTCGAGCTCTGCGTCGGCGAGGCGGCGGTCCACATCGATCGCGAGGCGCGGACGGTGCGCACCCGCGCCGGTGATCGGACGCGAGAGATCTCGTGGGACCACCTCGTGCTCGCGACCGGCTCGACGCCCTTCGTCCCGCCCACCGCCGGCCAGGACCTCCCCGGCTGCTTCGTCTACCGCACGATCGAGGACATCGAGGCCCTCCGCGCGTGGCCGGCGCGCGTCGGCGTCGTCGTGGGCGGGGGCCTGCTCGGGCTGGAGGCGGCGAACGCGCTCCGCGGCCTCGGCGTCCGCGCGCACGTCGTGGAGCTCGCGCCTCGCCTGCTCGCGCTGCAGCTCGACGACCAGGGCGGCGCGCTCCTGCGCGAGAAGATCGAGGCCCTCTCGCTGGTCGTGCACACCGGCACCACCGTGCGCCGCATCGAGCCCGGCGACGGGCGGGCGGGCGTCGGGAGGGTCGTGCTCGCGAGCGGCGAGTCGATCGACGCCGACGTCGTCGTCTTCTCCGCCGGCGTTCGTCCGCGCGACGATCTGGCGCGCGCCGCTGGCCTCGAGATCGGGCCGCGCGGGGGCGTGGTCATCGACGAGCGGTGCCTGACGAGCGACGAGCGCGTCCACGCGGTCGGCGAGTGTGTGAGCTTTCGCGGGGGCACGTTCGGCCTCGTCGCGCCGGGCTACCAGATGGCGCGCGTGGTCGCGGCGACGCTCGGGGGAGAGCACGCCCGCTTCGACGGCGGAGACGCCAACGCGAAGCTGAAGCTCCTCGGCGTCGACGTCGGCAGCTTCGGTGATCACCAGGCGCGGACGCCCGGGGCCCGGCTCGTGTCTTTTCAGGACACCCGGGCCGGCGTGTACAAGAAGCTCGTCCTCTCGCCGGACGGCAAGCGCCTGATCGGCGGCGTGCTGGTCGGCGACGCCTCGGCGTACGGCGCGCTCGCGGCGGCGGTCGCGTCGGGGACGCCGATGCCGAAGCGCCCGGAGGAGCTCATCTTGCCGGCGCGCGAGGGCGGCGGGGGCGGGCTCGGCGTCGACTCGCTGGCCGCCTCCGCGATGCTCTGCTCGTGCCACAACGTCACGAAGGGCTCGGTGGTCGACGCGATCCGCGAGCGGCGCCTCTCCGTCGTCTCCGAGATCAAGGCGTGCACGAAGGCGGGCACGGGCTGTGGATCCTGCGTCTCGTTGCTGTCGGACGTGCTGAAGCTCGAGCTCACGCGGGCGGGCGTGGAGGTAGCCAACCACCTGTGCGAGCACTTCCCGGCCTCGCGCCAGGAGCTGTACCACCTCGTGCGGCTGCACGGCTTGCGCTCGTTTCGTGAGGTGCTGGAGCGACACGGGCAGGGGAGCGGCTGCGAGATCTGCAAGCCCGCGGTCGCGTCCATCCTCGCCTCCGCGTGGAACGAGCACGTCCTCGACAAGCGCCACCTGCCCCTGCAAGACACGAACGATCGTTACCTCGCGAACCTCCAGCGCGACGGCACGTACTCGGTGGTCCCGCGCGTGCCGGGCGGCGAGATCACGCCTGACAAGCTCATCGCCATCGGTCGCGTGGCGCAGCGCTACGGCCTGTACTGCAAGCTCACCGGCGGGCAGCGCGTCGATCTCCTCGGCGCGCGCCAGGAGCAGCTCCCCGCCATCTGGGCGGAGCTCATCGCCGAGGGGTTCGAGTCGGGGCACGCGTACGGCAAGGCGCTCCGCACGGTCAAGTCGTGCGTCGGGAGCACCTGGTGCCGCTACGGCGTGCAGGATTCTGTGGCGCTCGCCATCCGCCTCGAGCAGCGCTACCGCGGCCTGCGCAGCCCCCACAAGCTGAAGTCTGCGGTGTCGGGGTGCGCCCGCGAGTGCGCCGAGGCGCAGAGCAAGGACTTCGGCGTCATCGCCACCGAGCGCGGGTACAACCTCTACGTGTGCGGCAACGGCGGCATGAAGCCCGCGCACGCGCAGCTCTTCTTGACCGATCTCGACGAGCAGGCGCTCGTCCGCGCGATCGACAGGTTCTTGATGTTCTACATCCGCACCGCCGACCGGCTGCAGCGGACGTCGACCTGGTTCGCGACGCTCGAGGGCGGGATGGACTACCTCCGGTCGGTGCTCGTCGACGACTCGCTCGGCATCTGCGCGGAGCTGGAGGCCGAGATGGCCGCGCACGTCGCGTCGTACCGCTGCGAGTGGGCGGAGGTGCTCGCGGATCCGGACAAACTGCGGAGATTCCGGCCCTTCGTGAACAGTGACGCGACGGACCCGAGCATCGTGTTCGTCACCGAGCGGGGGCAGCCGCGCCCCGCGAGGGCAGAGGAGAGAGCGGCAGACCCGGAGGCACTCCCATGAGTGACATGAATCGCTGGCTGGACGTGATCTCGATCGACCACATCGACCCCGACACGGGCGCGTGCGCCCTCGTGGACGGCACGCAGGTCGCGCTCGTGCGGGTGGGGGAGGGCGACACGGTGTACGCGATCGCCAACCGCGATCCGTTCAGCGGCGCGTACGTGCTCTCGCGCGGGATCGTCGGAGACGCGACGGGCGCGCCGAAGATCGCCTCGCCGATGTACAAGCACAGCTTCGATCTGCGCACCGGCGTGTGCCTCGACGATCCGAGCGTGAGGCTCCCGACGTGGCCCGTGCGTGTCCGCCGCGGGCGGGTCGAGATCCTGCTCGAGGCGTCGCTGCACGCCGCGGCGTGAGTGCCGGATGACGGCCAGCCACGTCACGACAGAGGAGGGCGGGCGGACGCTGATCCGCCTGTTGCTCGCGGACCAGCAGCGGCTGACCGCGGTCGAGCGGTTCGGCGCGAAGCACGACGAGGCCACGCTGCCTGCGCAGGAGAAGTACTACCGCGACCTCATCCCGCTCAGCGAGCCGCGGACAGGTGAACAGTACGTCTTCGAGGTCGATCTCGACGCGTGCACCGGCTGCAAGGCCTGCGTGGCCGGCTGCCACTCGCTGAACGGCCTCGACGACGGGGAGGTGTGGCGGCAGGTCGGCGTCGTGGCGGGCCCCCAGGGGGCCGATGCCCGCACGGTGACGTCCGCCTGCCACCACTGCGCAGAGCCCGCCTGCATGAGCGGCTGCCCGGTGAAGGCCTACGAGAAGGATCCCGTCACCGGGATCGTCCGCCACCTCGATGACCAGTGTATCGGCTGCCAGTACTGTGTCTTGAAGTGCCCCTACGACGTGCCGCAGTACAACGCCGCGAAGGGGATCGTCCGCAAGTGCGACATGTGCCACGGGCGGCTGTCGGAGGGCGAGGCGCCGGCGTGCGTCCAGGCGTGCCCCACGGGCGCCATCCGCATCGGGGTCGCCCCCGTGGCGGAGATCGCGGCGCGCGGGCTCCGTGGAGAGTTCCTCCCTGGCGCGCCCGACCCCGCGTACACGCGGCCGAGCACGGTGTACGCCTCGTCGCGCGGGTTGACTGGCGATCTGCGCCCCGGGGACGAGCACCGTCTGAGGGTCGAGCCCACGCACGCGCCGCTCGTGTTCATGCTGGTGCTCACCCAGGCGTCCGTCGGCGTCACGGTGGCCCATGGGGCGCTCTCCTGGCTGGCGCCCTCCACGCTCGCCGCCGCGACGCACCTCCGCCTCTCTCTGGTCGCGGCCGCGCTGGGGCTGCTCGGGATCGCTGGCGCGACGCTGCACCTCGGCCGCCCGCTCTACGCGTTTCGCGCCTTCCTCGGGGTGCGGACGTCGTGGCTGAGCCGTGAGACCGTGGTGTTCGGAGCCCAGGCGCCGCTCCTCTTGCTGCACGTCCTCGCGCGGGCGACGGGGGCGCCAGCCCGACTGGCGGACGCGGCGCTCTCGGCGGTCGTGGTGGCGGGCGCGCTGGCGGTGCTCTGCTCGGTGATGGTGTACGTCGACACGCGCCGCGCGTCGTGGTCGCTCGGCCGTACGTCGGGCGCCTTCGTCGGCACCGCGCTCTCGCTGGGCGTCGCGCTCACAGCGGCCCTCGTCTCCGCGGGGGGCGGCGCGGCGCCCCGGTGGCTCTTCGCTGTCGTCGCGCTGGTGTCGCTCGCCAAGCTCGCGCTCGAGTCCTCCGTCCTCCGCCACGTCGGCGCCTCTCCCGTGACGGACCTCGCGCGGACGGCGCGGGTGCTGCTCGGCCCGCAGCGGACAGTCACCGGGGCGCGCTTCGCGATCGGCGCCGCCGGGGTGGCCGCCGCCGTCGCCTGCGCGTCAGCGGCGTCGCCTGGGCCGGCGCTCGCCGGCCTGCTCGTCGTGGCGGTGTTCACTGGTGACGCGCTGGAGCGCGCGCTGTTCTTCCGCGCCGTCGCGGCGCCCCGCATGCCAGGCAACGCGAGCTGAGGCGCCGTGGCGAAGCTCCCTGCCTTCTTGTACCAGCGCGACGGCCGGCTCACCCGGGAGCTGTCGCAGGCGCCCGGGGGCCACGGCCTCGGGCGCCTGCCTCTCTCGGGCCGGCCGGACGCGACGACCACGGTGGCGTGCGGCTTCTGCTCGACCGGCTGCGGGCTCGACGTGCACCTCCGCGGGGGAGAGGCGATCGGGCTCTCGCCCTCGGCGGACTACCCGGTGAACCTCGGCATGGGCTGTCCCAAGGGATGGCAGGCCCTGGCGCCGCTCCGCGCCGCCGATCGCGCTCGCCACCCTTTGCTGCGGCGGGGCGGCGCCCGCGAGCGGGTCGACTGGCACACCGCGATGACCGTCTTCACCGAGCGCCTGAAGGCGATCCTCGCCGAGCATGGCCCGGAGTCCGTCGCGTTCCTCGGCTCGGGGCAGCTGGCGACGGAGGAGCTGCTGTTCCTCGGCGCGCTCGCGAAGCTTGGTATGGGCCTCTCGCACGGAGACGGCAACACCCGGCAGTGCATGGCGACGGCGGTCGTCGCGTACAAGGAGGCGTTCGGCTTCGACGCGCCTCCCTACACGTACGCGGACCTCGAGCGGTCGGACGTCATCGTCCTCGTCGGCTCGAACCTCTGCGTGGCCCACCCCATCCTCTGGGAGCGGGTGAAGAAGAACCCGCATGACCCACGCATCATCGTGGTCGATCCGAGGAGGACGGAGACCGCCCAGGCGGCGTCGCTGCACATCGCGCCGCGACCCAAGTCCGACCTCTCCCTGTTTCAGGCGGTCGCGGGCGAGCTCGTGCGCGCCGGCGCGGTGGACACCCGCTTCGTCGAGGCGCACACGAGCGGCTTCGACGCCTACGCGCGGTATGTCGAGTCGATCACGCCGGAGCGCGCCGCCGAGCGGACGGGCGTCCCGCCGGAGCAGATCCGCGCCCTCGCGCGCGCCGTCGCCGAGGGCAAGCGGGTGTCGATCTGGTGGACGATGGGCGTCAACCAGAGCCACGAGGGCGTGCGCACCGCCCAGAGCCTCATCAACCTCGCGCTGATGACTGGCAACATCGGCAGGCCGGGGACAGGTGCCAACTCGATCACGGGGCAGTGCAACGCGATGGGCTCGCGCCTGTTCAGCAACACCGCCAGCCTCCTCGGGGGGCGGGACTACAGAGATCCTGGGCACCGCGCCGAGGTGGCGCGCGTCCTCGGCGTCGACGAGGCCCGCGTCCCCCGCAGCGCTGGCTACTCGTACCACGAGATCGTGCACCACATCCGCCACGGCAGCCTCAAGGGCTCTGGGTCATCGGGACGAACCCCGCCCACTCGTGGATCCAGCAGGGCGGCATGCGCGAGGCGCTCGACAGGCTCGAGCTCCTCGTCGTGCAGGACATGTACGACTCGACCGAGACGGCCCAGCTCGCCGACCTCGTCTTGCCAGCGGCCGGCTGGGGCGAGAAGGACGGCACGTTCATCAATTCCGAGCGGCGCGTCGCGCTCATCAAGCGGGTCGCCCGCGCGCCGGGCGAGGCGCTGTCGGACTTCGCCATCTTCCGCCTTGTGGCCCAGTACTGGGGCTGCGGCGCTCCCTTCGACCGCTGGACGGAGCCCGCGCGGGTGTTCGAGGTGATGAGAGAGCTGTCACGCGGCAGACCGTGCGATTTCTCCGGCATCCCGGACTACCGGGCGCTCGACGCCGCGGACGGCGTGCAGTGGCCGCTCTCCGCGGGCGACGCAGCGGCCCCCCACGAGCGCGAGCGCAGGCTGTTCGAGGACGGGCGCTTCTATCACGCGGACGGTCGCGCGAGGTTCATGTTCGATCGCCCTCGACCCCTCCCCGAGCCCACCGACGCCGGGTTCCCGTTGCTGTTGCTCACCGGGCGAGGGTCGGCCTCCCAGTGGCACACCGGGACGCGCACGACAAAGTCATCCGTCCTCTCGGCGCTCTCTCCCTCGGAGCTGTACGTCGAGCTGCACCCCGAGGACGCCGCGTCGCTCGGCGTGGCCGCCGGCGAGCGCGTCGTCGTGGAGTCCCGCCGCGGCGCTGCGGGCGCGGTGGTGGTGGTGACCGCCGCGGTGCAGGTGGGCGTCGTGTTCATGCCCATGCATTTTCCTGACACCAACCGGCTGACGCTGTCGGTGTTCGATCCTCACTCGAAGCAGCCGGCCTACAAGGCGTGCGCCGTGCGCGTGGTGAAGGCGCAGAGGGCGTAGGCCGCGCTGGTCGCGCGCTGGCGAGCGGGGGATCGGGCGCGCGTCCACGACCGTCCGGGGTGGTGTCGGAAGGCGTCGCGAGGCGTGTGTCGCGCGTGAAGATTCTGGTAGACCGAGCGCGCGGAGGAGCGCAAGCTCGGCGCATGTCGCAAGCCAACTCGCGAGGGGCCGTGACCGCGGCGGTGGCCTACCCGGCGCTCCCCGGCTCCGGCGGCCTGGTGATGGAGATGGTGGCGGTGCCCGACGTGGACGGCGACGGCGTCGACAACGCGCACGACAACTGCCTCTGGACGGAGAACCCTAACCAGGCCGACTGGGACGCCGACGGGCGAGGCAACGCGTGCGACACCTGCGTCTGCGACGCCACGAACGACGCAGACGGCGACTCCATCTGCGCGGTCTGCGATCCGTCGAGCAGCCTGACGGGGTGCTTCGGCGGCTGCTCCACGCACAAGGAGCAGGCAGACAACTGCGCCGTCGTGCCGAACCCCCTGCAGACCAACACGAACCTGGAGGTCGAGGTCGTCCGCTCGGCCGAGCGGCTGGGCGACGCGTGCGAGCCGGTGCCGCAGCCCGATTTCCTGCCGGTCTACGACGAGTCGCCCGTCGCCGACGCCCCCTGTGACTCGATCGGCTCGGACTTCGAGCGGTGCCCGTGGCAGCGCACGCTCGTGTCGGTGTCGTTCACGCCGCTCGGGTCGCGCGGCCGCGGCGAGGGCGGCGAGCGCGGGGCGCCCGAGGCCGCCGGGCAGCTGCGCGCGGTGACCGTCCCGACCACCGATCTCCGCTACTGCAACGGTGATCTGGGCGAGGGCCTCCCCCGCTGCAGGTTGCCAGCCAACATCGCGGACCAGCACGCGCTG
>JADLFU010000251.1 GCA_020849655.1 Polyangiaceae bacterium | reverse complement strand
CCTCCTTGGCCCGCGCCTCCCTGGCCCGCGCCTCCTTGGCCCGCGCCTCCCTGGCCCGCGCCTCCTTGGCCCGCGCCTCCCTGGCCCGCGCCTCCTTGGCCCGCGCCTCCCTGGCCCGCGCCTCCTTGGCCCGCGCCGCCGGCGCCCGCGCCACCCTGACCGGACTTGCCGGCGCCGCCGCCCTGACCGGCTTGACCAGCGCCGCCGGCGCCGGCGCCACCTTGCCCGGACTTGCCAGCGCCGCCCTGACCGGCGCCGCCGCTGCCCGCCTTGCCTCCGGCGCCGCCGCCTCCCGCGGCGCCTTCCGTCAGGTAGGTGCAAGGGTCGACGCCGGCGGGCTTCTGCGGGCACGCGTCGGAGGCGGAGAGGTCGAGCGCGCCGCCGCCAGGCGATCTCGGCGCCGTGATCGCCTTGCAGAGCCCCGGCGCGAGCCTCGGCTTGCCGTCCGCGCCGACGACGAAGCCCTCGAGCGGATCGTCGAGGTCGACCGCGACGGGGTTGTCCGGCGCGACCTTCCAGCGCATGAAGAGGTTGTACTTTCCCTCCTCGAACGGCACCGCGAGCGTGCAGTCCGGCGCGACAGGGACGGGCTTCGCGTCACGCAGGCACGCCGCCGCGTCGAAGCACCCGGCGTCCGTCGCCTGCGCGCCCTGCACCCCCACACCAGGCGGGAGGGGCGAGTCGGCGGCGTCGCGCACGCGGGCGACCTCCCCGTCGATGGGGACGCACTGGTACCCGGCGCACGTCTCGTCCGGTCCGCAGGTGTCGGGGAAGTCGACGCACGAGTAGCGGAGCGGCATGCGCAGGAGCTTCTGCTTGCCCTCGGTGAAGGCGAGCCTCGCGCGGCGAAGCACGCGGGCCTTGCCCTCCTTCGTCGCGACGACCTCGACGGTGACGGGATCGGACGCCTCGCCCTCGACGTTGCTCACCGTCAGCGTGCCCGGCAGCGGCGCGCCGCGCGGCAACTCGTACGGCGTGTCGAACGGCACGGCGCCGCCTCTCCTGACGATGATCTGGAGGGCGTCGATCTCGCCCGTCGGGCGGGCCTCCGACGAGAAGGCGACGACGATCGCCGTGGCCTTCTTGTCGCCGCAGGCAGAGAGCGCAGTGAGAGAGAGGAGCCCAAGGGACGCGAGCGCGCGAAGTTTCACGCGGCTGACCCTAGCCCATCCGCGCCGGCGAGACCCGCGGAGGTTTTCGGGGGTTGCGACGGCGGGCGTGCGTGAGCTACCGTGGCAAGTTGGTCCATCTACCAAGAGGGAGAGATCATGAAGAACCAGCTCATCGTTCCTTTGTTCGCCTGCTTCTCCTTGGCCCTCGCCGCGTGCGGCGGGAGCGACGACGACAGTGCCCCGGCGGCGCAGCCGGGCACCGTGAACCCCCAGGCCGCGAAGTCGACGGCGACCTCGACCATCAGCGGCGCGCTCACCGCGACCAAGTCGAACGACGGCAATTCCGCCGTCGGGCAGATCCAGGCCGCGTCGAGCAGCGCTCAGAGCATCGTCTCGCCGGCCGCCGGCGGCGGTCAGCCGCAGGCGCTGAGCGACCTCGGCACGCTCTCGCTCGCGGTGGGGCCGGGCTGCGCCTGCGAGGCCACGAAGTGCGTGTTCACCGCCTGCAAGGACAACCCGAGCGTCGAGATCAACGGCGAGCTGTCCTGGGAGGGCGGGCGCGTCCTCTGCAAGAACCTCACCTACAAGATCAACCAGGGGGGCGTGAGCAACGTCGAGATGACGACCAACTGCGACCTGACGGTGAGCGACACCAAGATCACCGGCTCGCTCAGCTCGAAGGGCTCGACGTCGTACGCCGCGCAGGGCGCCGGAGCGGGCCAGTACACCTGGGACGCGACGGTGAAGTTCAACGACGTCACCCACGCGAACGGCCAGCCGACGGGCGGCAGCGTCGACGCCACGTCGACCGTGAGCGTCGCGGGGCAGACGTACTCGGGCTCGTCGACCGTCAAGTTCCCGTGATCGGGGGCGCGCTCGCCGCGAGCTAGAGATCCTTGCGAAACACGCGGCCGCCCGGCGTCGACTCGACGTTGCGGGCGGTCGCGCGGGGCGCGGGCGGGTGCGCGGGGAGGTGCGGCGCCGGCGCGGCAGGCACCGGCAGCGCAGCGGAGGCGGACGGCGCGGGCGGCGCGGCTGAAGCGGGCGGAGGAGCCGACGCGGCTGCCTGGGGGCCGGAGTCGGGCGGTGGAGCGACCGGCTCCGCGACGGAGGACGCGGACACCGCGAGGGGCGACGCTGGCTCCCCGCCGCGCGCGTGCAGCGCGAGCAAGAGCGCGACGCCGCCGACCGAGAGCACCGCCGCGGCCGCGATCACGGCCTTCAGCGCGACGCTCCCGCGCTGGCTGGCGCCGCTGCCGAGGGTCTCGTCGTAGGGGAAGAGCGGCGGATCGTCGGCGCGCGGCGTCGACGCCATGGCCGAGACGGGATCCTCTCCCACGCCGACCATCACGCGCGCGGGCGTCGGCGGCGCCACGGGCGGGGCGATGCTCGGCGCCTCCGCGACGAGGACGGTCCGCATCGCGGCCGGCGAGACGTGCAGCGGCGCGTACGCGGTCGACGCCAGCTGCGACTGCGCCGCGGCGGCCGGCGCGGGCAGGTGGCGGGTCTCGTCGTCATCGATCGACGCCGCGCCCTCCGGGTGGCGCTCGAGCCACGATCCGAGCATCCGGTACAGCTCGTACGCGCTCTGCGTCCGCTCATCGGGCTCTCGCGCGAGCGCGCGCCGCAGGATCTCGGCGAATTCGTCGTCGATGTGCCGCGCGACCTGGCGCACGTCGCGCGCCGTCTCGAGGCCGACCTTGAACATGAGATCGCTCGTCGACTCGTACTCGAACGGGTGCTGCCCCGAGACGCACTCGAACAGGATGGTGCCGACCGAGTAGAGATCCGCGCGGTGGTCGATGTGCGCCGCGCCGCGCATCTGCTCGGGCGCCATGTACGCGGGCGTGCCGAGGAGCGTGCCCGTCTTCGTCAGCGCGTGATCGCGCGCCGCCGCGTCGGCGAACTTCGACACGCCGAAATCAAGGATCTTCACGTGATCGCCGTCGCGCCCCCGCGCGAGGAAGACGTTCTCGGGCTTCAGATCGCGGTGCACGATGCCGGCCTCGTGGGCGCGGCCCAGCCCCTCGAGCGCCTGGAGGATGACGCGCGCGGCCGCCTGCGGGCTCATGGGCCCCGCGCGCAGGCGCTGATCGAGCCCCTCACCCTCGAGGTGCTCCATCACGAGGTAGCGCGAGCCGTCGGGCAGATCGCCGAGATCGAAGACCTCGACGATGTGCGCGGAGCCGATGCGCGCGGCCGCCTGCGCCTCCCGCTCGAACCGCTCTACCGACTCGGACAGCGAGGTGACCGACGCGCGGAGGATCTTCACCGCGACGCGGCGGCGGATGCGCACGTTCTCGCCCTCCCAGACGACGCCCATGCCGCCCTCGCCGATGACGCGGAGCAGGCGATACTTGCCGTCGAGGATCTGGCCAGGCTGAGCTGTCATGCGAGGCGACCAGCGGACCGCGACGATACGCGCACGACCCCGCGCGTGCTAGGGCCTGCGCCGTGAGGCGTCACCTCGTCGCTCTTCCCCTCGGCGCGCTCGTCGCGGTCGCCGTCGCGTGCGGCGCGCGCACGGGCCTCGACGACGACGCGGCGCCGCCCGCGCTGCTCGCCCCGGACGCCGCCGTGCCCGCCGAGGACGCGCGGAAGGACGCGGGCGCCGACGCGCAGAAGGACGCGCCCGCGGACGCGCAGAAGGACGCGCCCGCAGACGCGTTCCTCCCGCCGGACGCGCCGTCGACGAAGATCGACTGCACCGATACGTCGACGAAGTGGATCTACGTCGTCACGGTCGACGAGGAGCTCTTCTACCTCGATCCTTCCACCGGCAACTACCAGCTGGTCGCCAAGATCGGCTGCCCGGTGACGTTCGGCGCGACGCCGTTCTCGATGGCGGTCAACCGCAAGGGGACGGCGTTCGTCCTCTACTCGAACGGCGCGCTGTTCCGCGTGAGCACGAAGACCGGCAAGTGCGAGCCCACGCCGTTCGCGTCCGGCCAGCTGGGCTTCGGCACGTTCGGGATGGGCTTCGCGACGATCGCCGAGGGCCCCGCCGAGGAGCTCTACATCGCCGCGACCAACCAGTCGGGCAACAACATCTCTGCGCTCGGGATCATCGACACCACGACCTACAAGGTGAAGAAGGTCGGCGACTTCGTCCCGCCCCAGACCGGCGCCGAGCTCACCGGCACCGGGGACGGGCGGCTCTTCGGGTTCCTCGCGAACGCGAACGGCGCCGGCACCAAGATCCTCCAGCTCGACAAGACGAAGGCCTCCGTCCTCGCGGAGGTGAAGCTCCCGAGCGTCACCCTCGGCGAGGGCTGGGCGTTCGCGTTCTGGGGCGGGGACTTCTACCTCTTCACCTCTCCGGGCACGCCGTCCGTCACCCGCTACGATCCGGGCACGGGCGCCGTCTCCCAGCTGTTCGACCTCCCGAGCACCGTCGTCGGCGCGGGCGTCTCGACCTGCGCGCCCGAGGACTGACGCCTCCCCCGCGGCTCGGCAACCTTGGATGCCCTGGATGGGACCGCGCTCGACGCTGCACGGTCCCGCCGGCCGAAGGCTCCACGTGTCGGCTGCCCCTGGGGGCGCTCCGGCGTGCTCCGGCGTCTCCGGCGTCCCTGGGTTCCCCCACGACCGTCTCGATGCCGAGGCCTCACATCTCGTCAGGTCTTGGCGACGCTGGTGTGGATGTCCGAGGCGCCGCTCGTGCCTGGCGCTCGTACTGGCTGAAGCTCGGCGCGACCACGGTGCCCGACCGAATCCCGGCCGAAGCACCAGATCGACGTGAACACGCTCGAGCGCTCCCTCGAAGACACGTTCACGCTGAACTCGATAGGGGTCGCCGATGTCACGCGCGGCAAGGGCGTCCCGCTCGCGCCGTACGCGGAGTGCCGTAGAGAACGATCCGTTCCCTTCGGATCAGACGGGATCAGACGGATCAGACGAGCTGAGCCACGCGAGCAGCGGAGCTACCCTGCCCACGCTGGCACGTCATGGGTCGAGCGGCGTCCAGGGCCCGAGGCTGTCGAGGTCGTAGCGGACCACGGTGACCGCGGTGATTCCCTTGACGGCGACGGCGATCACCTCCTTGTCGTCGACCCACACGGGGCCCTGCCACGTCGTGCCCGCGATGGGTGGGTCGGGGAGCGTCTTGTAGAAGCCGTCGCTCAGGCGGTAGACGCGCAGCGGGCGCTCCCCGCCGTAGGTAGCGTACCCACGGTCGGTGAACATCGGACCGCCGATGGCCTTGTGCTCGAGGAACGTCGCGCGGCCGAGGCGCTTCGGCTGAAAGGCCGACGACGTCACCACGTGCGGCGCCGTGTAGACCTCGACCAGGCCCCACTGCAAGAAGGGATCGTCGATCCGGTCGGCGGACTTCAGCCAGACGGTCTGCGTCCCGTCGCTGGCCCAGCCGCCGATCTGCCCGTCCGGGTTCACGATCAGCGCCTCGATCGTGCCGTCCTCGTGACGCACCATCATTCGGTTCCACGGCTGGCTCTCGCTGTAGAAGAACAGATCGGTGCCTACGAATGCGTTCACCTCCGAGGTCCAGCCGCCGTCGTGGGCGAGGGTGAAGAACTTGTTGTCGGCGACGCTGACGCCGCCACCGTCCCACGCGAAGACTTCGCCACCCCACCGGAGGTTGTTGTAGATCTGGAGGATGAGCGAGAATCGCGGAGTCGCCGGCACCGCCTCGATGTCGCCCCAGTAGAAGTTGAACATCGCGGGCGTGTCGACCGAGTAGTCCATCAAGACCATCTGATCTCCGCGAAATGCCCCGCCGTCGGCGCACCCTGCCCACCCCGAGAGCGGAGTGCCACTCTCCAGGTCGAACACCACAGCCGCCCCGTGCCCGATCTTGCCGCCGGGGGGAAACGATCCGTCATACATGCTGAAGAAGAGCACTCGCTTGCCGGACGGTCTCCTGTGGACGACCACGGAGCGCGCGAAGAACGGCTCCAGTCCTCCCGGTCCCCAGCCCCACCCGGTCTTCAGCGTGCGGCAGCCAGGGTGTGGGCAGCTGGACCACTCGAGGCTCGGGACCACGCTGCTCGGATCGTTCGCCCGCCACTGCGTACAGTCAGGCCGCGGCCAGGCCACAGCTTCCCACCCCGGCCAGGACTTCATCCCGCCGGCTCCGGCCGGGTTGCCGGCGAGGCCAGCGCCTCCGCCACTCCCAGCCATGCCTGACGCGCCGCCGCTGCTCGAAGGAGACCCCGCGCCGCCTGCACCAGCTCCCCCCGAGGACGATCCCGCACCCGCCTTGCCGCTGGTGCCGTCCCCCGCACCCTTGCCGCCCGCGCCGGTCCCGCCTGCGCTCTTGCCGCCAGCGCTCTTGCCGCCAGCGCCACCCGCGCCCCCCGCGGAGAGGGGAGCGTGGTCAGAAGGCTCAGGCGTCGATCCGCACCCCACGTAGCCAGCCGTCGCCAGGAGCGCGACCACGCCAGAGAGCGCGACCACCCGGCGGCGCATCACCACCACCCGAGGCCATGAAGGCCAAGAGAGCTGTCCCTGTGGGGCACTGTTCGCCGTGGAACATCGTGAATCTGCCACCCGTTGCCCCTCGTGGCGGCGACGGACACCCACTCGCCTGACACCCGAGGCACAGCGAGGAGGTTGCCTCCCCCGAGCCGCCAGCCCGTGACGTCCAACCTCCCTTGCCGGTCGACGTCCACGATCGCGACGGCGTGTGCGCCCCCCTTGGAAAATCCGAGCACGAGCTCTCCCGTCTCGGCCGTACCCATCGCCACAGTCGCGCGCACGAGGCGCGGCCACTCTCCGAGCCCATCGACGACAGAGTCGCGGCGAATGCGGAGCAGTCGGCCCACGCTCCGACGTCCCCTCCTGGCTTCGTCGATCACGTACAGAGCGTCTGTCGGGTGGTGATAGGCGGCTGCCAGCACCGTCGCCGGGCGGACGTCGCCAGAAAGGCTCGCCTGCCGCCACTCACCCGACGTCCCGACATCGAGGACCCACAGCTCGCCCGACGCGGCGCCCGACGATGTCGTGCCGCCGAGCCGAAACACGCTGTCGCGGGTCGCGGAGGCTGCGTAAACATAGCCCGGGTCGGCGACGCCAGCTCCCGTGGCGGACCGCGCAGCGACACGCTCGCCACCGCTGACTCGGTAGGTCGGAAAGAGCCCGTCCTCGCTCGTCTCGATCGTCATGTTCAGCTCGCCAGAGCCATCGAGGTGCACCGCCGTCCAGCCGCCCCCTCGAGCTGCCAGCGTTCCCGCGGCCTCGTCTGCGCCGATGAGCGTGCCCGACGTGAACACCCCGCGCACACTCTCCTCGACGCGCGCCGTCAGGTCGACCCTCCCCGCCGAAGACTCTGCCCAGAGCTGGTCCGGCTCTGAGCTCAGCAGGAACGGGACACGGCGGCCGAAGTTGCATCCGGCAACGCACCAGTTGAACGGGATCTTGACGCCGAGCGAAGGCGGAGCCGGCAGCGGAAGCTTCGTGCCCGGCGGCGGCGGAGGAGGTGGCGTACCGACGGCGGGGACCGCGACGCGCTTGACATGTCCGTCGAGCAGCACGCTCGAGCGGTTGACGAGCGTCACCGGGAGCTGCTGGTCCGGGCCGTCGTCGCCTCCGAAAGCCGCAAACTGCGCCGGCGGCGGGCGCCGGACGTGGGCGAGCAAGATGCCTGGCCGCGTCTCGCGGATCGCTGGCGGCGTCGGCGCGGCGAGGAACTCGGTGTCCTGCTCGAAACCCCAGCGATGCTCGAACGAGTCGCCCGTGCCCTTCAGCCCAAAGGTGCCGCCGAACTGCTCGTTCTTGGAGCCATCTATTGTGACAAGTCGCCAGGGGGTCAACTGGTTGGATGGGAGAAAGAAGTCCCCCTGTGCGTTCATAATCCTGGTCGTGCACGGGGATGCCAGCTTGGTGGCACAAGCGACTCGGCCCTCGACGGTGCTGGTGTTCGGGTCGTCGCAGAGACAGAACCGGAACCCGTACGGCTGGGCGGGGTCGGACGGGAACGCCGGGATCTTGCCGAGCGCGAACAGATCGCCCTCGAGCCTCGACGTCGCGCTCGACTGCGAGCAGCCGAGCGGCAGCGGGCACTTCACGCTCTCTGACACGAGCGAGGCCCGCACGAGAGGGGTCTTCTCGCACGCGTCGCCCTGGTAGTGGAGCGCGCGCCGCTTCATGATGTCATGGTTCGCGTTGTCCTGGGTCACGCGCAGCGCGTGGTCGTGCAGCACGCTGTCGTAGTTGACCAGCTCTGTCTCGAGGTTCGAGTCTCGCTGGTCAGGGTTGGAGATCTTTGGGCAGTTGTCGCAGGCGTCGCCGAGGCCGTCTTCGTCGGAGTCGGCCTGGTCGGGGTTGTAGTCGAGCGGGCAGTTGTCTTCTTCGTCGATGACTCGATCTCCATCCATCCCCGGCTCACCGAGCTCGCCGTGCCAGCGAAGCCCGTGGCCGTACTTCCTGTCCACCATCGTGGCGAAGATCCACTCCTCACCGGCCGACGCGAACGTGGGGGCGTAGTTGTTCCACGCGCAGTTCCCTCCCGACGCGACGCCGATCTGCAGCCACCCCCCGGGGAAGCCCGGGCTCGCGTCGAAGTGAGCGAGCAGCGGGCCGCCAGAGTCACCCATCCCAAGTCGCTGCGGGTCCCTGTCATCGGCGTCGTACAGGAAGCGAGTCGTCAGCGCGAGGCCGAGCGGCCGCGCATCCGGGGGCACCAGCTGCCCGTCGCCCGCGCTGCAAGAGGAGAGGAACGGCTCTGCGGTGACGTAGTCGCCGCGGGGGCTGGGCGTCTGGAGGTACTCACCAAAGGAAGCCACCCCCCACACGTGCCCGACTCGTCTCGTCGGGCTGTTGGTGCCTGGTCGGGGAAGGCACAGCCCATCCACCAGGACGTTGGCGGCGGGGTCCTGGCCGTACCCGCGAATCTCCGCGGCGAAGCACCGGTCCGCCGCGAACGGCGACGGTCCGAGATACGGTCGCCTCGCGACGGCCAACGACTCGGGCACGCGCGACGCGAGCCGAAGAATCGCGAGATCATGGTTCGCCTCTGCCTGGTACCAGAGGCCGGGATCGGCGAAGATGTCCGGGTCTTCGATGGTCCGAGAATTGACCGCGTAGCCGTCGCCGCTGAGGTCGGCGAACGGATGCACGAAGACCTCGGCGACGTGGAACAACTGCTGGGTCGTCGTGTCGGGCCCCACCCCGACGTCGCCCGTGCGGTAGGATGGTGTCCCGTCTATCGATTTTCCAATCAGCACGCAGTGGGCAGCGGTGAGGACGTGATTCGGCGTGATGAGCGTCCCCGAGCACCCGGTGGGCGCTCCGACGGCGTTCGGCTGCCGGAACACGAGGACGACGAAGTCGCGATCGGCACCGCCACTGTCCTCGACGCCGGCGTTGATCGCGGCCGCCATCCGCGAAGTCTCGCCTTCTCCCTCCCTGCCCACCCCGCTCGAGCATGCGGCTCCCGACGACACTGCCAGACCGAGGAAGCTAAAGAGAAGAAGACGGACGGACGGACAACTTCTGGGCCATGGCGCGGACCTCCGAACGGGAGGGCATCACATTGAGCTTGTCAGGTCAACACGTCTGGCGGTCGGTCAGCACCTCGGCCCAGATCGCCAGCGCGGCGTGGGCGTCCCTTCGCGCGGGGAGCCGCGGCGTGGCGGTCGGCGCGTTCGCGGAGCAGCGCGACCGCTCACCGCCGAGGAGATGCACGCGCTTGCAAGCCCGCCGCCCGGCGACGGGCCCGCGCCGCTGCATGAGCGGGGCGTCGACGTCGACGATCCTCTGCGCGTCACGCGGCAGGGCATGGAGGAGACCTGGCGGGCGGTCGAGGCGCTCGCGTCTGGCGACTCGTTCTCCCTCGCGGAGGCCATGCAGGCGACAGCGGGGCGCGCGCGGCCGACGAGACCGCGCCGCCCGATCCCGAGGGAGAACCTCCACGGTCGCCGGCGCATCACGATCGGGAAGGCGCGTCTCACGGCGCGCCTCGTCGAGGACGAGGCGGCCCGGCCCCGAGCGCGGCTGACGGTGTCAGCCCCAGCGTGCTTGCTGGCAGAGCACCTCGTCCCGCGCGTCCCGCCCCACGCACCCACGGGGTCGATGGACCTCGGAAGGGCGACGAGACAGGGACGACCGAGCGCCCTGGGTGGCCTCCGTGGCCTGCGTGGCCTGCGATGAACTCAACGACCTTTACCACACCCGCTGTCGATGGAAGCGGAACGCCGTCCTCACGAACGCCTGGTCACGTCGAGCGGGTGCGCCTTGACAGAGGCCCGGGACGAGCGCTCTGATGCTTCACGTGCGTACGCCCTCGAGCCTCGCTCTCGCTCTCATGTGGTTGGCTGGGACGGGCTGCGGCGGGGGCGACGCAGGGGCCGGAGGGGGACCCGCCGGCGACGAGTCGACGGGGGCAGTGAGTCAAGCCGTGATCAATGGCGTGCCGGCGTTTCACCCGGCCCTGCGCGCCATCGTCGGCGTCGGCGGCTGCACCGGCACCCTCATCGCGCCTCGCACGATCCTCACCGCCGCGCACTGTCTCCCGGCGCTGGCGGCGGGGTGCCCTGCAGGCGCCCCGCAGGTCCTGCTCACCGGCGCCAACGGCGTGTTCCTCTCGACCGCGGTGGAGGTCTCTTCGTGGGCCGTACAGCCCGGCGCGTCGCCCGACCTTTTCCTGACTGCGGGCCGTCGGTCCCCGGAAGCCCTTGCCAGCCTGCGAGGCCGGGTTCCATCGCGACTTGCGCCTCGATCGCGCAGGGCACGGCGTGCCAGGGGCAACCCACCGGATTGACGGCCTTCGACCGGAGCAGCGACGCCATGCTACTCTATCTCGCCGACGATCCGCCGGCGCCCATCCAGCCGATCGGCGTGCTGGTGCACGGATCACTCGCCACGGCGAGCGGCCTGCCATCGTCGCTGAAGAGCTTCCCTGGAGTCGAGGCCTGGGCCGACACGACCGCCCCGCTCGTGACGTTCGCCGGCGCTGGCGCCGGATCGCAGTCGAACGGCGTCGACGTCGGAATTGGGAGGTGGAGGCTGACGAAGAACACCTACGGGACTTCGAGGGGCCTGAAGGACTGCACCGCACCGCGCTGCGCCCGACCGGGGTCGACCTGCTGCCGGCCATCACCGTCGTCCCAGACGACCTCACGGTCGCGGAGTGCACCGCCGCCTTCGGCCCGGACTTCAAGCGTATCTGGGCGCCGGGTGTCCCTGCGTCGGGCGACCAGGGCACCTCTGGCGCAGGGGACAGTGGTGGTCCCGTGCTCGTGGGAGCACCGGCTGGCTACACCATGCGAGGGGGCTTGACGCCGACGCCGCTCCCGCCCCCGCAGTCGAACGGCGCCACCTACTCGGTCGGCACCCTCCACGTCGCCGGCATCTCCGGCGCCCCGGACGCCGACTTCGGTGGCTCGCCCGCGGCGTCGTTCGCTCCGACGTACCGTCTTGGCACGAGCCTGTGGCTGGCAGCGTCGCTTCAGGACACGGACCTCGATGGGACGCCGAACTTCGCCGACGCCTGCCCCAACGACGCGCTGCTCGCGGTAGCAGCGCCCGAGAACGACGGAGACGGAGACGGCCGGCCGGACGCGTGCGACCCGTTTCCGGGGGACATCACGAACGACGCGGACAAAGACGGCGTCGGCTTCCCGCAGGATGCGTGCGCTTTCACGAAGCAGGCGACCTTCGGCAACACGAACTTCGAGTTCGAGGAGGCGCAGCGAGCGCAGCAGCCCGGCTTGCTGACGCTCGCGGACGCCTGCGACCCGGTCCCCTCGCCAAAGCATCGCCCTCTGTTCGCCGCGAGCACCGGCGCCGGAGGTCTGCCGGCGTTCTACGGGTTCGTAGGTGGCTTCGAGCTCCGGCCACGCGCGGCTCACTACGCGCTCCTTCCACAGCCGCCCGCGAACGGGCAGTCGTCCCCCGTCGTGGGGAGCGAGGCGAGCACGAGGGTCGCGGTTGCGAACGTGCCGACCCACTTTCGGTTCTGCGACGACGCGAACCAAGTAAACGTCGTGTGCGATGACATTTCGATTCTCCGCGACGAGTCCTTGCTCAGAGTCGCCGAGGCCGTTGCCAGTGAGCCGGCCTCCGCTCCGTACCGTCGCATGGCCGTGGGACAGGGTGCAAACCCATGGGACGTGAGCGTGCCGCTTCTGTACGACGACGTCTCCACAGCGTTCGTGCGCTGGCAGTGGACGAGTGACCTAGATCGGCTGCGCGCGGCTGGGTACATCGCGTCCGGCTCGACGACGCTGTCGGGTCGAACGTGGTTTCACAACACGAGCACCTTCGGTGGCACGACGCCGCTCCCGCTTCCACCGACCGCTCCCCCGGCCAGCGAGCCGTTCGGCGCGCACGGCCTTGGTCTCGCGAGCGCGCTCGGCTCGGTCGACACGGCGGCGAAGCTCAAGTCGCCACCCGCGCCTCTGCCTTGGTTCGTGGTGCCCACGCTGCCGTCGCCCACCCCTCCGCCCTCGGGCCCGAAGGTGTGGTGGAGGCAGTGCGCGACTTGCGCCTCTCCGCTGCTCGACCGTCCGCCGTCGGAGTCAGTCCTGCTCGCGCACGTCGACGGCGTGGGCCCCCTCGCCCTGCATCCCGACGGACGAGGCGAGTCGCTCCTCTCGAGTGTTGGACCTTCGCTCCGCGCGTCGCTCGCTGATCCGTCGCTCCATTGGGCCCAGGGAGCCGAGCCGAGCTTCGAGATCGGGACGTCCACGGCGCCGATCTCCTTGGCGCTCTCCGCCGATGGCACCCGCGTCGTCGAGCGCGTCGTCGCCGACGCCGGTGCCCTGCTCGGCATGGGCGACGTCGAGAGGGGCGGCGAAGAGGGTGCCATCCCCGTCGCCCAGGCGCGGGTGGCGCCGGTACGGCCCCCGCCCGCTTCGGCGTTCGCGGTCGTATGGTCTCGCTACGAACGGCGCCTCTTCCGGGTCGGCGGCATCGGCCCGAGCGGGGAGCCAAGCCACAGCGTGTGGGTGTTCGACCCCGCGACCGATCGCTGGGGCGAGTTGACCTTCGTGGGCTGGTCGCCCGAGCGCGTGCTCGCGTCGACGTTCTCGTTCCAGGATCGCGCCCTGTACGTGCTCGACGAGAAGCCGCTCTGGGGCCTGATCGTCAAGCGCCGACTGTCGAGGGTCGATCTGACGACGGGGGCTGCGACCGAGCTCGGCGCTTGGCCGTCCCTGAGGAAGCACGGCGCGTTCTGGCTGTCGGTGGACAGAGGTGGGGATGGCCTGATCCTCGCGGCGTCGTCCCGCCGCGTGCCTGGTGCACACGTCGTCGTGCGGTTCGCGCTGGCGGACGGCGCGCTGACGCCCACAGGGGTTCACACTGGCAGCCACCCGCTCGCTGGCGGAGTGTGGGTCGACGAGACCGGCTACACGGTCGTCGTCGGACAGAATGGGAGGCAGGTGCCGCAGCGCGCCACAGAGCTGCGGGATCTTCCAGGCTCGTGGGTCGGTACGGGAGCCGTGGATGCCTTCGCCTGTCTCCGCTAGCGCGAACCAGCGCCGCGCCCGTGGGCTCGCGGGTGGGCTGCTCATCGTCGGCCTCGCTGTCGCGAAGGGCTGCAGCGGGGGAGGCGGGGCGTCTGACCGACCAGGTACGTCCAGCGCTGGCGCCAACGCCGGCGTGGGTCCGGGGGGCACAGCCGCTTCTTCGGGCAGCGGGGCTGCCGGCAGCGCCAGCCTGGGGGGCGCCACTGGCGGAGCCGGGGCGACCGGTGGAGGGGGTGGGGCGGGCCTCAGCGGCGAGGGCAACGCGGGAGACGGCGGCGGGGCCGGCCAGTCGGGGACAGCGGGCACGGGCGGCGGCGTCGCATGCCCGCCTGTCGATCGCCCCCCGCACGTGCCTCCGAGCTTCCAGGAAGACTCGTCGTTCAGCTGCGGTTGCCGCCTCTACTACGCGCGGAACCCCACGGACATCGCGCCGGTCGAGTGG
>JADLFU010000250.1 GCA_020849655.1 Polyangiaceae bacterium | reverse complement strand
CGGCCCAAGCGGCCCTGGCCGACCCGGTCAAGGCCGCGCCCAACTGTCACGGAACCGAGCCGCCGTTCGACAAGATCTACTCGATGAGCGTTGGGCTGCAGGAGTGGGACGACTCGGTCGTGGGCGATGCGGTCGGGGGGGTTCGGTCCGGCATCCGCGGGGGGAGCTATGGCGTAGACCCAAAGGCCGCCGAAGTGGAATACTGTGCCGAACTTCATTCAAGGATCCTCATTGGCGGCCTCGGCACCGACGTCGGCTTTCGCTGCTGCGGCGACTGATCCGCCAGAATCTGCCCGCCGCTTCCGCCACCAACGCAAGGCATCCCATGTCCCCACGTCTCCAGCGCACAGTCTCCCCGCTCCTCGCGCTCGCTCTCGCCGCGATCGGCGCGTGCTCCGCTGAGCAGCACGACGCGGCGCCTGGGGGGACGAGCACGGCTGGCAGCGCCGGCGGCCCGGCCGGCGCGAGCGGCGCTCCCGGCGGAGCCGGCGGCGCTGCCCAGGCCGGCGCCGGCGGGACCCAGAGCGAAGCCGGCGCCGCGGGCCAGGGTGGCGGCGGCGCGCCCGCGGCCGACTGGAAGGCGCCGTGCAAGGAGAGGCCCGGAGCAGCGATGGTGCGCGTGCCCGCTCCCGACGGGTCGACCTACTGCATCGACACCACCGAGGTCACCATATGAGTGTCGGGTTGAGCGAGTGGGACGACTCGGTCGTGGGCGACACACCGGAGAATGCCACCGCCGGGCTGCGCGGCGGCAACTATGGTGGGAGTTCAAAACAGCTCTTTCCCCCCGCCTGTGCCGAGTCCGACGGTATGCGCAAGCAGATCCTTTTCAGATCCCTCGGCGCCTCCATCGGCTTCCGCTGCTGCGGCGACTGACCGCCCCACATCCCTCGCCACCCTCGCCAGCCACCCCGGCATCCCATGTCCCCACAACCCCAGCGCACCGTCCTCCCGCTCCTCGCCCGCTCTCGCCGCCATCGGCGCGTGCTCGGCTCCGCAGCACGACACGGCGCCCGGGGGTACGGGCACCGCAGGCAGTGCCGGCACGGCGGCCGGCACGAGCGGCGCTCCCAGCGGAGCCGGCGGGACCCAAAGCGAAGCCGGCACGTCGGCCGCAGGTGGCGGAGGCGCGCCCCCCGCCGACTGGAAGGCGCCATGCAAGGAGAGGCCCTCTCGGGCCAGTCGACGCGCCCCCTGGCCCTCAGCGCGGGCTCGACGGCCGGGTCAGCACGAAGACGGCGCCGGCCGCCATCAACGCCCCCTGACCGACCAGCGCGAACCACGGCAACCCGAGCGCGAGGGAGACAGCGAAGACGATCGTCATCGTGCCCATCGCCAGCCGCTTCGCGCCGCGCGAGATGGCTCCGTGCGCCTCCCAGTCGCGGATCGGCGGGCCGAGCCGGCGGTGGCCGCGGAGCCAGGCGTGGAGCCTCGGAGAGGAGCGCGCGAACGCAGCCGCGGCCACCAGGAGGAAGGGCGTCGTGGGGAGCACGGGCAGGACCGCGCCGAGCACGCCGAGGCACAGGGAGAGCGCTCCCACGCAGGCCCACAACCACCTGCGGGTCCGGTCGGCGCGCGTGTCGAGCACGCGCGAGGGTTCCCAGACGGGACGCCGGAGGTCAACCCTGGGCAGGCGAGGACGGAGGAGGGCTGACGAGCGCGACGATCACTCGCCTCGCCTGCCTCCCGGCCGCGCCTGGCTAGCGAGCGGCCGCCTCGCGCTCCTTCTTCAGCCTGGCTCGCAGCTTCTCGTAGCCGGGGGGCAGCGGGCCGTCGCCGATCTCCCGAAGCGCGTCGTCGAGCAGCTTCCCTGCGCGGGCCTCGTCGCCGCGGCGCCGCTCGATCGACGCGGCGAGATCGGCGACGCGGAGCTTGCGCGGGCCATAGGCGCGGGCGAGCGCGCGGTCGGCGGCGGCGCTCGCAGCGTCGAGCTCGCCCTGGTTGCGCAGGATGCGGGCGAGCCGCGCCGGATGGTTGTAGTCGTCGGGGAAGGCGCGCTCCGACGCCTCCACGAGCGCGCGCGCCTTGTCGAGCCGCCCCATCGCCTCGTACGCCTGCGCGCGGTGCGCGTCGAACACCGCGCGCGACGCGGGGCTCATCGCGGCCTCCGCCCGCGCGTCGAGGAACCTCGACCACGCCTCCGCCTCCCTGCGCGTGGCCTCCTCCGGGCCGCGGCGTCGGAGCCGCGCGACGCGCGCCTCGTAGAGGCTCGACCGATCATCGTCGAGCAGCCGAGCGCTCGGGTCCGCGAGCAGCGCGCGCGCGTGCTCCATCAAGGCGTCGCCGCGCTCGGCCTCTCCCAGCTCCTCCGCCGCCGTGAGCGCGGCCGTCAGCGCGTTCGCCAGGTGGTTGCCGCGCGGCAGGCGGGGCGCCTCGGCGAGCACGACCGAGACGAGCTCGCCCGGATCGACCTTGCCGAGCGGCAGCGACAGCGACTCCACGACCCTCGCGCGCCTCGAGAAATCGGTGGGCGCGGCGCGCAGCACCTCGCGGTAGCCGCGCGCGGCGTCCGCGTCCTTGCCGGCCGCCGCGGCCGCGTCGGCGTCGGCGAGCGCCTGGTAGAGCGGGCCCGCCGCCCGCCCTCGCTTCACGTCCTCGAGCAGCGCGACGAGCTCCTCGGCCGGCAACGAGCCGGCGAACGCGAGCCGCGCGACGTCCGTCGCCGGATCGAGCACGAACAGCGTCGGCCAGGACCGCATCGGGTGCCGCTCGACGAACGCCGCGTTGCCCGGGCGCTCGGTGTCGATCGACGCGAAGACGTACCGATCCTCGAGCGTGCCGAGCCGCGGATCGGACAGCACGAACTGCTTCAGCGACAGGCACGTGTGGCACCACGTCGCCCACGCGTCGACGAACACGAGCTTGCCCTCGGCCTTCGCGCGCGCGCGCGCCGCGGGGTAGTCGTCCTCGACGAACGCGACGACGTGCGGCGCGGGCGGCGCGGAGCGCCTGCACCCGGCGAGCGCGAGCGCGAGCGTGAGGGCGAGCGTGAGGGCGACGAGCAACCGCAGCCTGCGACCGAGCTCCACGCGCGGCAGCATACCTTCGCGCGACGCCGGGGCGCTTTCGCGGGTAGTCTGCGGGACTTCGCGCGCCCACTTCGATGACCGACCTCGAAGATCCTCGCTTCGTCGAGCGCCTGCGCGCGAGGGACGAGCGCGCGTTCAACGAGCTCGTCCGCGCGAGCGAGCGCCGCGTGTACGGCCTCGTGTTCCGCATGCTCGGGCGCCGCGACGAGTCCGAGGACCTGACGCAGGAGGTGTTCGTGCAGGTCTTCAAGGCCATCGATCAGTTTCGCGGCGACTCGAAGCTGTCGACCTGGATCTTCCGCATCGCCGTCAACCTCACGAAGAACCGAGCCAAGTACAACTCGCGCCGCCACCAGAGCGAGCAGGACGACGTGACGGAGCTCGAGGGGCACCGCTCGCTCGCGGAGGCCCGCGGGGTCACGGCGTCGGACGTCGCGCGGCCCGACGACGCGTTCGTGGGGCACGAGGTCGAGGCGGTCGTGCAGCGGTGCATCGCGTCGCTCGAGCCTGATTTTCGCGAGGTGCTCGTCCTGCGCGACGTCGAGGATCTGTCGTACGACGAGATCGCCGAGGTCACCGGCCTGCCGGACGGCACCGTCAAGAGCCGCATATTCCGGGCGCGCGCGCAGCTGAAGGCGTGCGTCGAGCGCTGCCTCGGGGAGAAGCTTCCATGAGCGACGAAGAGCGACTCGAAGACGATCCCGACTCGGCCCCCGGCGCCGACAGCATGCGCGAGCTCTTGCGACGCGCGCGCGCCGTGCCCCCTCCCGCGCCGGAGAAGGATCTGCTGCGCGGCGTGCAGTCGAAGCTGCGCCGGCGCTCGGGCGGGAAGTTCTACGCCGACGGCTGGTCGACGCGCGACGAGAACCCCCGGAGCACGTACCTCGTCACCGCGACGGTGATGCTCGTCGTGCTCGTGCTCGTGTACTTCGCGCTCGCGCCCGGCGGCTTCGTGCGGCTGTAAACGCCCGGCGCGCCGACGACGCGCGCCCGCTCCGAGCGCGACCGCGATCAGCGCGAGCCCGACCGAGCCGCGGTCGGCCCTGCCCACGCCGCACGACCACGCGGATGGGGGAGAGGGCGCGGGCGGCGCGGGCGGCGCCGCGGCGGGCGGCGCGGGCTGATCGGCCGGCGGAGGCTCGGCGCCGATCGCGAGCTCGAGCGGCCCCACGACGAGCGGATCGCCGCGCCCGTCCGGCAGGCGCACGAGCACGCGCACGGTCTCGCCGGCCGACGCCGCGGGGAGCTCAATCCTCACGAGATCGCCGCCGACGTGGCGCGCGAACAGCGGCGTGACCGTCGCGCCCGCGACCGACGCCTCGACCTCGATCCGCGCGAACGGGCGCTCCGACGTCGGCCGCGTGACGTCGCGCAGCGCGAGCGCGAGCGCGATCGGCTCGCCCGCGGCCTGGCGCGTCACGCCCCCGATCCGCAGCGCGCGGGGCGGCCGCTTCGCCCCGGGCGCCGGCGGGAGGGCGCGATAGAAAAATGAGGTTCCGTCCTCGCGCGCGCCGAGGAGATCGGGCAGCCCGTCGCCGTCGAAGTCTCCGACGTCGAGCGCGGCGGGCCGCGGCCCTCCTCCCCACGGCGGGATCGCGTCGGCCTCGACGCGCAGGCCCGAGGGCGCGCCGACGAGCAGCCTCGGCCCCGTGCGGGAGAGCGCGATCGCGTCGAGCGCGCCGTCCCCGGTCGCGTCGATCGTGCGGAGCGCGAGGTCCTCTCCGGGCGCGTCGACGATCGGCCGCCCCACGAGCAGCTCCGGCCCGAGCAGCGCCGAGACGGGCGCGCCCCCCGCCAACGGGCCGCCGGTGAGCAGCAGATCGAGCGAGCCCGACGCGTCGAGATCCGCGAAATCCACGGCGACCGTCGAGGTGGCGCCGCGCGCCGGCAGGCCGCCCGCGCGCTCGGAGAAGGAGCCCGCGCCGTCGTTCAAGAGCACGCGCCCGAGGCCGTGCGCGCGGAGCACGACGAGATCGAGATCGAGATCCTGATCGACGTCGATCGCGAGCGCGTCGAACACGCCGTCGCCCTTCGGGGTCTGATCGTCGACCGTCGGCAGGCGCTCGGGCGGGGCCGAGGTGAACACGCCCGCGCCGTCGTTCATCAGGAGCTCGATCGACGCCTCGCGCACGACGACCAGATCCGGCGCGCCGTCGCCGTCGACATCTCCCCACGTCGCCGCGCGCGCGCCGCCCGCGAGCTTCGGCAGCCGCGACGCGGCCTCGTCGACGAAGCCGCCCGCGCGCGACGCGAAGAGCGCGTGGGGCGCGCCCGCGAGCGCGCTCGGGACGAACAGATCGACGGCGCCGTCGAGGTCCGCGTCGACCGGGACCAGCGCCGCGGGCCGCAGCGACGCGTCACCGAGCTCGATCCGCGGCGACGGACCCGCGCCCGGCGCGCCGACGAGCGTGAGCGGCCCGTCCGTCGCGGCGAAGACGACCGCCCTGCCCTCTCCCACGGGCAGCGTCCGCGCGAGCCTGGGGCGGCACGCGCAGATCGGCGGCCCGCCCTTCGCGGCCGCGAACCGCGGCGTCGCGCTCGCGAGCCCCACGACGAGCCAGCAACCGAGGAGCGCCCGCAACCGCAACGCTCAGCCCTCGACGAGCGCGGAGAAGAGCGTGAGGCCCCCGAGCGCGAACACGACGTCGAACGCTGACATCAGGAGGAGATAGTCCCACAGCTCCGCGATCGACGCGCCGCCGACGAGCTCGCGCGTCGCGCCCACGGCGGCCAGCAGCGTCGGCGACAGGAGCGGGAAGAGCACGCTCGCGAGCACGAGGTCGCGCGCCCGCGTGCGCACCGTCATCGCGCCGAACAGCGTGCCGCTCGCGGCGATCCCCGGCGTCGCCCCGAGCGCGATCAAGGCGAGCCCCGGCGCGAGCGCGGGCAGATCGAGCGAGAAGAGCAGCGCCACGGCGGGCACCACCATCAGCTCGACCGCGCAGAGAAAGACGAAGATGCCCGCCGCCTTCCCCGCGAACAGCGCGCTCGGGGGCACGGGCGAGACGATCAGCCCCAGCAGCGCCGACTCCTCTCGCTCGCGGTGCCACGAGCGCCCGATGGCGAGCACGGCCGCGAACGCGACGCTGATCCACACGACGCCGGGGGAGACGGAGAGCCGCGAGTCGCCGACCGTGAACGCCACCGACGACAGCACGACGACCAGGAGGGCGAAGAAGCCCGCCGTCGTCGTGACCTCGCCCGTGCGGCGCTCGATCGCGAGATCCTTCCTCAGCACGAGCGCCGCGTGGCCGAGCCACGTCACCTTCGCGGGGAGCGCCACCTCGGTCGACACGCGCCCGCGACGCTAGCGCGGACGCGGGCGCGCGCCGAGGGTAGAGGGCCCGCGATGAACCTCTGCGCGTGGGTGTCGGTCGTCGCGACCGCGGCGCTGCTCGGCTTCGCGTGGCGCGGCGCGCGGCGGGGCGAGTGGGTCGCGAAGCCCATCGCCGCCTTGGGTTTCGTCGGCTCGGCGTGGCAACACGGCGCGCTCGACACCGCGTACGGCGCGTGGGTGCTCGCGGCGCTCGTCGCGTCGATGGGCGGCGACGTGGCGCTCATCCCGCGGACGCCCCGGACGTTCCTCGCGGGCCTCGGGCTCTTCCTGCTCGGTCACCTCCTCTACGCGTGCGCGTTCGTCGCGCGAGGCGCGTCGCCCGGCGCCGCGGCCCTCGCGCTCCTGCCGCTCTCGATCGTGCTCGCGCTCGTCGCGCGGTGGCTGATGCCGCGCGTGCCGGCGCGGATGAAGGCGCCGGTCGCCGCGTACATGGTCGTCATCACGGCGATGGTCGCGCTCGCCGTCGGCACCGTGGCCGCGCGAGGAGACGCGCGGATCGTGGTCGCGGCGGTCGCGTTTTACGTCTCCGATCTGTCGGTCGCGCGCGACAGGTTCGTCCAGCAGGGCTTCTCGAACAAGCTGTGGGGCTGGCCCCTGTACTTCGGCGCGCAGCTGGTGTTCGCGGCGACCGTCGGGTGACGCGCGTCAGGGCAGGTAGAGCGCGACCGGCCGGTAGCGCGCGACGCCGTCGCGGCGCGCGGCGACGACGAACGACACGAAGGTGTCTGGCGGCGCGCCCGGCGCGATCGTCGTCGAGAGCAGCGCCTGCTCGCCGGCCGACACGCGCGCGACGTCGAGGCTCGCGCGCGAGTTGAGCGTGCCCGCGCCCGGGATCACCGACAGCTCCAGCGGCGCGCCGTCGCCGAGGTCGAACGCGCGCAGCGTCCACGTCGTCGGCGCGCCCAGCGCCGGCGCGCGCACGCCGTCCGGCGAGACGGTGACCCCGAAGAGCGGCGCCGGGGTGGGCGCTGGCACGCAGGGCTCTCGATCGGTGCTCGCCGCCGCGTTCGACCACACCCGCGCGAACCAGCGCCCGCCCTCCTCGTACGCCTGGTACGGGCAGAGATCGCCGACGCCGCGCCCGAGCGCGATCCACGCGCTGGTCGTCGAGTCGAGATCGTACGCGGGGCGGTCGAGCGGATCGGGGTTCGTCAGCGCGTTGGCGATCGCGCGGCTCGCCCGCACGTCGAGATCGTCGTTCTCGTCGAGCAGGCCGGACGCGGCGCACGTCGGCAGGACCACGTACGGCGCGCCCGCGATCGCGCCGTGGAAATCGGAGAGCGCGCGACACCCCGTGCGCCCGCCGAGGTGCACGGTGGTCTTCCTCGGGTACACGACGAACACGAGCTCGTCGCCGAGACCGAGCGCGACGCGGCTCTCGTCGACGAGCGCGGCGACCTCGTCCGTCGACACCCCCCAGGGCGCCTCCCGCGCGACGACGCGGACCGCGACGAGCTCGACGTCGACGACGCCGTACTCGCCGAGCGCGCGGAGCCAGGCCGAGCCGCGCATCGCGGCGAACAGGCCCTCCAGCCGCGTCGCCGGCTCCTCCGCGAACGACACGAGCGCGATCCGCGCGCGCGCGAGGACGGGCCCGCCGGCCGTCGGGACGACAGGCAGCTCGGCGACGACGGCGCGTGACGGGTGCGGGGCCACGTCGACCTCGCCGCCGCACGCGGAGGCGGCGAGCGAGAGCCCGACGACGGCGCGACGGATCATCGCCCGGTCGGCGCGACGCCGGGGGTGAGCACGGCGTCGGTCGCGGCGCCCTGCTCGACGTGGCACTCGTTGCACGCGCCGCCGCGGAGGTTCGTGCCGTACGCCGTGCCGTCGGGCGGGGAGACGCCGCGCCAGTCGACGCTGACGGCGCCGCGGGCGTCGCGCGTGAGCTCGAACCACTCCCAGCCCTTCGCGCCGAACGCGTTGTAGTCGCCGCCTCGCTTCGCCATCGCGAACACCTGCCGCGTCTCGACGGGGCCGTCGCCGATGACCTTCACGAGCTTCGTGCCGACCGGCAGCGCGGCCTCGCCGGGTGCCGGGAGCCGCGACGCGAACACGGTGCGCGGCCCCTCGATCTCGCCGACCGCGGGCGTGCCTGGGCCGAGCGGGAACGCGGCCCACGACTCGAAGCCCTCGAAGTCACGCGCGAACGCGACGAAGGACGCGGGCGCCTGCGCCGCGGGCGGATCGCTCGGCTCGGCGCCGCCGCAGGCCGCGAGCGCGCCCGCGAGCGAGAGCGCGACGGCACGGGGCGACGTCATCGACGGTGACCCTAGATCGACGCGAGCTCGATCGCTACCCTCGCGCCGATGCAGCCGCTCGACGCCGCGCGGGCGCGCGCCGCGTGGGGGTTCCTCGCGCTCGGGGTGCGCGATTTCGACAGGACGGCGTCGCTCGTCCCGAGCTCGAGGTTCCTCGTCGACGCGATGCTGCGCGGCCTCCACCTCGAGCGGGCGCGCTGCGTGGTCGAGCTGGGGACGGGCACCGGGACGGTGACGCGCGAGCTGCTCGCGAGGGTCCCGCGCGGGTGCGTCGTGGTCGGCGTCGAGCTCGATCCCTCGCTCGCGGAGGCGACCCGCACGCGCTGCCGTGACCCGCGCCTCCGCGTCGTGTGCGCGTGCGCGCGCCGCCTCCCGTCGATGCTGGAGCGCGAGCACGCGGGCCGCGTCGACGCGGTCGTCTCGTCGCTCGGCCTCTCGCTGATGGACGCCGCCACCCGCGACGAGATCGTGCGCGCGGCGGGGAGCGTCCTCGGGCCGGGCGGCGTCTACCGACAGTACGCGTACCTGCACGCCCGGTGGCTCGCGTACTCCCAGGCGCGCGGGGCGTGGTTCCGCTGGAGCGCGCGGCCGTTCCTCGAGCGTCACTACGGCTCCGTCTCGTCCGAGCTCGTCGCCGCGAACCTGCCGCCCGCGGTCGCCTACACGTGCCGCGCGCCGCGCGCGTGACCCCGCACGCGGCGGCGGCGCGGAGCTCCGAGCTGCGCACCTGCACGTAGTCGGGCGCGTCGTCGAGCCGCAGGCGACGGCGGACCTCGGCGAGCGGCAAGGCGAGCAGCGCCTCCCACGGCTGGCCGGCGAGCCACGCCGCCCGCCACCCGCGCGCGAAGCCGTCGAGGATCGTGCGGCGCGCGGCCCGCCCGCCGTCGTCGCCGGTCGCCGTCTTCGCGAGGCCGATGCACACGATGAGCGCGATCGACGGGTTGAACGTCTGCGCGAGCGAGAACGCGAGCAGCGCCGTCTCGCCGAGCACGTCGCCCGAGTACCCCACCGCCGCGTGCCAGAGATCGTGCGTGTCGCGCATCCGCCGCTGCACCCAGTCGAGCGGCGCGGGCGCGGGCCTCCAGAGCTTCTCGCCGCGCGCGTCGGCCTCGCGGATGCCCTCGGCCGAGATGCCCTCCTGCTCCACGAACGCGAGGTACGCGCGGGCGAGCGTCCCCTCCGGGTACGCGCGGAGCGCCTCGCGATCGGCGAGCATGGAGACGATGTCCGGCTGCTCGCGGAGCAGCCGGCGCCCCTCCTCCGTCCGCTGGAAGCCCGCGCCGAGCCTGTGCAGCGTGTCGAAGGAGAGCGCCTCGATGATGGTGAACACCTGGGGGAGATCGTCCGGATCGGCGGCGAGCCTCCTCGCGGCGCGGAGCGCCCGGAGCGGGGCGAGTTGCATGTGTCGCATCGGCAGCACCTCCGCCCCACCGTGGGTGCTATCGACAGGTCTGTCAATATCGTTATCGACAATTCTGTCGACAGTTGACCGGCGCCGGGGCAAGACGCGGGCGTGAAGCGCGTCCAGCGTCCGCGCAGACGGCTCGACGCCGAGACGGCGCGGGAGGTCATCCTCGACGCGGCCGAGGCGCGGCTCGTCGCGGTCGGGCCGTCGGGGCTGCGGCTGCAGGAGGTGGCGCGCACGGCGGGCGTCTCGCACCCCACGGTGCTGCACCACTTCGGCAGCCGCGAGGGCCTCGTGCACGCGGTCGCCTCCCGCGCCGTCCGCAGCATGAACGCCGCGCTGGTGGACGCCATCGCGGGCTCGGAGGGCGACGAGGAGCGGCTGCAGGCGATCCTGGCGCGCACGGGCGAGGCGCTCGACTCTGGGCACGCGCGCGTCGTGCTGTGGCTCGCGCTCGAGGGGAGGGTCGTGGACGACGCGGGCTCCGGGCTGCGAGAGGTCGTCGACGCGACGCACGCGCTGCGCCTGGCCCGCGTGCCAGCGGGCGCCGAGGCGCCGACGCGAGAGGACACGGCGCGCACCGTGGTCCTCGCGGCCCTCGCGCTCGTCGCCGGCGCGGTGGTGGGCCCCACGCTGCTCGAGCGCGCGGGGCTGTCGGGCGGGGCCCGGAGCGCCGCGGGGTTCCGGCGGTGGCTGGGGAGGCTGCTGCTCGGTCACCTCGACGCGAGCGGGTGACGGGCTACGGGACGCCGCACTCGCCAAGGCACTTCTGTCCGAGGCACGCGGCGAGGCCCTTGGCCGCGGCGCCCGCGCCCTCGAACGTGGCGAGGCACGCGGGTGTGGACCCGTTGCCTTGCTGGGCGTCGCACACGCAGGACTGCATCGCTCCCACGGCGGCGGCGCACGCGGGATCGCTCTTCGCGCAGTCGTAGGCCTCTTGCCGGCACCGGTACAGGCTGCACAGCTGACAGTCGGTGCTCTTCAGCGCGCAGGGCGCCGCGGGGGTGTCGTCCCCCGGCAGGGTGCAGCCGGGGCAGCTCGTGTGCACACAGTCGATGACGGGCTTCGCCGCGCCGGAGTTGACCGCGAGGAAGTCCGCGTCGCACTTGGCGAGCGCCGTGTCGCTACCCGCGTGGTAGCAGACGCACGTGCGCCAGACCTGCTGGGCGGACTCGCAGGCAGGGTCGCCGTTGCACGGGTTGTCGACGGCGTTGCAATTCGTCGCCTTGCACACTTCACAAGCGCTGTAGGCACAGTGATCGATCGCGCCCGCGCTGCCCGGAACACCGCCCGCGCCTCCGCCGCTCGCCCCCGCGCTGCCGCCGCTGCTCGTCCCCGCGCTGTTCGTCCCAGCGCTGCCGCCGCCGCTCGTGCCCGCGCTGCCGCCGCTCGCCCCCGCGCTGCCGCCGCCGCTCGTCCCCGCGCTGTTCGTCCCCGCGCTGCCGCCGCTGCTCGCGCCAGGGCTCGCCGGGTCGTCGTCGCCCCCACACGCCGCCACGACAGACAACAGCGCCCCCCCCCGCCACACCAGGCTCTGAAGCGTGATCATAGCGTCTCCCACGCTACGCGCGCGGGTGGACACGAGTCAACGAGCCGGGCGCGGCCTCACCCGAGCGCCGCGAGCTCGGCCAGCAAGGCGTCGGCGGCGGCGAGGCCGCTCGGGCGCTCCCCCTCCGCGAACCTCCGCGAGAGGCGCATGTCGGGCGTCAGCTTGAACGGGCTGCCACGCTTGCCGACCAGCTGCATCACCTTCGCGGGATCGAGCGGGGTGTCCTGACGCAGGTGGAGCGTGACGAGCCTCGCGCTCGCCTCGCAGCCGAGCACGCGCAGGCGGCGCAGCTCGGTCTTCAGGCGCATCAGCTCGACGAGGTTCTTCGCCTCGGGCGGGGGCGGGCCGAAGCGGTCCTCCATCTCCGCGCCCAGCTCGCCGACCTCGGCCTCGTCGCTCGCGGACGCGAGGCGCTTGTACAGGGAGAGCCGCACGCCGACGTCGTCGATGTAGGCCTCGGGCAGCAGCGCGTCGACGTCGAACGACAGATCCGGCTCGACCTCGTGCACGATCTCCTCGCCGCGCAGCTGCGCGACCGCGTCGTCGAGCATCTGGCAGAACAGATCGAACCCCACCGTCGCCGCCGCGCCGCTCTGCTCCGCGCCGAGCAGGTCGCCCGCGCCGCGCAGCTCCATGTCGAGGCTCGCGATCTGGAACCCCGCGCCGAGCTCGGTGTGGCGCTCGAGCGCCTCGATGCGCGCGCGCGACTCGTCCGTCATCTGGGCCTCGGGCGGGACGACGAGGTAGCAGTACGCGCGCTCGCGCGAGCGGCCGACGCGCCCGCGGAGCTGGTAGAGCTGCGCGAGCCCGAACATGTCGGCGCGGTCGACGATCATCGTGTTGGCCCGCGGGATGTCGAGGCCGCTCTCGATGATCGCCGTCGCGCAGAGCACGTCGAACTTGCCGTCGACGAAGTCGAGCATCGCGCGCTCGAGCGCGGCCTCCGACATCTGCCCGTGCGCGACCGCGATGCGCGCCGACGGCAGCAGCGTCTGGAGCTGCGCCGCCCGCTCGTAGAGCCCCTCGACGCGGTTGTAGACGTAGAACACCTGCCCGCCGCGCGCGAGCTCGCGCGCCACCGCCTCCTTGATGACGGACGGATCGTGCCGCGTGACGATCGTGCGGATGGCGCGGCGGTCGACCGGCGCCGTCGTGATGAGCGACATGTCGCGCAGCCCCGTCACGGCCATCTGCAGCGTGCGGGGGATGGGCGTCGCCGTCAGCGTGAGCACGTCGACGGAGGTCTTCAGCTGCTTGATGCGCTCCTTGTGGGCGACGCCGAAGCGCTGCTCCTCGTCGACGACGAGCAGCCCGAGCTGCCTCCAGTGGATGTCCTTCGAGAGCAGCCGGTGGGTGCCCACGACGACGTCGACCTTGCCGTCCTTCACGCCGCGCACGACGGCGTCCTGCTCCTGCTTCGTCTGAAACCTGGAGAGCGCCGCGACCCTGATCGGGTAGTCGCCGAACCTCGCCGTGAACGACAGGAAATGCTGCTGCGCGAGCACCGTCGTCGGGCAGAGGACGGCGACCTGCTTGCCCGCCATGGCGACGCGGAAGGCGGCGCGCACGGCGACCTCCGTCTTGCCGAACCCGACGTCGCCGCACACGAGCCGATCCATCGGCCTGTCGCGTGAAAGATCGGAGAGCACGTCCGCGATCGCGCGAGACTGATCCGGCGTCTCGTCGAACGCGAACGTCGCCTCGAACGCCGCGTACTCGTCGTCGGCGTCGGGCAGCGCGTGCCCCGGCACCGCGCGGCGCTCGGCGTAGAGGCGGAGCAGATCGTCGGCCATCTGCCGCACCTGCTTCTCGACCTTCGCCTTCGTCCGCGCGAACGTCGCGCCGCCCAGCCTGTCGAGCTTCGGCGCGCCCTCCCCGCCCGAGAATTTCTGCAGCTGGTTCAGCCGGTAGACGGGCAGGTAGAGCTTGTCTCCACCCGCGTACTCGACCGCGAGCAGATCGACGACGTGGCCGCCGACGTCGCGGTGCACGAGCCCGTGGTACTTGCCGATGCCGTGCTCGACGTGGACGACATGGTCGCCCGCCTCGAGCTTGCGCAGATCGTCGAGGAACGCGCGCGCCGCCCGCTGCTTGCGCTCTCGCCGAGGGGCGCGGTGCGCGCGCGCGCCGAAGATCTCCTCCTCCGTGAGGAACACCCGCCCCTCGCCGGGCAGCACCGCGCCGCGCCCGAGCGGGCCCGTCGTGACGACGACGCCGCGCGCCGCGGGGGCGGCCGGATCGAAGCCCCGCGCCTGCACCTTGCACTCGACCCCGGCGTGGCGGAGCAGCGACACGAGGCGCTCGGCCTGCGTCTCGGCGCGCGCGGCGATGACGACGCCGAGCCCGTGCTCCTCGAAGTGCGCGAGGCGCCGCACCAGCGGCGAGAGCGTGCTCGCCTTGCCCTTCGTCTGCCGCGCGAGCGCGACGGCGCGGGCGAGATCCTGGTGCGTGCGCGCGTCGACGGTCGCCGCGTCGTCCGGCACGCGCCCGAGCAGATCGAGCTCCTCGTCGTCGGGGGACGCCCCCGCGATCGCCACGCGTGAGCACACCACGATGGGGTGCGCGAGCAGCGCCGCCGCGAGCTCGGGCTCCGTCACGTACGACTCGTCCCGCGCGAAGTGCGGCGTCCCCTCGCGCGCAGCCTCGTCCGCGAGCGCGCGCCCGAGCGCGTCGCGCACCGCCGCGGCGACCGCCGGAGGGTCGGCGACGACGACGACGGCGTCCGGTGGCGCGTGCGAGAGGATCGCCTCGAGCGGGTAGAGCGCGGGGAGAAAAGCGTCCGCGCCGAAGAACGGGCGCCCCGACAGCACCTCTTCTTGGAGCCTGCGCGCCTCGCGCGAGGGCACGTCGAGCTCGTCGCACAGCCCCGCGAGCGCCGCCCTCGCCTGCGCCATCGTGGCCTCCGTGAGCACGGCCTCGCGCGCGGGCGGCAGCGCGATCTCGCGCGCGTCGGCGAGCGTGCGCTGGCCGTCCGGATCGAAGGTCTTCATCGACAGGACGAGCTCCCCGTACAGCTCGATCCTGACGGGCTCGCGCGACGCGGGCGGCCACACGTCGAGCAGCCCGCCGCGCAGCGCGAACGATCCGGGATCCTCGACGACGGGCACGCGCAGGTACCCGCCCGCGACGAGGGCCGCGGCGACGCCGTCGCGGTCGAGCTCCTCGTCGACGCGCACGGTCACCGTGGCCTCTCTCAGCACCGCGGCGGGCAGCGCGCGCTGCACGAGCGCCGCCGCGGGCGCGACCACGACGCGAGCGCCGCCCGACGCGATGGCGTGCAACGCGGCGACCCGGAGCATCGACGCGCGGCGATCGGGCGCCACCTCCGCGTAGACGGTGGCCTCGGGCGCGGGCAGCTCGACGACCGCGTCCCGCCCGACGAAGAAGGCGAGATCCTGCGCGAGCAGGGCGGCCTCGTCCCCGTCCGGCGCGACGACCAGCACGAGCGGCGCGCCCGGTCGCGCGAGCTTCGCGGCCGCGTACGCGACGCTCGCGCCCGCGTGCCCGGTGAGGTGCACGGGCGCGCCGACCGCGACGCGCCCGAGCACGGACGACACGTCCGCGAGCCGGCGATCCGCAGGCGGCTCGAGCGACGGGAGGGGATCCTCGAACGGCGCCGGCTCCACCGCGCGCGGCGGCAGGGCGGCGACGTCCCGGAGCTTCACGGTGAGCGCGTCCGACAAGGCCGCGCGCTCTACACCGCCCCGCCGATCGACGCGAGCCGGACGGCCGCCGATCAGCCGAGATCGATGACGCCGCGGCGCGCGAGGTGGATCAAGATCTCGCGCGCCTCGGTCGGCGGCATCCCCGCCAGATCGAGGATCTCGTCGACGGTCGACGCGGAGTCGACGAGCGACAGCACGAACCCCGCGCGGTGATCGAGCGGGAGCGACGAGATCAGCGCTCGCGCCATCGACACCCGCGGCACCGCGTCGCCGGCGAGCCTCGCCGGCACCTTCGGCGTCAGGTGCGCGGCGCCGTCCGCGTGCCACGAGACGACGCCCGAGCTCTCGTCGACGTCGTACGACGGAAGATCTACGTCGAGCTCGAAGGACGGGACGGGTGGAGCCGGCGGGATGTTCCCGCTCTCGAGGAAGTCTGGATCGATGCCGTCGAGCGACACGTCGACGAGCTCGCCCTCGTCGAGGGACAGCTCGACGTCCAGCTCGAGCTTCGGGGGGGTCGTGCGGGTGCGAGACATCGGCGCGAGGACCAAAGCTCACAGTAGCCCGATGTCCGCGGACGTCCAGTGGTCGGGCGCTCGGCGACGTCTCTGCGCGTTGTGTCCGCGGCGCGGAACCCTTAGCTCTCGCGGGTGTCGGTCGTCCGAGTGCGCAGCGCGCGACAACTTTTCGCGATCGCGTTGGTGACCTCGACGTCCGCTGCGGCGGCGCCCGCCTGGCAGACCTTCCCGACCGGGCGACCGTTCGTCGGCGAGCTCGCGCGGCCTGCAGCGGGCGCTTTCAAGGTCTGCGGGTTCCGGCAGCCGGTCTGCGTGCACGCGCGGCGGGGCGCGGAGGCGGCGGCGCTCTCGACGCTCGCGATCGCCGAGGAGGCGGAGGGGGCGCTCCTCGCGCAGGCCGGGCTGCCGCGGCCGCTGCCCGACGGCGCGCAGGGAGGCTCCCCCGAGCTCGATCTCTACCTCGCGCGACGGCCGCAGCCTCTCGGCCTGGGTCAAGATCTCCCGACGCGTCACCCGGTCGATCGCGCGAGCGTGTTCGCGGTGCTCGACGAGCGCGCGTCAGGCTGCGCCGCGCGGCTGGCGGTCTACCGTGCGGTCGCCGCGGCGTCGCTGTCGGCCGTGGACGCCGGCGCGGAGGCGTACCTGTTCGCGGGCTTCGGCGGGTACCTCGCGGCGACGCTCTCCGGCTGCCCGCGCGAGCTCGAGGACGCGGTCGACCGGGCGCAGCGCGCGCCGGAGGCCTCGCTGTTCACCGCGCGCGCGCTCGACGACGGCGCCGCGTCGCCCATCCTGCCGCTGTACCTCGAGGGCGGCTTCGCGAGCGGCGCGCCGGGCGCCCTGCTCGCCGCGATGGCGTACGGGGGCGAGCAGTCGACGCCGATCGACGCCACGCGATATCGCAACCGCCCCGATCTGTTCGAGGTGCTCCGGCGGGTCGCGAGGTCGCGCGACAAGCGCGTCGACGAGGCGCTGCTCGATCTCGCCGTCGCGCGCGCGTTCCTCGGCGATCGAGACGACGGGCGGCACGTCGGGGAGACGAGCCGCTTCGGGGCGTTCGGCCGCGCGCGGTTCGACGGAGATTTCCCGCTCGCGTCGCTGCCGAGGCGCGTCGCCTTCACGCCGCTGATGCCGACCGGATCGACCTACTTCTGGATCGATCTCGCGGGGGCGCCAGAGGGCGTCCGCGTCGCCTTGCGCCTCGAGTGGGAGCAGCCGTCGACGCTGCGGTGGGCCGCCGTGCGCGTGGGCCAGCGCGGCGAGGAGCTGTCGCGCGTCGAGATCACCACGCCGCAGGCCACCGAGGCGGTAGAGCGCGAGGTGTCGGTGCTCGACGGCGCGGCCGGGCTGCTCGTCGTCGGGGTCAACGTGGGCGAGGTGGGGCCGGGGCACCCGTACCGGGTGGACGAGCAGCCCTCGGAGCCGCGCGGCGGCACGCTCTACGCCTTCGTCCCGGAGTGATCGGCCTCACCGCGCGGCGGCGCGTCGTCCTCGGCGCGAGGTCCGTCGAGCAGCGCCACGAACCGCGCGATCACGCCGAGCATCGTCGCGACCTCGGCCTCGGGCACCTCACCCAGGAGCCGCGCGACCGCGTGCTCGATCGTCACGTCGGAGGGCCGCACGAGCGCGCGACCGCCGGGCGTGAGCCCGAGCGTGACGCGGCGCTGATCGCGCGGATCGCGCTGGCGCTCGAGCAGCCCGCGCCCCTCGAGCCTCCCGAGCGACGCCGACACGGTGCCGGGATCGACGTGCAGCAGCGCGGCGAGCTGGCCCGCCATCAGCCCCGGGAACCTCCCGACGCAGAGGAGCACCAGCCGCTGCTGCGCGGTCACGCCGAGCGTCCGCTCCATCCGCGTCGACGCCCGCTCGAGCGCGTGGTCCAGCTGCCACAGGCGCTGGAGGAAGCCGAGCTCCGGCCCCAGCGGGTAGGTCTCGGCGAGATCGCCCTGCTTGCTCATGTGCGGGGGGACTGCTCGCGGAGCCTGACGAGCGTCAAGAGGAGGAGATCAATCTCCGCCTGATCGCGCAGAAAATAGGCCGCCGCGGACGTCCGCGAGGCGCCGATCCGCGCCGTCAGCAGCCGCCCCGGCTGGTCGAGCTCGAAGACGTCCTCGTCCGTCACGTCGTCACCGACGTAGAGGGCCGTGTCCGCGCGCTCCTGCCGGCGCAGCTCGAGCAGCGCGTCGCCCTTGTTCGGCGCGGCGGCGGGCACGACGTTGACGACGAGCTTGCCGAGGATGACGCGCGTCTCGACGGGCAGCGCGGCCACGGCGGCGAGGATGGCCGCGCGCGCGTCCCTCTTCGCCCGCGCGCGGCGGTAGTGCAGCGCGATCGAGTAGCGCTTGTCCTCGAGGTCGACGCCGCCCACGCCCGCGAGCGACGCCGTGAGAAGCGCGCGCGCCCGCGCGATCTCCGCCTCGAACCGCGGCAGGTGCCCGCCGGGCTCGAGCCCGTGGTTGCCGACCACGTGCCGCACCTTCGCGCCGAGGAGGCGCTCGGCGACGTCGCGGCGGCTGCGCCCCGAGATCACGGCGCACGGGTAGAGCTCGCACAGCCTGGCGAACAGCTCGCGCGTCCTCGGGCGCATCCACGCGTCATCGCGCGCAGCGACGATCGGCGCGAGCGTCCCGTCGAAGTCGAACGCGACGAGCGCGCGCGCCCAGGCCAGCTGCGCGAGCAGATCGCCGTTGTCGCGCGAGAACAGGTGCCTCACGCGCCCTCGCGGGCGATGCGACCGGACGGCGTCGCGAGGCGCCCCGACACGCGCTCCCTGCGGCGGAGCTCCGCGGCGTCGACCAGCATCCGCCCCGCCCAGCGGTAGACGTTGAACTCGGAGACGAGCCGGCGCATCGAGCGCATCCGCTCGGCCTGCTCCTCGGCGGGCATCCGGAGCGCAGACGCGAGCGCGTCGCTCGCCTGCCGCAGATCGTACGGGTTGACGATGAGCGCCTCGGTGAGGTCGCGCGCCGCGCCGGTGAACTGGCTGAGCACGAGCACGCCGCGCTCGTCGTCGCGCGCGGCGACGAACTCCTTCGCGACGAGGTTCATCCCGTCGTGGAGGCTGCTCACGTAGCAGACCTCGGCGGCGCGGTAGGTGCGGAACACCTCCGCGGGCTCGTGGTGCGAGCGCAGGAGCACGACCGGGCGGTAGCCGCCGCTCGACCACCTCGCGTTGATGTCGGCGACGGCCGCCTCGACGCGGTCGCTGAGCGCGCGGTACTTCGCGATCTTCGTCCGGCTCGGCGCGGCGATCTGGACGAAGGTGAACCTGCCGCGGAGCTCGGGGTGCCGCGCGAAGACCTGGTCGACGGCGGCGAGGCGCTCCTCGATGCCCTTCGTGTAGTCGAGGCGGTCGACGCCGACCCCGAGGAGCGCGTCGTCCGCGAGCCCGAGGTCCCGGCGCACCTGTGCGCGGCACTCCGCGACGGGCGGCACGTCGCCGAGCCAGTGCACGGGCCACTCGATCGAGACGGGGTACGGGCGGACGACGGTGCGGCGCGCCCCCTGGACGACGGCGTTCGCCTCGCGATCGATGCGGCTCTCGACGAACGCGTCGACGGAGTCGATGAAGTTGTTGCAGTGTTGCTGGGTGTGAAACCCGAGGATGCTCGAGCCGAGCAGCCCCGAGATGAGCTCGTCCCGCCACGGGCAGATGCCGAACCGCTCCGCGTTGGGCCAGGGGATGTGCCAGAAGGTGATGATGGTGGCGCGCGGCAGGCGCTCGCGGATCATCCTGGGCGCGAGCGCGAAGTGGTAGTCCTGCACGAGCACGATGGGATCGTCGGAGTCGACCTCCTCGCACACCGCGGCGGCGAACCTGCGGTTCACGGCGACGTAGTGGTCGTAGTCCTCCGCGCGAAAGTCGGGCCGGGTGTGCGCGACGTGGCAGAGCGGCCACAGCCCCTCGTTGGCGAAGCCATAGTAGTACCCCTGCTCCTCCGCCTCGCTCAGCCAGACGCGCCGCAGCGAGTACGACTCCTCGCCGGGCGGGACGAGCACGCAGTCGTGGGCGTCGACCGTCTCGCGGTCGGCGCTGCCGCTCCCGTGGGCCACCCACACGCCGGAGCAGGCGCGCATCACGGGCTCGAGCGCCGTCACGAGGCCGCTCGCCGGGTGCAGCACCTGCACGCCGTCGTCGCCGCGCTCGTGGATGTACGGCGCGCGGTTGGCGAGGATGACCACCCGCTCGCCTTGCAGGTACTGCGTCAGCGTCGCGCGCAGGCGCGCCGGGCTCCACAGCCCGCCGCGAGCCTCCCGCTCCTGCTCGCTCGCGAGGCGCTCGGCGAGCGCGCGGACGTCGCGCACGAGCGGCTGGAACTCCGTCGGGCCGCCGCCGGTGAGCGCGCGGCGCAGCTCCGTCGTCCAGCCCTCCCACGCGAAGCGCACCGCCACCAGCGTGACCAGCGACGCGCCCACCGACAAGACGAAGAACGCGAGCAGCAGCAAGTTGCGCGTCGTCGCCTCGCGGCGCGACAGGTAGCTGAGATCGTGCACGAGGATGACCGCGCCGCGCGACTCCTCCGTGTCGCCGACCAAAGTGACGCTGAGGTGCACCCGCCCGGACGGCAAGTCCGGGTTCATCGACCAGGAGTCGGCGCCGCGCGCGGCCTCCTCGCGCATCCGCTCGAGCACCGAGTGACAGGAGAACTCCGCCGGGTACGACGAGGTCGCCGCGAGCCGCTCGCCAGCCTCCGTACAGGCCGCCGCGCTCATGATGCGCTCGTCGCGGGTGATGTCGGCGAGCGTCTCTGCCAGCTTGGCGTGGTCGCCCCCCCAGTTGCGCTTCAGGCTCTGTCGCGCCGAGACCACCGCCAGCCGTGATCGCAGCGCGAGATCGGCCTCGAACCACTTGTTGGTGGTGTGCGTGAGCAAGAAGTACCCGGCCACGGCCAGCAGGGCGAGGCCGACGAGCAACACGGAGAGGAAGGGCAGCGCGCGGCGCAACCCGCCCACGGTCGCACACGATGCTTGAATCTCCAATCACAATCCGTCCGCGGCCCCTCACTTGGTTCGCGAGCAACCCAATCCAATCAACATTCTTCACGGCACGCACGCGGGGAACTCGAACCCGCACGTCCCGTCGCCTCGCGAGAGGCACGCGCGGCCGAGGGCGGCGCCGTCGGGGCAGAGCTTGGCGTCGGACGGCGCGACCCCCGCGCAGGTGGCGCAGGGCACGCCCGGGCACGGGGGGAAGTCGAAGCCGCACGTCCCGTCGGCGCGGTGCAGGCACGCTCGCCCGACCGGGCCCGCTCCCCCGCAGAGCTTCGCGTCGAGCGTCGCGCCGCCGGAGCAGCGATCGCACGGGGTGCCCGGGCAGCCGGGGAGGTCGAACCCGCAGGAGCCGTCCGCGCGCGCGAGGCACCTCCGGCCGACCGAGGTGCCGTCGGGGCAGAGCTGCGCGTCGTCGGGGGGAGCGCCCGCGCACGACGAGCAGGCGGCGCCGGGGACGGGCGCCGGGCACGCGGGGAAGTCGAAGCCGCACGTGCCGTCGGATCGGACCAGGCACGCGCGGCCGACGGCGGCGCTGCCCGGGCACGGCTTCGCGTCCGTCGCTGCCGGGCCCGCGCACGTCGCGCACGGCTCGCCCGGTAGGCCGGGGCACGCCGGGAAGTCGTAGCCGCACGATCCATCGGCCCGGTACAGGCACGCGCGTCCGACGCCGACGCCGCCCGGACACACCTTGGCGTCGTCCGCCGCGGGGCCCTCGCACGTCGCGCACGGGTAGCCCGCCGGCAGAGGGCACGCCGGGAAGTCGTAGCCGCACGTGCCGTCGCCGCGTGACAGGCACGCGCGCCCGACGGCGAGCCCGCCGTCGCAGAGCTTCGCGTCTGCGGGCACGCCCCCCGAGCAGCGGTCGCACGCGGCCCCGACCGGGAGGCGCACGGGCGCGATCGAGGTGTCATCGCCGCACGCGATGAGCAGGCCAGTGAGGGCGGCGAGGAGGGCGAGGGCGCGGAGCGAGGTCATGGCGGCGTCGGTGAGGTCCTGGGGTCGCGTGAGAGGTGTCTGGACGCGGCTCTGTGACGGCGTCAGCGCGCGGGCAAGTCGGCGCAGCACCGGAACCCGATCGAGTAGTCACGGTACGCGGCGTCGTGCGCGACGGTGACGTACGCGCACCCTTCCCCGTGCTGGCGGGCGTCTCCGAAGAACCCCCCGCGGAACGTGCCCTCCGGATCGGCCGTCCACTCGTGCAGGTTGCCGACCATGTCCATCGCGCCGGACGACGCGCGGCAGCCCGCGAACGCGCCGGTCCTCGCGACGCCGCCCGCGACGAGGCCGAGGCGCGGATCGTTGAGCTCGGCCCACGAGTACGGCGTGCCGGGCGCGCGGCGACCGAACACCTGCGTGAGCGGCGAGACGGGCGCCTCGTCGTTGCACGCCCCCGCCTGCCGCGCGTCGCCGTAGGGGAACGCCGCGCCGCACGCGTCGCGCCACTCGTCGTCGGTGCACAGGCGCTTGTCGGACGCGGCGCACGCGGCGGCCGCCTCGACCTGGGCGACGTACGACTGGGGGACGACGTCGGCCCGTGAGACGGCGCGCACCCGCGCGCCCGCGACCGGCGTGTTCGGCGGGTGCTCGCGCTCGACGCCGCCCTCGACGTCGACGAGCGACGCCTCGAAGCGATCGACGCAGAACCGACCGTCCACGGAGACCATCCCCGCGGGGCACGGGCGGGCGGGCGCTCGCCGGGGCGCGCCGCAGCAGCCGCCGACGAGCGACGCGAGCGAGACGGCAGCGACGGCAGCGCCCCGCGCCGCGCTCACCCGAGGCGCAGCTCCACGACGGGGATGCGCCGCGAGGTGCGCGCCTGGTACACGCCCCACCGCGGCCACGCGGCGACGTGCCGCGCCCACACGCTGTCTCGCTCGTCACCGTCGAGCGGCGCCGCCGTCGCGCGGAGCTTCGCGCCGGCGATCTGCACGCGCACCTCCGGGGTCGCGAGGAGGTTCTCGTACCAGTCGGGGTGCTTGTCGGACGCGCCGTTCGACGCGATGACGAAGAGCCGATCGTCGTACTGGAAGTACGGCAGCGGCGTCCTGCGCGGCAGCCCGGACTTGCGCCCCGTCGTACCCAGCAAGAGCACCTGCATCGGCCGCAGCGCGCCGTGCCCCTCCTCGCCCCGCTGCGCGATCACCGCGCCGAGCAGGCCGTGGGTCGCCTCGTACAGTGACAGGTGGGTCTTCGAGATCCACCGCAGCAGCCTGGGGCCCGGCGTGAAGTAGCTCGCGTTGGGTCGCGCCATCGGCCCCTCATAGCAGCGGCGCGGGTCGAGCGGTGCGGGTCGTCCCCGGAAGAGACGGGCGCGGCGCGGGCGATCAGGGGCCCGTGGTCACCTCGAAGCGACCCCCACCGGCGGGGAGCTCGAGGGTGATCGACGTGGCGCCGCCGGGCACGGCCCGGGGGAGCCCGTCGACGAGCGCGGTGAGCACGCGCTCGCCCGGAGGAGCCTGGACCTCGAGGCGACGAGGCCCGAGCGGACGGTAGGCGCCCGCGGCGCGCCCGGCGCGGCGGTCGAGGTCGAGCAGCGCCGTGCGGAGCGCGAAGGGCTGGGCGCCAGGGCGGGCCTCGAGGCGGAGCCCGGCGGCCGAGGCCTCGACGCCCGCCACCTTGAGGGCGGCCCAGAGCGGCAGGGTGTGCTGGTTGTTGTTCTGCACGGGGAAGTCGGTCATCGGCGTGACCGGGCTGAACCACGCCTGCCCCGGGGTCGCGCCGGCGGTGCAGTGCATGCCGTCGGGACCGCTCCAGATGCCAACCCAGTGATCGGGGAAGGTGACGGCGTGGGCCGCCAGGGTGTTGCGCGCCAGGTGGCGGGCCGCGCGGGCTGGATCGTGGCGAGCGTAGCCCCACGTGAGCAGGCCGCTGATGGCGGGCCACACCTGCCCCCCCGGGACCAGCGTGGCGCCCGTGGGGCAGGGATCGTCGAGCTGCGCCGCGATGGCGTCGAGCGTCGCGCGGCGGTCCGACGCGGACGCGTGGGTGTCGCCGATCAGCGCCCAGACCTGCGCCTCGAGGTTGACAGTGTCAGCGTAGGCGAGCTTGCCGTCACCGAAGAACGCGCGGCCGTAGAACGAGCCAGTCCAGGCCGATCCGAGGGACGCGCGCAGCGCGCCCAGGCGGCCCCGGATCTCGGCGGCGAGGGCGGCGTCGCGGGGCTCGATGAGGTCGGCCACCCGCGGCAGGATCGCGAGGGCCATCTGGGTGTTGGGCACGCTCTCGCCCTTGGTGATGGCGAGGTCGCGGCTCTTGGCCTCGAGGGAGATCCCGTCGCTCCAGTCGCCGGTCCCCAGCCGGATCAGCCCGTGCTCACCGGTGCCGACGACGTCGAACAGGTGTCGGACCGCGTCGACCACGTGGTCCCAGACGACCGCGCCCGGCACCGACTCCCTCGGGTAGTAGGGGGCCTTCACGTCGAGGAAGCCGAGATCGCCCGTCGCGCTCAGGTACTCACTCAAGCCCCACAGGAAGAAGAGATCGAGGTCGCTGGGGGCGCTGTGCAGGCCCGCGTCGTCGAGCATCCCGTGGCCCTGGAAGGCGTACGAGAAGCGTCGATCCGCGCCGAAGGCGACGCCCATGTTGAGCAACAACTCATCGCGCGCCAGCGCGGGGTTGGTGTAGGCGAGCGGCAGCGCGAACAGGCCCAGATCCCGGGCGGCCCCGTCGGCGCCGTGGAGGTAGAGGTAGGCCGAGCCCTGCGGCACGACCCGCGTCTGCCAGTAATCGCGGCGACCGACGGAGGCCTCGACCTGGTAGGTGTGCCAGGCCAGCTCGCGGTGGAGGAACGGATCGTTCTGGGTCGCGAAATAGAAGAGCTTGGGCCTGAGCTTCTCGGCGTACTCGGCGCGGAGATCGGCCTCCGCCCACGCGGGGTCGACGACAGGCTCCTCCCCCCAGCGGGCGTAGCCGTAGGCGAACCGGAGGGTCCGCTGCTCCCCCGGGGCGAGGGTGAGATCGGAGCGCATCACCAGCATGCGGGGCTGCCCGTGTCCCGAGGCGCGGGCACCCACCGTGCCCCCCGCGGCGCCGGCGCCGGCGGCGCGCGCGACCCCCGGGGCCGGCGCGCCGGGGCCTCCGTCGCCGAAGAAGGCGGACTGATCGACGTAGACGTCGCTGACGTCGCCGGCGAGGGCGACCAGGAAGGGGTCGCCCGGGTAGCTGTCGGCAGGGTCGGGCCGCTCGGGCGGGGGCGGCGCGAAGCCCTCGACGTGGGAGCGCACCAGCCGCAAGCGCCGAGCGCCGGGATCGTAGGTCACCACCTCGTCGAACAGATCGTTTCGCTGGTCGCGCGCGAGGCGGGCCTTCTCGGGCGCGAGCGAGAAGGGCGTCCCTGACACCAACCAGTTGATCTCGACGCTGCGCCGGGCGACGTCCCAGTACTCGTAGTGACGCAGCGAGCGGGGCACCGTCGAGCGGTTCTCGAGGGTGATCTCGGCCACGATGACGGGGGCGTCGCCGGCCGGCGCCACCATGCGACGACGCGCGAGGATGTCCCGATGGAGCGAGCTCGCCTCGGCGTAGCCCATCCCCGACCGGCGCGTGCTGCGGGCGCCGACCGGTCGCCAGCGGTACGCGGTGGACCAGGTCTGCTGGCCGTCGTCGAGGTAGCCGAACCCGCCGGCGAAGTTCCCCTGCGCCTCGTCGTACTTGTTGAGGTGGGTGACGCCCCGATCCTGGGTGACGAGCTCGGTGTAGCCGTCGTTGAAGAAGAGCGCGTTGACGCGGTCGTTGCCGAAGGCGAACCAGTGATCGCGGCGATCGAGCCCCTCGGTGTTGTCGAAGCGAGCCCGCTCGTCGGCGCGCTGGTCCAGGCCGTAGTCGTAGGCGGGGAGCCCCAGCTCGTCGAGCACCCACTGGCCGAAGATGCCCCCGCCGGTCGAGCATGGGACGAAGCGGGTCGGATCGTTCAGATCGGGCGCCTGACAGCTCTCCTGCGGCGCGACGTAGGGGACGTCCGGGGTCGTCGGCGGCGCGATGTAGGGACGGGGCGCCGTCCGCTCGGCGTCGTCGCACCCCAGGGACGCGGAGGCCGCCGTCAGCGTGAGGCCGAGCGCGAGGAGCGTTCGCATGCCAGAAGCGTAGACGCCCCCCGGCGGCCCGTACACCGCGGCGCTGCTTCACCGGCGCGCCCGCGCTCCCCTGGACGACGTGACAATCATCAGCAGGCGCGGTGCGACGCCGGCCAGAAGATCTTGCCAGGGTTCAACAGGCCGCGCGGATCGAACGCGCGCTTCACCCGCAGCTGGGCGTCGATGAGCGGCTGGGCCTGCTCGAGGCCGAGGTACGGCGCCTTCAGCACGCCGACGCCGTGCTCCCCCGACAGCGTCCCGCCGAGCGCGACGACGGCGCGAAACAACCCCAGGATGGCGGCCTCGACGCGCGGCACCTCGTCGTCGGTGTCCCACAGAAAGTTGGTGTGCAGGTTGCCGTCGCCCGCGTGGCCGTAGGTCAACATACCAACACCGTGGAGCTCGCGCAGGCGGTCGACCTCGTCGAGCAGCCGGGGCACGCGCGAGCGAGGGACGACCACGTCCTCCGAGAGCTTGTGCCGCGCGAGGCGGCGGACGGCCGGTGACATCTGGCGGCGCGCGGCCCAGAGGCGCTCGCGCTTCGCCGGGTCCTGGGCGACCAGCACGTCGAGCGCGCCCGCGTCGGCCGCCGCCCCGCCGATGCGCTCCTGCTCTCGCTCGACGTGCTGCGCGTCCCCGTCGGCCTCGAGGAGCAGCATCGCGCCCGCGCGCGCGTCGATCGGGTTGCCCGCGCCGCGGACGGCGTCGAGCGTCTGGCGATCGAGCAGCTCGACGCACCTCGGGACGGCGCCCGACCGGAGCACCGCCAGCACCGCCCGCCCCGCCGCGTGCACGTCCTCGAACAGCGCGAGCAGCGTGCTCACCTCCGGGGGCCTCCTCACGAGGCGCAGCGTCGCCCGCGTCGTCACCGCCAGCGTGCCCTCGCTGCCGACCAGCAGCGCCGTCAGATCGTAGCCCGTCACTCCCTTCGCGGTGCGCCGCCCCGTGGTCAGTCGCGCGCCGTCGACGGTGACGACGTCGAGGCCGAGCACCCAGTCGCGCGTGACGCCGTACTTGAAGGCCCTGGGGCCGCCGGCGTTCTCGGCGATGTTGCCGCCGAGGCAGCAGCTCGCCGACGAGTTGGGATCGGGGCCGTAGAACAGCCCCTCGCGCTCGACCGCGGCCCACAGCTCCTCGAGCACGACGCCCGGCTCGACGACGGCCACGAGATCGTCGCGATCGATCTCGACGATCCCGCGCATGCCGTGGGTCGCGAGCACGACGCCCCCGGCGACCGGCACCGCGCCGCCGGTGCGCCCCGTGCCGCCCGCACGCGGCGTGACGGGCACCTCGTGCAGGGAGGCGACGCGCAGCGCCGTCGCGACGTCGTCCGCCGAGGTGGCGTGGACGACGACGTCGGGCAGCTCGCCGCGCGCCTCCGACTCGTCCCGCGAGAAGGCTCGCCTGCCCTCCCGCGTGGCGTCCACCTTCGAGTCACCGAGCGCGCGGGAGAGCGCGAGCGCGGCGCGGGCGGCCCTCTCCGGGTCGACTCGCTCGACGGGCGCCTGGAGCCTCAGCATGCACGCGAACCGTACGACAAATGCGCTCGCGCCGCCGGCCCGCGCGAGGGCGGACACGGCGGCGCGTGGGCCATCAGCGGAGGATCAGTTGCAGACCTGCTGCGTGCAGACGTCGCCGGGGGCGGTGCAGATCCCGCAGCTCGAGTTGCAGCACACCGTGCCCACGGCGCACTGGGTCGCGCCGCACGGCTGCGGGGTGTTCGGCACGCACACGGCCGCGCCGTCCTCTACCACGCAGATGCTGGCCCAGCCGCACCGGACGGTGGCGCACGGCGTGATCTCGGGCTGGCACTCGCCCTCCGACCAGCGGCCCTTCGCCGCGCCCGTCGCGCCCGCGCGCTGACGGATGGCGACCTTCAGCTCGCAGAGGTTGCCGCGCGTCTCGAGCTTCTCGTCGAAGACCTGGCCACACACCGGCGCGTACTGCTTCGTGCACGCCTGCGAGCGCGCCGCGCAGGTGCCCTCGTTGATGGCCTCGTTCGCGAAGTAGCCGATCTCGGCGAGCTTGGCCTTGCCCTGCTCGTAGGTCTTCACGTTCTCGGCGTAGAAGGCGAGGAGCGCGTTGCCCTGCTCGTCGGCGGCCTGCCACTCGACGCAGAACGACTTCGCCGGCACGAGCTTGCCCTTCGTGCCCCAGACGCCCAGGAGCTGCGTCGGCGCGCCGGAGACGATCTTCACCTTGTACCAGGACGATCCGCCCGCGTCGTTGAACAGGGCCACGTAGTACGCGCCGGACACGCCGCGGAAGAGCGCCCACTCGCCCTCCTCGCCCGACGGGCACGGGGTCGTGATGCAGCGGATGCCGGTGTCGAGCGTGTAGTCGCCCTTCGCGCCGAGCTCGACGCGCGGGTACTCGCTCGAGGCGCCCTGCCAGCTGCCGACGAGCTTCTTCGCGACCTGCGAGCCCGTGAGCGCCTCCTGGGAGACGGCCTCCTGCTCGCTCGTGTCGGTCGCCGTGTCGGACGACGGATCGGCGTCGGCGCCGCCGCAGCCGGCGAGCGCGAAGGCAACGAGGAGAGACGCGAGGGGGGAGGCGGTGAGCAGCTTGGACATGTCGGCGCCTGTATTGCTTGGGCCTACATCTGTCCACAAAAAAGTTTTTGCGAGAGCGGACGCGGACAGCTACGCGAGATCGCGCCTTCGTGTTGCTGCGCGTCGCCCTCCACCAGACCCGGCTGAACCTCCCGGGCCTCACGCTCGACGCGCGCGGCGTGGTCATCGGGACGCACGCGCTCGTCGTCACGCCGTCGCTCGATCGGCTCGTCGCGCTGCTCGCGTCGCTCTCGGACGACGGGCTGCTCGCGCGGACGGCGGCGGGGATGGCGGCGCTCGAGCTCGCGCCGACCGAGGGCGCGCGCGCGTGGGCGCTGCGCTGCGCGTGTGACGCGGTCGATCTCGCGGACAGGCTGAGGCGCGTCGCCGGGCTCGTGATGGGGCACGCGTTCGTCGGCGCCGGTCGTCACTACGTCGAGCACCGCGACGGCTCCGCGCCGTACGGGTTCGACGCGCCCGCGACCGACGATCCGGGCGACGGGATCGCGCTGTACCACCGCGGGTATCGGCGCTCGTACTCGGTGCTCCGCGAGGTGTCGCCCGCCCGCCTCGCGCTCGCGCTCTCCGCGCGCTCGGCGCCGCCTGGTGAGCCACGCGGCGGCGCGCGGTGGATCCTCGCGGAGCCGGGCCCGGGCCGCGCGCTCATCGGCTACCTCGCGCGCCGCGACGTCGACGCGCGCGTGGGCGAGGTGATCCGCGAGGCGTCGGTGTCGGGAGAGGCCACCCGCTGCCTCTTGTTCGTCGCGCCGTCGTGGCCGACGCGCCTCGGCGCGCTCGCGCGGACGACCCCCGGGCTCACGTCGTTCGTCCCTGTCGGCGCGTCCGTCGCCGTCGAGGAGGGGTTCACGCACCCGATCGCGCTCGACGCGCTCCCCGAGCTCGCCGGGCCGGCGCTCACGCTCTTTCGTGGCCGCGGCGCGCCCGCCGTGCGCGTCGAGGACGGCCTGCCCACGGTGTCGGTCGCGTCGCTCGTGCGCCCTGCGATGAGCGGCGCTCCCGCGCGGCTCGGATCGTCGCCGGGCTCGCTCGGCGCGGCGACGCTGGAGGTGCGCCTCGTGCCGAGCGCGCGCGCCTCGCGGGGCGGCGGCGCGTCGTGGGTGCCCGCGTCGGAGCTCGAGCTGCTGCGGCGGCTCCTCTATCT
>JADLFU010000249.1 GCA_020849655.1 Polyangiaceae bacterium | reverse complement strand
CCGCTCGTGTCGCACTGGTCGGGGGTGCCGATCGGCATCACCTTGCACTTGGCAGGGCCGTCGCACACCTGCTTCTCCAGCTTGTCGCCGCTGCAGCGCCACGCCTGGGTGAGATCGGTGGTGCAGTTCCAGTTGTCCCAGGCGTCGTTGCAGCGGCAGGTGCCGCCCAGCTTCTCCATGTACTGACACCATTGCCAGTAATACCCAGGATCCGTGTGGTGCCCTGCGCCGCCGTAGCTGGTGTTCGACTCGCAGGCGTCGAGGCCGCTCGAGCAGGGGGCGGCGGACTCGGAGATGAGGTTGCCGTTTGGGGCCTGGTAGTGCCCCCAGATGTGCGCGCGATCGACCGGGATCTTCCAGCGCTTCGTGATGTCCTTCACCAGGGCGACGCTCTTGTCGTACATCGCCGTCGAGTAGCCCTTCGGATCGGCCGCCTTGCCGACGTGCTCGATGCCGATGCTCCGCTGGTTGTAGTAGTAGTTGCCGAGGTGGTACGCGACCGTCGTCTCGGGCACGAACTGGGCGACCCGGCTGCCGTCGGCGTCGATCATGTACTGCACCGACTTGCCGCCGTCGTTCTTCAAGGTCGCCAGGCTCGCGTCCCACCCGCCCTCGGTGTCGTGGATGGCGACGTGCTCCTTGCCGTCGTGCGAGGTGTCCCACTTGCCGGTGCCGCCCGCGGAGCTCGGGGTGTTCACCCACACCGTCACGACGGGCGAGTCGGGCGTCGCCTGCGGCGCGGGGAGCGGCGGCGAGATCGTCCAGCCGACCGGCACCTCGGGGTGGGGCGGGATCACCACCGTCTCGCCGTCGCGCGCGCGGAACGTGCCGCCCGTCGACAGCACCCGGTACACCCGTGCCGCGTAGTCACGCTCGAGGAGCGGATCGCCGAGGCCCGAGAGGGTCGCGACCGCGGCTCGCAGCGCCGCGGGATCGGTCGAGCCGGCGAGCTCGCGCAGCACGAGCGCGCCCGCCTCGGTGCCGAGATCGGTCGACGCGCGCAGATCCTCCTCCGAGACGCCGCGCAGCGCCGCGCCCCGGGCGAGGCCGTCGAAGGCGCCGCGGCGCAGCTCTAGGATCCCGGCGACCGGCACGTCCTCGTGCTCGCGCACCTCGCGGTACCGAGGCAGCATCAGGCCCCCCTCGACCGCCGCGATCGCGAGCAGGAGATCGGCGGGGAGCCCCTCTGCTGCGGCCGTGGCGCGGGCGTGCGCCGCGAGCGGTCCCTCGGCGGGAGGGGGCGGGGGCGACGAGGTGGCGCAACCAGGGTGGGCGAGCAGGAGGGAGAGCGGGAGCGACAGCGCGGCGCGGGCGAGCCTCATCCGGCCAGGTTACACCGTCGAGCGGGGGAGCCCGCGGCCTTCCTGCCCGGGCGTGACTTTCCGTTGTGCCAGCGGCTGGTTGTGCCATCCTCCCAGGCGTCAGCGCCGTGACGCTGCGCGGGGGGCAGGCCCCACGTCGCGGCGGATCTCGTCTGGCGCGACGCTTGCTATCCCGAGGACCACCCCGATGAAATCTCGCCGCTCGTCTCTCCTCTTTCCGGTGGTCGCGTGCGCGACCGCGCTGGCCGGGTGTGGCATCGTCGATGACGGCGCGCTCGACGAGTCGTCGTACCTGCCGCGCGGCGGCGCCGGGTACCTCGGCGGGAAGGCGGGCGGCGCCGGGAGCGGCGGCTCAGGCAACGTCGGCGGCGCCGCGGGAGGCAAGAGCGGCAGCGGTGGGTCCGGCAACGTCGGCGGCAAGAGCGGGAGCGGCGGCTCCGGCGGCGGCGGCAAGGGCGGCAGCGGCGGCGTCGGCAACACGGGCGGATCGGTCGCCGGAGGCGGCAGCGGCGGGTTCGGCAACACCGGCGGGAGCGTCGCCGGAGGCGGCAACGGCGGGTTCGGCAACATCGGCGGGAGCACGGGCGGCGCTGGCAATGGCGGGTTCGGCAACACGGGCGGCTCGGTCGCCGGTGCCGCGGGTGAAGGCGGAGCAGGCGCGGGCGGAGAAGGCGGAGCAGGCGCGGGCGGAGAAGGCGGCGCAGGCGCGGGCGGAGAAGGCGGCGCAGGCGCGGGCGGAGAAGGCGGCGCGGGCGCCGGCGGTGAAGGCGGCGCGGGCGCGGCAGGTGAAGGCGGCGCCGGCGCAGGCGGAGAAGGCGGCGCGGGCGCGGCAGGTGAAGGCGGCGCCGGCGCAGGCGGTGAGGGCGGCGCAGGCGCAGGCGGTGAGGGCGGCGCAGGCGCAGGCGGTGAGGGCGGCGCGGGCGCAGGTGGCGAGGGCGGCGCGGGCGCAGGCGGTGAGGGCGGCGCAGGCGCAGGCGGCGCCGGAGGCTTCGCGGGCTCGGCGGGCGCGGGCGGAGGCCCGCTCGGTTGTGTGGATCCCAACAGTGATCCCGCCAGCGATGACGACGGCGATGGTTTCACCGCGCTGGACGGCGACTGCAACGACTGCGATCCCAACGTGAACCCCGGCGCGGTCGACATCGTCAACTACGTGAAGAACCCCGACGGCCAGCCGACCACCATCCCGGTGCCGGACGCGCAGCAGGTCGACGAGGACTGCTCGGGCGGCGCCCGCCTGCCCGCCGACGACGTGTCGTGTGACGGCGCGCTCGGCCCGGACGCTTTCTCTGCCAACGACGCGGCGCGCGCGATGGGCCTCTGCAACGTCAACGTGCCGGAGAACCCGGTCGACAAGAAGGACCAGCGGTGGGGCGTCATCTCGGCGCGCTTCAGCGCGATCAGCGGCCCCTTCCTCGCCTCGCCGCCGCCCGCGTCGGCCCAGCCGATGAACCTCAACTACGGCATCCTGCCCAACTTCGGCGCGGCGACGCAGCCCTTCGAGGGCGCGCGGCTCTTCGCGCTGTCGTCCGGGCAGGCGCGCGCCCCCGGCCAGCCGGGCTTCAGGCCCGACCTCATCCGAGAGTTCGACAAGCAGTACCAGGGGGCCTTCCCGAGGCCGGCCGACTTCGGGATGCCGGGGCCGGCGTGGTTCCCGAAGAACGGGTCGTGCGGCACCACGGGCCAGCCCCACGACGGCGTCGCGCTCGATCTGAAGATCCGCGTGCCCACCAACGCCAAGTCGTTCTCGTTTCAGTTCCGGTTCTTCACGTACGAGTACCCGATGTACGTGTGCCAGGTGTTCAACGACGTGTTCGCGGTCGTGATGCTCCCGAGCCCGATGGCGTCTGGCGATCCGATGTACCCCGACATCGCCTTCGAGACGAAGCCCGGCGGCGTGAAGAACGTCATCGGTGTCAACAACACGACGTTCCTCACAGAGTGCACGAAGGGGACCTCCGGTTTCAACTATCCCAACTGCCACGGCGAGGCGCAGCTCGCGGGCTCCGGGTTCGAGGGGCACGCGGCCAGCGCCTGGCTGCGCAACCTCGCGCCCGTCACGCCGGGCAGCGTCATCAGCCTGCGGTTCGCCATCTGGGACTCGGAGGACGGCATCCTCGACTCCACGGCGGTCGTGGATGACTTCAAGTGGCGGGCGGAGGAGGGGCAGCTCGGGACGGTCGTGACCCCCTGAGGGATCCCGAGCGTCTGAGGCGACGCGCGCTACAGCCGCGCGCGCCCCTCGCGCAGCTCCTCGTACCCCCGCGCGTCGAGGCGCTCGTAGCCGGCGTCCGTCCGCCACCACAGCTCGTCGCGCGCGGGGTCGAGCGTGTCGAGCGACACCTGCTTGCGCGTCAGCTTGAAGGTGCCCGTGGTCGCGAGCTCATGCGTCACGTGCACCAGCCGGGGCTGCGCGTAGTCCGGCAGCTCTCGCGCGGTCGCCGAGAAGGCGCTCGCGTCGAAGGGGCCGTCGCAGACCACCGTCGCCAGGCCGGCGCGACCGTCGACGCCGGGCAGCGCCAACCCCGTCACCTGCGCCGCCGAGACGCCGCGCGCCTGGCCGATGATCTCCGCCACCTCCGCCGTCGAGACGTTCTCGCCCTTGAAGCGGAACGTGTCGCCGATGCGATCCACGAAGTAGAAGTAGTCGTCCTCGTCGAAGCGCAGCAGGTCGCCCGAGCGGAACGCGCGATCACCCGGCGCGCGGACGTCGAAGAGGAGCTTCTTCTTCGTCGCCGCGGCGTCGGTGTAGCCCTTGAAATCCTGGAACGACGTGAGCGGTTTGTCCTTCAGCACCACGACCAGCTCGCCCACCTCGCCCGGCCCGCACTCGACGCACAGGCCGTCGGGGCCGCGCACGTGCTCGTCCCGGTCGACGTCATAGCGCACGAGCTTGATGGGCGTGAGGCGCCGCATCGGGAGGCGCCCGACGGAGCCCACGCGGTTGGTGAAGTTCACGATGCCGCCCGGCGCCTCCGTCGCGCCATAGAACTCACGGATCTCGGGGACGCCGAAGCGCCGCTGGAAGTCGCCCCACAGATCCGACCGGAGGCCGTTGCCCATCGCGATGCGCAGCGGGTTGTCGCGCTCCTCGTCGCAGGGCGGCGTCGCGAGGAGGTAGCGGCAGAGCTCCCCGATGTAGAGCGTCGCGGTCGCGTGGTAGCGCACGACGTCCGGGAAGAACGCGCGCGCCGAGAACGCGCCCCGCAGCGCCATCGGCGTCGCCGTCACGACGCACCCGGCGAACCCGAGCAGGAGCGCGCTCGAGTGGTACAGCGGCAGCACCGAGTAGAGCTTGTCACCCGGGCGGTAGCCGAACGACAGGACGCCCGCGAGCGCGCCCCGGATGATCGTCATGCCGTGCGTGACGTGGCAGGGCTTCGGGAGGCCGGTCGTGCCCGACGTGTAGATGTAGCAAAAGTCGTCGCCGGCGCGGACGCGCGCGCGGGGGAGCGGCGCCTCGAGCGCTCGCGCCGCCAGCTCGTCGAGCTCTCCGTCGCGGAACGTCACGACCCGCGACACGCCGGCCGCGATCTCGGGGCGCGCCTCGACGCGCGGCGCGAGCTCCCGCTCCACCACCACGAGCTTCGAGCGCGCGGCGAGCACCGCGTGCGACAGCGGCTGCCCCTCGAGGCGGTTGTTCACGAGCGCCGCCGTGCCGCCGAGCCGCGTGATCGCCAGGAGCGCGACCAGGTACCCGGGGGAATTGTGGCCGATCAGCGCGACGACGTCGCCGCGGCGGACGCCGAGATCCCAGAGGGCGCGCGCGGTGCGTGACGTCGCCGCCGAGAGCTGCGCCCACGTCAGGCGCTCGTCGTCCTGCTCGAGCGCGAGCGCCCACGGGAACCGCGCGGCGTTCTCGTCGACCGCGCGCATGAGCGACCAGTCGGCCTCGTCACGCGCCCGCACCACCCACGGCAGGACGCGCGTCACGGCGTCGGGGACGAGCCCGAGCTCGGCGGCGAGCGAGTCGCGAAACGACGGGCGCGACAGGCCCGAGGCGAGGTCGCGCGCGAGCCCTCGCGCGTCGTCGAGCGCCGGAGGGAGCCGCATCTTCACTCCTCCGCCGCCTGGAGCTTCGCCAGCACCGACAGATCCTCGAGCGTCGAGGCGTCGCCCGTCGCGGCCCGGCCCGCGGCGATGTCCTTCAGGAAGCGGCGCATGATCTTGCCGCTGCGGGTCTTCGGCAGCGCGTCGGCGAACCGCACCTCGTCGGGGCGCGCGAACTTGCCGATGTCGCGCGAGACCTGCTCGAGGATGGCCTCGCGCATCGCAGGCCCCGCCTCCTGCCCGAGCTTCAGCGTCACGAAGACGACGAGCGCCTGGCCCTTCAGCTCGTCGGGGCGACCGACCGCCGCGCACTCGGCGACCGCGGGGTGGCCGACGACCGCGCTCTCGATCTCGGCCGTGCCGACGCGGTGCCCGGCGATGTTCAGCACGTCGTCGATGCGGCCGAGCACCCAGAAGTACCCGTCCTCGTCGCGGCGCGCGCCGTCGCCGGTGAAGTAGGTGTCGGAGAACTCGGAGAAGTACGCCTGCTGGTAGCGCGCGTCGTCGCCCCAGATCGTGCGGAGCATCGACGGGTAGGGGCGCGTGAGCACGAGCTTGCCGCCCTCGTTCGGCGCCGCGGGGGTGCCGTCCGCGCGCCACACCTCGGGCACGACGCCGAAGAACGGCAGGCCGGTCGAGCCCGGCTTCGCGAAGGTCGCGCCGGGCAGCGTGACCATCATGATCGAGCCCGTCTCCGTCTGCCACCAGGTGTCGACGATCGGGCAGCGGCCCCCGCCGATCACCGTGTGGTACCAGACCCAGGCCTCCGGGTTGATGGGCTCGCCGACGGAGCCGAGCAGCCGAAGCGACGACAGATCGCAGGCGCGCGGGTGCTGCTCGCCCCAGCGCATGAACGCGCGGATGGCCGTCGGCGCCGTGTAGAGGACGCTGACGCCGTGGCGCTCGATGATGCGCCAGAAGCGCCCCGGATCGGGCGCGTTCGGCGCGCCCTCGTACATCATCACCGTCGCGCCGTTCGAGAGCGGTCCGTACACGACGTAGCTGTGCCCCGTGACCCAGCCGACGTCGGCGGTGCACCAGAAGAGATCCCCGTCGCGCAGATCGAACACGTAGCGCGTCGAGACGTGCGCGCCCGCGAGGAAGCCCGCCGCCGTGTGGAGCACGCCCTTGGGCTTCCCCGTCGACCCAGAGGTGTAGAGGATGAACAGCGGGTGCGAAGCGTCGACGATCTCGGGCGCGGCGCCGGCCTTCGGGTCGAGCGCGAGCGCGTCGCTCCACAGCAGATCGCGCCCCGGGTGGAGCGAGATGGGCGCGTGCGCGGGGCCGAGCCGCGGGAAGACGATGACCTTCTCGACGCTCTTCGCCTCCTCGAGCGCGCGATCGACCGTCGCCTTCATCGGCACCACGTTGCCGCGGCGGAACGCGCCGTCCTGCGTGATGACCACCTTCGCGCCGCAGTCGTTGATGCGATCGCGCAGCGCCTCCACCGCGAACCCGCCGAACACGACGCCGTGCACCGCGCCGACGCGCGCGCAGGCGAGCATCGCGATGGCGGCCTCGGGCACCATGCCCATGTAGAGGATGACTCGATCGCCCTTCTCGACGCCGAGCGCGCGGAGCGCCCCCGCGAGCGCGACCACCTCGCGGTGCAGCTCGCCGTACGTGAGCGTCCGCGTCTCGACCGGCCGCCCGCCGGCCTCGGGCTCGCCCTCCCAGATGATCGCCGCGCGGTGGCGCGCGCCCGACGTGAGGTGCCGGTCGACGCAGCTCTCCGACACGTTGAGCGAGGCGCCGTGGAACCAGTCCGCGCGCGGCGGCTTGCCCGTCATCACCGCGGTGGCCTCCGTGCGCCAGACGAGATCGCGCGTCTCGCGCGCCCAGAACGCGCTCGGATCGTCGAGGCTCTCCCGGTAGAGCGCCTCGTACTGCTCGCGCGAGCTGACGCGGGCCCGCTCGCGAAACTCCGCCGACGGCTCGAACCTGCGGGACTCGGTGAGGTGAGAGGTGAGGGCGTCGCTCGACATGGGCGCGGAGGGTAGACCAACGCGCGGCGAAAGCGCAGGATCGCGCGCATGCGCTCCGCCTCCTCGTGGTCGGCTCTGTTCGCGCTCTGTCTCTCGGCGTGCGGAGGCGGCGACGACGCCTCCCCGGCGGCCACGCCCGCGCCCGCCGTCGAGCCCGACGCGAAGACGCAGGTGATGTACGGCCCTGCGAGCTCGACGAAGCTCACACCCTTCCCGTCGAACCGCTACGCGCGCCCCGACGCCACGTCGAAGACGGGGCTGCGCGTCGCCATCGGCGCCGACACGACCGCCGACGTGTTCGTCTCGACGTACCCGACGCAGGTCGCCGAGCTGAACGCGAACGACGGCTTCTCGACCGTCGGCGGCGCGGTCGTGCACTTCACCGGGCCCGTCGATCCCGCGACGCTGACCGGCGCCGCGCGGCTCGTGAACGTCGACCCCTCGTCGCCTGGTTTCGGCGACGTGGTCGCGCACGACGAGCTGTATTTCCCGACCGATCCCGAGGAGCTGATCCCCGCCGGCGACTACGCGCTCGTGCTCGCGCCGCGCGCGCCGCTCCGCCCGCGTACGCGCTACGCCCTCGCGCTCACCGACGCCGTGAAGGACGCGTCGGGCGCGCGGGTCGGGCCGTCATCCGACACCCGCGCGCTGCTCTCGGGGGCGGCCGCGGGCGCGTACGAGGACGACGTGCGCGCCGCGCTGACGACCGTGCGCGAGCGGGCGGCGCTCGGCGACGCGAAGATCGTGCTCGCGACGGTGTTCACGACGCTCGGCCCTCACGACGAACTGCTGGCGGGCGCGGCCGCCCTCGCCGCCGCGCCGGCGCCCGTGCTCACGTCGATCGAGGTCGCGAAGGACGGCAAGCGCGACGTCGACCCGGTGCGCGTCGGCTTCACGGGGCGCTTCGACGCCGCCGAGTACCGCAGCCAGGCCGATCGAAAGTTCGTCCTCGAGGGCGGCGCCCCGCGCCCGCAGCTGACCGTCAGCCTGCCGTTCAACCTGGATTTCTCGGACAAGAAGAGCTCCGGCCCGCGCCCGGTCGTCATCTTCGCGCACGGGCTGAACGGCGATCGCGACGGCACGTGGGGGACGTCCGAGCGGCTCGCGGCGCTCTCCGCGCGCGGCGTCGCCGTCATCGGCATCGACTCGCCCGAGCACGGCGATCGCAAGCCGTCGAAGGACTCGTTCCCCACGTTCTCGTTCTTCGGGATCGACGCGGCGACCGGCACCTTCGACATGGGCCGCGCGCGCGACAACTTCCGGCAGATGACGCTCGATCAGCTCGCGCTGATGCGCCTCATCGGGACGCTGGGCTCGCTCGACGTGCTCCCGGTGGGCGCGCCCGACGGCGTGCCCGATCTCGACGTCGGAGCGGTCGTGTACATCGGCCACTCGTTCGGCTCCGTGCAGGGCGCGACGTTCCTCGCGCTCACGCGCGGCGTGCGCGCGGCCGTCCTCAACGTCGGCGGCGCCGGGCTGACGACGCTGATGCGCGACTCGAACACGTTCAAGGTGCTCGTGAACGGCTTCCGCCCGCCCGGCACGCGCGACGGCGACGTCGCGCGGTTCTTCGTCGCCGCGCAGGGCATCGTCGACGCCGGCGACGCGGCGAACTTCGCGCAATTCGTGCTCGGCGGCGCGCCGCCGGGCGCGGGCGGGTGGGCGCCGACGAGCGTGCTCTTGCAGGAGGTCGTGAACGACACGATCGTGCCCAACTCGTCGACCAGCCTGCTCGCCCACGCGCTCGGGCTCGCGCAGGCCGGCCCCGCCCCGAAGCCCATCGCCGGGCTCACCGCGGCGCCCGTCCCGCTCGCCGGCAACCTCGGGGGCGGCGCGGCGACGGGCGGGGTGTTCCAGTTCGCGATGATGGACGGCAAGAAGGCCGAGCACGGGGGGCTCATCTTCACCGAGGACGCGCGCCGCCAGTACGTGCGCTTCTTCGCTGACGCGCTCTCGGGCGCGCCCCCTTCGATCGTCGCGCCCTGAGGAGGTGTCCCATCTCGCGGCTGCACCGGGTCGGTCGGCCTCCTCCAAATACTCCGGGTAGTCCTGCGTCGGCCTCCCTGGTCTACCTCGCCGGCGACGTGCCGGCGTGCCGACGCCGACCACAGCGACGCGCGCCGCCGCCTACGCGATCGGCTCGAGGGCGGACGGAGCGATCACGATGGGCGGAATACGAACGTTGCCGGTGCTGCCCCGGCGTCAGCGGCATCGCCGGGCGGGATCAACTGGAGCTACTGGGGAAGGGGTTGCCAGGGTCCAAGATCGTCGAGCTTGTACCGCAAGATCGTCTTGCCCTGGATGCCCTGGAGGACGACCACCATGACCTCCTGGTCGTCGGCCCAGATCAGCTCGCCCCACTTCGTGTCCGCGATGGGCGGGTCGGCAGGTAGCGTCTTGCACGCGCCGTCGCTGAGCCGGAAGAAGGTCACGGGTCGACCCCCGGCGTAAGAGAGGACGCCCTCTCGCACCTTCCACCCAAACCCGAGTGGTTTGCCTTCCAGGTAGCCGAGTCGCCCGAGTCTCGTGGGTGTGACGGCGACCT
>JADLFU010000248.1 GCA_020849655.1 Polyangiaceae bacterium | reverse complement strand
GGGTTTCGGGAGCCCTTCGTCGCGAGCGCCGGATTCCTAGCGTCCTTCGGCCGTCTTGGGTGAAACCGTGCTCGACGTGGCACGGCCACGCCTGCGCGCGGATTTCAGCCCAATTCGGCTCGAATTCCGCGTCGGACTCCGACGCTTGCTCCTTGGGCTCCCGAAATCCATGCTGAGGGAGCACGGGCGGCCCATCACGCAAGCTCGCGGCCGCCTCGATGGCACGGGCGGCGACGGCTGCGCGAGCGACTGCAAGTCGGCGAAGTGATCGGGCGGTGACCGCGGGCGGGGCGGTATGCTGCGCGACCGATGAGGATCGAGGCGCGCGGGCTGACGAAGCGCTACGGCGACGTCGTCGCGCTCGACGACGTCTCGGCCCAGCTCACCGAGGGTCGCATCACCGCGCTGCTCGGGGAGAACGGCGCCGGAAAATCCACGCTGCTGAGGCTCCTCGCGGGCCTCTCGGCGCCGACGTCGGGAGAGCTCGTCCTCGACGGGGTCGCGCGCGCGCGGGTGTCGCCGGCGGAGGCGCGGCGGCTCGGGATCGGCGTCGTCCACCAGCACTTCTCGCTCGTGCCGTCGTTCGATGGACTGAAGAACCTGATGCTCGGCGACGAGCCGGTCGGGCCGCTCGGGGTCCTCCGGCCCGGCGCGCTCCTGGCACGTGCCGAGCGGGTGATGCGCGACGTCGGCCTCGAGGTCGATCTCGGCCTGCCGGCCGAGGCGCTCTCGGTCGGGGAGCGGCAGCGGCTCGAGATCCTGCGCGTGCTCGTGCGCGGCGCGACGACGCTGCTGTTCGACGAGCCGACGGCCACGCAGACGCGCGCCGAGGCGGCGCGACTCTACGCGGTGATGCGCCGCCTCGCCGACGACGGCGCGACGGTGGCGGTCGTCACGCACCACCTCGACGAGGTGAGCGCGCACGCGGACGAGGTCGTCGTGCTGCGCCGGGGCGCGCGCGTGTTCGCGGGGGAGGCGCGCGGTCTGACGACGGACGAGCTCGCGCGCCTCGCGCTCGGGGCCGCGCCGCCGCCCGTGTCGCGGCCGCCGCCTCCCGTCGACGCGCCCGTCGTGCTGGCGCTCGACGCGCTCGGCGCGGGGCGCCTCGTCGACGTGTCGCTCGAGGTGCGGAGGGGAGAGATCGTGGGCGTCGCGGGCGTCGACGGCAACGGGCAGGACGAGCTGGTCGAGCTCATCGCGGGGCTCGCGGCGCCTGCGCGGGGGCGGCTCTCGCTCGACGGCGCGCCGCTCGACGGGCTCGACGTCGCCGCGCGTCGGTCGCGGGGGCTCGGCGTGGTGCACGGCGATCGGCACGCGCTCGGGATCGTCGCGGGCGCGTCCGTGCACGACAACCTGGTCCTCGGGGAGCTCGGGGGCGACGAGGCGGCGCGCGCGCGCCAGCGCCTCGTCGCCAGCGGCGCGTCGCCCGCTCGCCTGGATGTGCCCATCTCCGCGCTGTCGGGCGGCAACCAGCAGAAGGTCGTGCTCGCGCGCGCGCTCGGTCGGCCGCTCCGCGCGCTCGTCGTCGCGCACCCGACGCGCGGGGTGGACGCGGCGGCGGCGGCGGCGCTGCGCGCGCGCCTGGCGGAGGTGGCGCTCGCGGGCTGCGCCGTCCTGCTCGTGAGCGCGGATCTCGCGGAGCTGCGGGCGCTCTCGCACCGGCTCGTCGTCCTGTGCCGCGGGCGCGTGACCGCGGCGCTGCCGCCCGACGTCGACGAGGCGGAGCTCGGCCGCGCGATGCTGGGAGGGGCCGCCGCGTGACGCTCGTCACCCGCCACGCGCGCCCGGTGATCGCCGCGGCGCTGGTGCTCACGTTGTTTAATTTGTTGGTGTTCGCCGCGGGGGAGGCGCCCTGGCGCGCGCTCGTCACCGGGCTCGAGGGATCGCTCGGCACGGCGTACGGGCTGGGCCAGGTGCTCTACAAGGCGACGTCGCTCGCGATCGCGGGAGCGGCGTTCCAGGTCGCGTACCGCGCCGGGCTCTTCAACGTGGGGATCGAGGGGCAGATCGCCCTCGCGGCGCTCGCGGCGGGCGTGGTCGGCGCCAGGCTCGGGTGGGCGCCCGCGTGGATCGCCGTGCCCGTCGCGGGCGGGGCGGCCGTCGGCGTCGCGGCCGGGTGGGCGGCGCTCGCGGGGTGGCTCCGTGTGAGGTTCGGGGCGCACGAGGTCATCACGACGATCCTGCAGAACCGCCTCGCCGACGCGCTCCTCCCGCTCGCGCTCGCGCACGGCCTCGGCGAGACGGGCGTGCGCACCCGCGACGTGGCGGCCTCCGCGGCGATCCCGAGGCTCTCGGTGCTCTCTCACGCGCTCGCGGGCAGCGCGGCCAGCTTCGCGGTGCTGCTCGCGCTCGTGACGCCGTGGCTGATCGACAGGTGGGAGCGGCGCGCGAAGGTCGGGCGCGAGGTCGGGCTCGTGGGGCTCGGACCGGAGGCCTGCCGCGCCGCGGGCGTGCCCGTCTCGTCGCGGCTCCTCGTCGCGCTCACGCTGTCGGGCGCCGTGGCGGGCCTCACCGCGTGCGGCGCGGTGCTCGGCTACAAGGGTCACTACGAGCTCGGCATGACGACCGGCGTCGGGTTCGCGGGGATCGCCGTCGGGCTGCTCGGGCGCGGCACGCCGCTCGGGCTGCTCGCCGCGGCGCTGCTCGTCGGCGCGCTGCAGCAGACGGGCCTCGTGCTGAACGCGACCGTGCCGAAGGAGGCGACCGACGTGCTGTTCGGCGCGGTGATCCTCGCGGTCGCGACGACCGGCAGGCGCGAGGTCACGCGATGAGCGTCGCCGTCGCGCTCGTCGTCGAGACGGTGCGGATGTCGTGCCCGTACGTCGCGTGCGCGCTCGCGGCGGTCGTGACGGAGCGCGCGGGCGTCATCAACGTCGCGCTCGAGGGGGCGCTCGTCGTCTCAGGCCTCGCGACGGCCGTCGGCGCGCTGCTGTCGGGGAGCGCGCTGGTCGGCCTCGTGGCGGGCGTCGCCGCGGGCGCGGCGCTGTGCGCGGGACACGGCGTCGCGGTCGTGCGCGGACGCGCCGACGCGATCGTGTCGAGCATCGCGTGGAACCTCATCGCCTTCGCGCTCGCGCGCTACGTGCTGCGCGTGCTGTGGGGCACGGCGTCGAGCTCGCCGCGGGTCGCGGGGTTCGCCGCGCCCGCGTCTCCGCCCCTGGCGACGCTCACGTCTCCTGCGCGGCTGGCGACGGCGCTCGCGGCGGGCGCGGTCGCCTGGATGTTCGCGCGGACGAGGTTCGGGCTGCGCGCGGACGCGGCAGGCGAAGCCCCCGAGGCGGCGCGCGCGCAGGGGGTCGACGTCGCGCGCGTGCAGCTCGTGGCGGCGACGGTCGCGGGCGCGCTCGCGGCGCTCGGCGGCGCGCACCTGGTGCTCGATCAGCACAGGTTCGAGGTCGGGATGTCGGGCGGCCGCGGGTTCCTCGCGCTCGCCGCCGTGCTCGTGGGGCGCCACCGGGTGGGCCCGACCGCGCTCGCGGCCGTCGGGCTCGCGGGGCTCGACGCGGCGCAGATCGCGCTGCCAGCTGCCGTGAAGCTGCCCCCGGAGCTGGTGCTCGCGGTGCCCTACGTGGCCGCGCTGGTGATCGTCGCCGTCGCCGCGCGACGCCAGCGCGCGTGAGCGAACCTCGTGCCAGCTCGGCAACCGGCGTCGAGGGTCACTCGCGCTCGCCCAGCACCCGGGCCCGCGCCGCGCGGACGGCCGCCTCGTAGCCCGGCGCGAGCGGCGCGACGAGGCGCGCCTCGAGCTGCGCCTCGACATCCCACAGCACCGCCGTCTCGGCGGGGTGCGGCTCGGGCTCTCTGCCGGCGTGACTTCGGCGGACCAGCCACTCGAACAGCACGAGCGCCTGATCAGTCGTCAGTGACAGGGACACGTCTCGCTGCTCGGCCATCGCACCAGCCTACCGCGCGTCGGCGCGGCGGTCGCCAGCTCCGCTCGTGCGCCGGGGGAGCGGGCCTAGCGGGCCTGGGTGCCTGGGTGGCGAGCTTGGTGCGCCACCGACCCAGCGCAAGCGCCCTTCGCCACCGGCGCTGCAGACGCTGCAGACCCGTCCAGCTCGCGCGTCTCGACAGCCACCCGCGTCGAGCGCTCCGATGTTTCACGTCCGTGGCCTCTCGAGCGTCGCTCTCATCCTTGTGTGCTTCGCTGGGGTGGGCCGCGGCGGCGACGCGGGGGACGGCAAGGGACCCGCCGCGCGACGCATCCGTCCGAGGGCCGCTCGCGGTCGACGCTCGCGCCCGCGCGTGCTCGAACGTCGAGATGCGCCCGCCCGGTGGCTGTGCCCAACGTGAAACCTCACGAACTGCGCACCGCGTCATTGACAACTCTCACCGCGGTCACCGCGGTCGCACTTGTCTGCGCTTGACACTGCCGGGAGCGCTGCTAGGGCTTGTGAACCAGGGGCGACGAATGTTCATCCAGTCACCTTCGCATAGACTTAACCCCCCCCCAGTGTGGGTGGATTCTTCGATTTGGGACGGTAGCGTCGATTGCGCTCGCCGCGTGGGGGTGTGACGCGGCCCCCGGCGCCGCCGTCGATCGCGCGGCGCCGAGCGAGCCAGTGGAGCCAGTGGGGGAGCAGCGAGAGGGCCTGCAGTCGGTGGGCATCGAGCGGGTCGTCACCGTCGAGCCGATAGGGGACATCAACGGCGACGATCTGCCCGAGCTCTTGTGGGTGCAGGGTCACCGCGAGAATCTGTGGGTGAGCCACTGCGGCTCCGGGAGGTTGCCGAGCCTATGAAACAAGGCGATCTGCGCGTGCTTCTCGGTGCGAAATCCGTACGCCATTTTGGAGCTCAATTTCGCC
>JADLFU010000247.1 GCA_020849655.1 Polyangiaceae bacterium | reverse complement strand
TACGGCGAGCCGCCGGCGTTGTTGACGAGCACGTCGATGCGCCCGAAGCGAGACCGCACCTCGGCGACCAGCGCGTCCAGCTGCTCCGGCTCGCGCACGTCGGCCTTCACGAACACCGCCTCGCGGTCGCCGTGCGCCGGCAGCGCGCCGGGATCCTTGCGGCCGCAGACGACGACCCGCGCGCCGTCCGCGAGGAACCGCGCCGAGATGCCGCGCCCCACGCCCTTCGCGCCGCCCGTCACGATCACGACCTTGCCTTCGCTCATCCGCGCCTCCACGAGGGAGGGAGTAGAACATGTTTCATGACGGCGCCAGCGGCGCCGTTGCCCGCCTCGACGCCCGCCTCGACGAACGCGCCCCCTCCCCCCGCGCCCGTTGACAGCGCTCGGTAGAACATGTTTCACTCCGCCGCCGCATGGGAATTTCCGGCACCATCGACGGGCGCGTCGCCGAGATCGTGATGGCGAACCCGCCGGTGAACGCGCTCACCGTCGCGGGGTGGTTCGAGCTCGCGAGGCTCGTCCGCGAGGCGGGGGAGAACCCCGACGTCTCCGTCGTCATCCTCGCCGCCGACGGCACGGGGTGGAACGCCGGGGTCGACATCAAGGAGATGCAGCGCACGAAGGGCTTCGACGCGCTGCTCGGGGCGAACCGCGGCTGCTTCGAGGCGTTCTCGGCGGTCTACCACTGCAAGGTGCCGGTCATCGCCGCGGTGCACGAGTTCTGTCTCGGCGGCGGCGTCGGCCTCGTCGGCAACGCGGACATCGTGCTCGCGAGCGACGACGCGACGTTCGGGCTGCCCGAGGTCGACCGCGGCGCGCTCGGCGCGGCGACGCACCTCGCGCGGCTCGTGCCGCAGCACAAGATGCGCGCGATGGTCTACACGGCGGCGCGCGCGACCGCGCAGGAGCTGCTCCAGCACGGCTCGGTGCTCGAGGTCGTCCCGAAGGCGCGCCTGCGCGAGCGGGCCCGCGAGGTCGCCCGCGAGATCGCGGAGAAGAGCCCGACGGTGATCCGCGCCGCGAAGCAGGCGCTCAACGGCATCGATCCGGTGAACGTCGACAAGAGCTACCGCTACGAGCAGGGCTTCACGTTCGAGCTCAACCTGTCGGGCGTCGCCGACGAGGCGCGCGACGCCTTCGTCGAGAAGCGCGACGCCAGGTTCGAAAAATTAGCCATGAACAAGCTGAAGAGCCTCGACGAGGCCGTCGCCTCGGTGAAGAGCGGGATGACCATCGGGTTCGGCGGGTGGGGCTCGCGGCAGAAGCCGATGAGCTTCGTGCGCGCCCTCTGCCGCAGCGACGTGGCAGACCTGACGGTCGTCGCGTACGGCGGGCCCGACGTCGGGCTGCTCGCCGCGTACGGGAAGATCAAGAAGCTCGTCTTCGGGTTCGTCTCGCTCGACAGCATCCCGCTCGAGCCTCACTTTCGCGCGGCGCGCCAGCGCGGCGACCTCGCGGTGCTCGAGCTCGACGAGGGGATGCTGCAGTGGGGCCTCTACGCGGCGGCGCTGCGCCTGCCGTTCCTGCCCACGCGCGCGGGTCTCGGCTCCGACGTGATGACCCACGCGCCCGAGCTGCGGACGGTGAGGTCCCCGTACGACGACGAGGAGCTGGTCGCGATGCCCGCGCTCTCGCTCGACGTCGCGGTCGTGCACGTGCACCGCGCCGACGCGGCGGGCAACGGGCAGCTGCTCGGGCCCGATCCGTTCTTCGACGATCTCTTCCTCGGCGCGGCCCGCCACCGCGTCGTCACGACCGAGCGCGTGGTCGAGACGGCCGAGCTCGCGGCCGGCGGGCCGCTGTCTTCGCTCAAGATCCACCGCGGCATGGTCGACCAGGTCGTCGCGTGCCCCAACGGCGCGCACTTCACGTCGTGCACGCCGGACTACGGGCGCGACGAGAAATTTCAGAAGGAGTACGCGGCCGCCGCCGCCGATCCGGCCGCCTGGCAAGAGTTTCGCGCCAGGTACCTCGACGTCTCCGAGGCCGAGTACCAGGCGGCGGTCGGAGGTGCCAAGTGACCGATTTCTCCCGCGCCGATCAGTGCATCGTCGCCCTGTCGGACGCTTTTCGCGGCGACGGAGAGATCCTCGCGAGCCCGATGACCACGATCGCGATGGCCGCGGTGCGCCTCGCGAAGCTCACGCACGCGCCCGACCTGATGATGAGCGACGGCGTCGCCTCCCTCGTCGCCAACGTCGCCCCGATCGGCGCGCCCGCGTCGGAGCTCGTCGTCGAGGGCTGGGTGCCGTACCGCACCATCTTCGACGTCGTGTGGTCGGGCCGGCGCCACGTGGTGATGGGCGCGTCGCAGATCGATCGCTTCGGCAACCAGAACATCTCCGCCATCGGCGACTACGCCCGCCCGAAGAGCATGCTGCTCGGCGTGCGCGGCGCGCCCGGCAACACCGTGAACCACACGACGAGCTACCTCGTGCCCAACCACTCCACGCGCTCCTTCGTCCCGCGCGTCGACGTCGTCTCGGGCGTCGGGTACGACCGCGCGAAGCAGCTGGGCCGCGCGGGGAGGTTCCACGAGATCCGGCGCGTCGTCTCGAACCTCGGCGTCTTCGACTTCGGCGGACCGGACCACGCGATGCGCCTCGTCTCGACCCACGCGGGCGTCAGCGTCGACGACGTCGTCAAGAACACCGGGTTCGAGCTCTCGCTCGGCGACGTGACCGAGACCCGCGCGCCCACCGACGAGGAGCTGCGCCTCCTCCGCGGCGCCATCGATCCCAGGGGCCTCGCGCAGAAGGAGATCGCACAGTGACCCACCCGGCGTTGAAGACGCGCATCTGCGAGCTGTTCGGCGTCGAGCTCCCCATCGTGCAGACCGGCATGGGCTGGGTCGCGGGCGCGCGCCTCACGTCGGCCACGAGCGAGGCGGGCGGCCTCGGCATCCTCGCGTCCGCGACGATGACCTACCCCGAGCTCGAGACGGCCATCCGCGAGGTGAAATCGCGCACCGACAGACCGTTCGGCGTCAACATGCGCAGCGATCAGGCCGACGTGGCGCAGCGGATCGATCTCCTGATCAAGGAGAAGGTCAAGGTCGTCAGCTTCGCTCAGGCGCCGGGCAAGGAGCTCGTGAAGAAGCTGAAGGGCGCGGGCATCGTGACGATGCCGACCATCGGCGCGCGCAGGCACGCGGAGAAGGTCGCCGAGTGGGGCGTCGACGCCGTGATCGCGCAGGGCGGCGAGGGCGGCGGCCACACCGGGTCGATCCCGACGTCGCTGCTCTTGCCGGAGGTGTGCCGCGCGGTCGACATCCCCGTGCTCGCGGCGGGCGGGTTCTACGACGGGCGAGGCCTGGTCGCCGCGCTCGCGTACGGCGCAGCCGGCGTCGCGATGGGCACGCGCTTCTTGCTGACGAAGGAGAGCACCGTGCCGGAGCACGTGAAGGCGATCTACCTGAAGACCCCGGTCACCGGCACGACGGTGACGAGGGCGATCGACGGCCACCCGCAGCGCGTGATCATGACGAAGCTGATCGAGGCGCTCGAGGGCGCGAGCCAGGCGCGCAGGCTCGTCACGGCCGCGAAGCACGCGTTCGAGTTCCGCGCGCTGACCGACGCGTCTATGTTCGATTTGTTGCGCGAGGGGCTCGCGATGAAGAGGTCGAGCGAGATGTCGCTGAGCCAGCTGACGATGGCGGCCAACGCGCCGATGTTCACGAAGGCGAGCATGGTCGACGGGCGCCCCGAGGTGGGCATCCTGCCGACGGGTCAGGTCGTCGGGGTGATCGACGAGCTGCCGACGGTGAAGGAGCTCCTCACGCGCATCGTGGCCGAGGCCGACGCGACGCTCGCGCGGCTCGGCGCGCGGTAGCCTCGGTGGCGCGGTCAGTCTAGGCGGGCGCGATGGCCCTCACGCTCCACCACCACCCGTTCTCTCGCGCGTCTTCCGTCGTCTGGATGCTCGAGGAGGTCGGCGTCCCCTACACGCTCGCGTACGTCGATCTGCAGGCGGGCGCGCAGAAGTCGCCCGAGCTGCTCGCGCTGAACCCCATGGGCAAGCTGCCCGTGCTCGACGACGACGGGCAGATCGTGACGGAGTCGGCGGCGATCGGCCTGTACCTCGCCGATCGGTACGCGCCGGGGCGGCTCGCGCCCGCGCTCGACGATCCGCGGCGCGGGACGTACCTGCGCTGGGCCCTGTTCGCGCCGTCGGTGATCGAGCCCGGCGCGATGGCGAAGGCCGGGGGCTGGGAGTTCAAGCCGGGCCAGGCGGGCTGGGGCACGCACGACGCGATGCTCGCGGCGATCGAGGCCGCGATCGCGGGGAAGGCGTACCTGCTCGGCGACCAGTTCTCGATGGCCGACGTCATCTTCGGCGGCACGCTGCGGTACATGCTGACGTTCAAGATGGTGGAGCCGCGGCCGTCGTTCGAGGCGTACGCCGCGCGCCTCTCCGAGCGCCCCGCGAGCCAGCGCGCCGACGCGCGCAACGCCGCCGTGCGACGCGAGCGCGGCCTCGGAGGGTGAGCGCCCGATCGGGCGCCGCGTCTCGCTCGCGGCCCGGCGCCCGCCGCGATATGCCCCCGCGCGCATGAGCGACACCTCGCCGCCCCCGTCGAGCGTCCTCGTCGGGACGGTGCTCTCCGAGCGCTACCGGATCGACGGCCTGCTCGGCGAGGGCGGCATGGGCGCGGTGTTCGTCGGCGAGCACCTGCTCCTGCACAAGCGCGTCGCGATCAAGGTGCTGCACCCCGACATGCTCGGCAACGCCGAGGTGGTCGCGCGGTTCGAGCGCGAGGCGATGGCGTCGGCGCACATCGATCACCCGAACGTCGCGGTCGCGACCGACTTCGGCAAGCTCGCGGACGGCTCGTATTTCCTCGTGCTCGAGCTGCTCGAGGGCCGGTCGCTGCGGCAGGTGCTCGACGACGAGGGCGCGCTCGACGAGCGCCGCGCGCTGCACATCACGAGGCAGATCGCCGCCGCGCTCGTGCGCGCGCACGCGCTCGGCATCGTCCACCGCGATCTGAAGCCCGACAACGTGATGCTCGTCGAGCGCGACGGCGATCCGGATTTCGTCAAGGTGCTCGACTTCGGCATCGCGAAGGTGCCCGTGCGCGAGCTCGCCGGCCAGACGCTCTCGACGCCGTCGCCGACGAAGGGCCTGACGCAGCTCGGCGTGATGTACGGGACGCCCGAGTACATGGCCCCGGAGCAGATCCTCGGCCTCGAGATCGACGCGCGCGCGGATCTGTACGCGCTCGGGGTGACGCTGCACGAGCTCGTCTCGGGGGAGCGCCCCTTCGTCGCCGACAGCCGCGTCGCGATCATCACGATGCACGTGAGCGAGCGCCCGCCGAGCGTCCGGCTCCGCGCGCCGTCGGCGAGCCTCGAGGTGGAGGCGCTGATCCTGGGCCTGCTCGAGAAGGAGCCCGCGCGGCGCATCCAGGAGGCGCGGGAGATCGTCGCGCGCCTCGACGACGCGCTCGGGGCGCCGCCCGCGTCGTCGCTGCCCCGCGCGACCCAGCCGCACGGTCCGCCGTCGCGCGTCGCGGTGGGGGCGCGGACGGAGCTCGCCGCCGCGTCGCCGACGACGTCGCCGCTCGCCGCGCTGCGCGCGCGCCTGCCGCCGCCGCTGAACACCCTGCCCCCCGCCGCGTTCGTCGCCGCGCCCGTCGCGCTCGTGGTGCTATGCGCGCTCGGGCTCGGGCTCCTCGTCCTCATCGCGCGCGGCTCGCCTCAGCGCCCCGACGCCCGTGATCCGGTGGCCGCGCGCGCCGACGGCGTGACCGCGAGCGACGACGAGCTGCAGGACGCCCGGCGAGGCGGCGCGAGCGCGCTGCAGCAGCTGCTCGCGCGCTACCCGAGAGATGGCCGCGTCGCGCGGGCCCTCGTGACCGAGCTCACCGAGGAGAAGCGGCGCGTCGAGGCGATGCGCGAGCTGCGCGCGCTGCTCGACTCCGATCGCGCCGCCGCCGACGACGACGCGATGGCGCGCGCGGTCCGCGCCGCCGCGGAGGATCCCGACGCCGCCGACGCCGCGTTCGAGCTGATGGAAGGCCCGCTCGGCAAGGCGGGCGCGGAGCTGCTCTACGACCTGCAGACGAACCCCCGCGTGGGCGCGCGCGCGCAGAAGGCGCTCGCCCGCCCCGAGGTGCGCGAGGCGTCGCCCGCCGTCGCGATCGCCGTCGATCTTCGCGCGGCGCTCTCGTGCGACGCGAAGCGCGCGCTGCTCGCCCGCGCGAAGGAGCAGGGGGACAGGCGCGTGCTCGGCTCGCTGAAGGCGCTGCGCCACCCGACCGGCTGTGGCTTCCTGCGGCGCGGGGACTGCTGGCCGTGCATGAGGCGAGGGACCGATCTCAGCGACGCCATCGCCGCGATCGAGGCGCGCGACGTCCCCGGCGCGGCGGCGTCCGCGTCGCCCTGATCAGAGGAACACGCAGAGGTACGCGGCGGGCGCGGCCGCTCGCACGAAGAAATGCGAGGCGCCCGGGATCTCGAAGGTCGCGCCGCTCGGGTAGCGCACCCACTCGGCGGCGTCCGCGGTCCGGACGAACAGCTCGCCCGAGACGACCGTCATGCGCTCGGGCGCCTCGGTGCCGAAGCGATACTCGCCGGTGTCGACGACGCCGACGGTGGCGCGGCTCCCGTTGCGCTCGAACCCGACGCTCTGGACCCCGCCCTCGAAGTACGTGTTGTGCTTGAGCATGCGCGCGCCATGCGCCGACGCGAGGCCGGGCGCAAGCGGCAGAGGGGCCGGATCGTCCGACAATTCGCCCTCTCTGGTGCCGCGGGCTAGGTTGCGACGCGTGCGACGCGCCGCCGTCCTCGCCGTGCTCGCGCTCGCGCCGACGTCCTGCGCGAAGCGCCCCGCCTCGTCCGGCTCGTCGGGCGCGCCCGCGGCGGCGGCGACGACGCCCGCGCCTCAGCAGAGCGCGTCCGCCCTCGCGCCGCCCGCCGGTCCGTGGCGCGAGCACGTCCGCGCGATGAGGTGGCGTGAGGCCGCGGTCGCGCTCGACGCGCTCCCCGAGGCGGAGCGCGCGCGCCCGGATCTGCGCTACCTGCGCGCGCGGGTGGCGTCGGAGCTCGGCGATCCGGCCGCCGTGCTCAGACTGCTCGACGGCGCGACGATGCCCGCCCTCGCGGCCAGCGTCGCCGGCCTCCGCGCCGACGCCCAGGCGAAGGTGGGCCCGTTCGAGGCCGCCGCGCAGTACTTCGCGGCGCGCGAGGGCCTCTCGAACCAGCTACGCGCCGCGGAGGCAGAGGAGCGCGCAGGCAAGCCGGACGACGCGCGCGCCACGCTCACGCGCGCGCTCGCCGTGACGAAGGCCCGCGCCGCAGAGACGCGCCTGCGCGCCGCGCGGATGGGCCTCGCCGAGCGCTCGAAGCAGGGGGATCAAGGCCTCGCCGACGCGCGCTGGATCTCGCGCGAGGCCCCCGGACACGCGAGCGGCGAGGCGGCCATCGCGCTCCTGCGCAGGCTCGCGCCGGACGCGCACCCGTCGAGCGAGGAGCTCCTGGCCCGCGCCGACAAGCTCGCGCAGGCGGGCAAGGCCACCCTCGCGCTCGCCGACATCGAGGCGGCGCGCGCGGGCACGAACGAGGGCGAGCTCACCGCGGCGCACGGCCGCGTGCTCTACAAGCTCCGTCGCTACGCGGAGGCCGCGCGCGTGCTCGGGCGAGCTGCGAAGCTGCGATCGTCGGACGACGACGCCTTCCTCGCCGCGCGCGCGCTGTCACGCGCCAACCGCGACGCCGACGCCATCCGCGCGTACGACGCCCTGCGACGGGAGCACCCGAGGAGCGATCACGCGGAGGAGGCCGCCTACCTCGCCGCGCGCCTCTCGATGCTGCTCGGGGAGAACGAGGACGCCGTCGCGCGCTACGGCGCGTACCTGAAGCGCTACCGCAAGGGGAAGCACGCGGCCGCGGCCGAGTACGACCGCGCGCTCGTCCTGCTCGCGGAGGGACGCCCCGCGGACGCCGTCGACGCGCTCGGCGCGCTCGCCCGCGCCGAGGACGACAAGGCCGAGCGCGCGCGGCTGCGAGAGCTCGAGGGGGTCGCCGCGATGAAGGCCGGCGACGCCGCGCGCGCAGAGGCCGCGTTCGTCGAGGTGATGAAGACGCAGCCGCTGTCCTTCCCCGCGCAGGCGGCGGAGGCGCGCCTCGTCGCGATGGGCGTCACGCCCCCGCCGCGGCTCGGCCCCCCCGAGAGCGGGACGTCCGCGCCGCTGTCGCCCACGCTCCCCGCGGACGCCGCCGTGCTGCACGGGCTCGGCCTGGACGACGAGGCCGAGCAGGCGCTCCGCGCAGGCGAGAAGGCGCTCTCCGCCGCGCACCAGCCCCGCGGGGTCGAGGCGCTCTGCGCCGCGTACGGCGCGCTCGACCACGCGACCCGCCGCTACCGCGTCGCGCAGGCCGAGGTGAAGGCCGCCACGCTCCTCTCCGCGCCGAGCGCGGCGACGCGCTGGGCGTGGGAGTGCCTCTACCCCGCGCCGTACCTGCCGACGGTGAGGGAGGTCGAGGCGCGCGAGGGCCTGCCGACCGGCCTCGTGCACGCGATCATGCGCCAGGAGAGCGCCTTCGACGTGGACGTCGTCTCACCCGCCAACGCGGTCGGGCTGATGCAGCTCCTCCCGGCCACCGCGCGCGAGGTGTCGAAGCGCGCGGGCGCCGCGTTCGAGGACGGCTGGCTCACCCGACCGGGCACGAACATCGATCTCGGCGCGCGCTACCTCGGCATCCTGCAGAAGACCTGGCAGGGGAACCTCCCGCTCGCCGTCGCGAGCTACAACGCGGGCCCCGCGGCCGTCTCGCGCTGGCTCGAGGGCGCGAAGGGCGCGGAGATCGACGTCTTCGTCGCCCGCATCCCGTACGGCGAGACGCGCACGTACGTGAGCCGCGTGATGGGGAACCTCGCGCGCTACCGCTACCTCGACGGCGGGCTCGACGCCGTCCAGGCGCTGCCGCTCGCGATCGACCACGCGCTGCGCGCCGCGCCCGACGCGTTCTGAGCATGGATTTCGGGAGCCCAAGGAGCAAGCGTCGGAGTCCGAAGCAGAATTCGAGCCGAATTGGGCTGAAATCCGCGCGCAGGCGTGGCCGTGCCACGTCGAGCACGGTTTCACCCAAGACGGCCGAAGGACGCTAGGAATCCGGCGCTCGCGACGAAGGGCTCCCGAAACCC
>JADLFU010000246.1 GCA_020849655.1 Polyangiaceae bacterium | reverse complement strand
GCGGTCGAGGGCGACCACGAGATCGGCGCCGCGGGCGACGAGCAGCGCGCCCTCGTCGACGACGCCCTCGGTCCCGTCGATGAGCGAGACGGCGCCGACACGGCCGTGCACCAGCTGCTCGCGGACGAGGCCGGCCGGCGTCGGGTGCAGGACGACCGCGCCGCGGAGCGCCCGCCCGGCGACCCCGACGCGCGTCGGGTGCGCGCCCTCGATCACGCGTGACGAGCTCGCCAGCGCGCCACGCGGGCCGAACAGATCGTACCGCACGAAGCTCACACCGGCGTCACGCACGAGGCGCGCACAGAGCGTGGTCGCGCCGTCGTCGAGGATCTCCAGCTCCACGAGCGCCTCCCCGCCGGCGAGCGGGGGGAGCGGCAGCGGCGCGCGGCCCCGGAGCCCGATCCGCTCCAGCAGCACCTGCCTCCCGAGCCGCGTCGCGACGACGACCCGCCCGGCCGACGGCGCCGACGACGACGCGCGCGCCTGCCCTGACAGCGCGCCGCCGATCACGCGCTCGACGGGCCTCCCGAGCACGACGTCACCCGCGACCAGCTGCCCGCCGCTCGACCGCACGAGCCCGCCCGCGAGCCGCGCGACGACAGGGCCGCCCCAGCCGAGCTCGGTCGACGTCACCTGCGCGACGCGCGCGGTCGCGAGGTCCCAGACCTCGATACGCGCTCCCTCTGCGACGGCGAGGCGAACCTCGTCGAGCAGGACACACGCGGGGGCGGGCGAGGGATCGCGGGGCAGCGCGCGCCACACCCCTCGAACGGCGACGTGGACGCGCGCGCCTCCTCGCCCGCGGACGGCGACCGCGATCGTGTCACCGACGGCGTCGAGCCACTCGATCGGCCCCTCGAGCTCGCGAGCGTCGCCGTCGCGAGCGGCCGACCGTGGGAGCGGCGTCGACGCGGCGCACGCGGGGCACGCGCCCTGGTCGGGCACGCCGCTCGCGCCGCACGCGAGGCAGCGCACGGCCGTGAGCGACAGCGCGGCGAACGCGGTCCCGGGCAGCGGGCCGCGGGCCTCGCCGCGAAAGTACGCGCCCAGCGCGGCGAGCAGCGGCGCGCCGATCGATCGTGGGGGCTGCGCCACCTTGCTCGGGTACGTGACGCCCGCGTCGGTGACGAACACGCGCGCCCTCGCTCGCGCGGCGAACGTCGGTAGGGACGGGTGCGCGCCACCCCACGGGTGGACCCCGAGCAGGAGGCGCGTCGCGAGGACGTGGAGCGCGTACTCGTCGTCCGCGGGCGTGAGCGGCCCCGAGGTCGCGCGGGCGGGATCGACGTACGCCTCGGTCTGCACCGGGCACGGCAGCCGGCCGACCTGGAAGCTGTCCGCGTCGATGATCCGCACGGCGCCGCTCGCCGGATCCGCGAGCACGTTCTGGTCCGAGAGATCGCCGACGACGACGCCGAGCGCGTGTACGGCGCGGACCGCGCCGAGGAGCCGGAGGAGGACGGCCGCGCGCTCGGGCAGGCCGTGAGCGGCGAAGCTCGGGCGGCGGAGCAGCTCGGCGAGCGGCGCGAGCGGCGCCGTGACCCGCTCCATCGCGTACCCGACGACCGCGCCGCGCTCGTCGACCACCGGCTCGTCGGGCGTGACGATCTCGGGCGGCAGCCTCGGCGCGAGCGCGATGAGGGCGGCGATCTTCTGCGCGTGGAGCGCCGTGGGCGTCGTGAACACCTTCGCGACGCGCCCGTCCGGCAGCGAGAAGACCTCCGCCTCGCCGCCGGCGCCGACCAGCTCGCGGTCCCCGACGACGACGCGCGACGCCCCGATGACGAGCGCCCTCACGACGCCACCTCCTCGGCCAGCGCGACCGCGGCGTCGTCGAGCAGGAGCCGCCGCGCCCCCTGCGCGTTGAGCCACCGGGGCAAGCCTCGCCCCGCGTGGCCGAAGGCGCCCGACAAGAGCTCCCTCGGGAGGCCGTCCGTCGCGATCGCGATCCGCGGCACGCTCGCCCGAGGAGCTCGCCACGAGAGGCCTGGCTCGACGGCGCAGGCGTCGCCGAGCAGCGCGTGCGCGAGGTAGCGAGGCGCGCCCGCCTCATCGATCACCCGAGCCTCGCCCTCGACCCACGCCACGCCGTCCCCCCACGCGAGGAGCGCGACGTCCCGCGCGTCGCCGACGACCACGAGCAGCGTCGCCATCAGGTGGTCCTCGACGAACCGCGCTCGCGCGGCGCGGGGAACGCACCCGGCGACGCGCGCCAGCCGCTCGACCACCGCGCCGCCGGCGCGCGAGGCCACCTCCACGGCGCCGACCCCGGCCCCCAGCCGCGCCATCGAGACCGCCCCCGCGACCTCGGCCGTCAGCGCGGCGCCCACCTCGGCCGCGCGCGTCGAGCCGCAGCCGTCCGACACGACGAGGACGAACCCGGCGTCAGAAGCCGCCGCGAAGCACGCGTCCTGCGCGTTCTGCTCGCGGCGTCGATGCTCGCTCCCGATGACCCTGGCTCCCGCGACCCTCAGCATGTTGTTAGATGCACTATGTATCTAACAACGAGCAAGGCAAGACCCTCCCGTGATCTTTTCTCTCCGCCCGGCTCGGAGACGCTTCAGCTCACGCGTCTTCGGCGGTGACGGCGACGACCTCCTCGTAGGTCGTCTCGCCCTGCAGCAGCTTCTGCACGGCCGACTCGCGGAGCGTCGACATGCCCTCGGCGCGCGCCTGCGCCTTGATCCTGTCGTCGGGCGCGCGTTCGTGGATGAGCCTGCGGATCTCGGGCGTGACGCGGAACAGCTCCGCCAGGCACGTGCGCCCCACGTACCCGGTGCGCCTGCAGTCGACGCACCCCTCGCCGAACCGCACGATCACCGGGAGGTCGAGCGACAAGAGCTCCTTCTCCTCGGCGGACAGCTCGCGCTCCCTCGCGCAGCTCGAGCAGATCCGCCGCACGAGGCGCTGCGCCATCACGCCCGCCAGCGTCGACGAGAGCAGGAAGCTCTCGACCCCGAGGTCGACGAGCCGGCTGACGGCGCTCGCCGCGTCGTTGGTGTGCAGCGTGGAGAGCACGAGGTGCCCCGTCAGCGACGCCTGCACGGCGTGGCGAGCGGTGTCGAGATCGCGGATCTCGCCGACCATGACGACGTCGGGATCCTGCCGGAGGATCGTCCGCAGCACCTCGGCGAACCCGAGCCCGATGGCCGGCGCGATGGCCGTCTGGTTGATGCCGTCGAACACCATCTCGATCGGATCCTCGATGGTCGTGACGTTCACGTCGTCGGTCGCGAGCCGCCGCAGCGCCGTGTAGAGCGTCGTCGTCTTGCCGGAGCCCGTCGGCCCGGTGACGAGGAAGATGCCGTGCGGTCGCGCGAGCACCTCCTCGATCAGCCTGCGGTCGCGCTCGAAGAACCCGAGCGCCGACAGATCGGTGTCGACGAGCTCGGGGTCGAAGATGCGCAGCACGACCTTCTCGCCGAAGGCCACGGGCAGGGTCGAGACGCGGATGTCGACCGCGCGCCCCTGGTACTCCGTCTTGATGCGGCCGTCCTGCGGCTTGCGCTTCTCGGCGATGTCGAGGCGCGCGAGCATCTTCAGGCGGTTGACGACGGCGCTGTGCACGATCTTCGGGAGGCGGTTGGTCGTGTGCAGCGCGCCGTCGATGCGGAACCTGACGATCCCGTCGGCGCGCTTCGGCTCGACGTGGATGTCGCTCGCGCGCTGCTCGAGGGCGTAGCGAAACAGGTAGTCGACCGCGTGCACGACGTGCTCGTCGCTCGCCTCGATCTCCTGCTCGCTCTTCATGCGGACGAACTGCTCCAGGTTGCCGATGTCGACGCCCACGTGGAGCATCTGCTCGGCGCGCTGCACCGAGCGCCGAAAGCCATAGAAGTCCGTCACGATCCGCTCGATGTCGCTCTTCGACGAGACCACGAGCGCGACCTGCTTGCCCGTCGTGCGCTCGAGCGTCTCGAGCGTGAGCGCGTCCGGCGGCAGCCCCGTCGCGCAGGTGATGACGCCCGCGTCCTCGCGCAGCGCGAGCAGCCCGTGCTTGCGCGCGAAGGGCTTCGAGAGCACCGAGACGGTGAACTCGGGATCGAGCGCGAGCGGGTCGAGCTTCACGTAGGGCAAGCCGAGCGCGCGCGCGTACACCTCGGTCACCGCGTCCTCGCGGAAGGGCTTGTCGTCCTGGTCACGCTCCCCGAGCGCGAGGAACAGCTCCACCGGCGACACGGCGGCGCGGTGCTGCTCGACCGTGCCCTTCTCGGCGGCGAGGCGCGCGCGGACCAGCTGGTTCAGCGTCGCGTCCTTCCGCGCGAGCGCGCGCTTCTGCTGCGCGACGTCGATCGCGGACGACGCGAGCAGCGCCGCCACCAGCTGCTCGAAGGTCACGCGGCGAGGGGCTGCGGCGCTCTGCATGCGGCGCAGCGTCGAGAACGCCCGCGCCCGGGTCAAGCCGAGCTTGCGCGCGCCCCCCGCGATCACTGTATCGTTGGCTCATGCGCACACGCTGGCTCGTCATGATGGTGCTGGGTCAGGTGGCGTGCGGGGGCTCGGAGTTCTCCGACACCGGAGGCGCCGCTGGCGCCGCTGGGCAGGCGACCGGCGCGGCGGGCGCGGGTGGCCAGGCGGGCGCGTCGACCGCCGGGAGCGCGGGCGCCCCCGGGGGGACTGCGGGCGCGCCTGGCGCCGGGGCAGGTGGCGCCTCGAGCGGGAGCGCGGGCGCGCCTGCCGGGGCCGCAGGATCCCCCGGCGGCAACGCAGGCGCCCCAGGTGGAGCCGCGGGGGCGACGGGCGGCAGCGCCGGAGCGGCGAGCGGAGCCGCGGGCGCGCCAGGCGGTGGTGGTGGAGCATCGGGGGCCGGAGCCGGAGCGACTGCGGGCAGCGGCGGAGCGACTGCGGGCAGCGGCGGAGCGACTGCGGGCAGCGGCGGCGCGACAGCAGGCAGCGGCGGCGCGGCAGCAGGCAGCGGCGGAGCGACTGCGGGCAGCGGCGGCGCGACAGCGGGCAGCGGCGGGGCGACAGCAGGCAGCGGCGGCGCGACTGCGTGCGCGTGCTTGCCAGGCTCGTACTGCCGCGCGGACACGGGCACCTGCGCGACGTGCAGCGATCTCGGGCGGCTCGAGTTCGGCGACCCCGTGCGCATCGGCGCCGTCAGCGCGCCGGGCGGCGACCTCGAGGGACACCAGAGGTTCCCGAGGCCGATGCCAGCGGGCGCGCTGGTGTACCGCACCGGCAAGTGGGACAAGGAGAAGGGTCTCAGCTACGCCGTCGCGCCGGACGCGTCGCCGGGGCTCCCCATCGGCGGCACCGTCGACGCCTCCGGCAAGTCCGAGAGCGGCCCGTGGTTCCTCACCAAGAAGGTGGCGGCCCTCGGCGACACGACCACGCTCCTCTTCGACCGGACGGTCGGAGGCATCGGCACCGACCGGCAGCTGATGGCGGCGGTGTGGGCCCCAGGCACCCCGCCGATCATGACGCCTGTCAAGCTGCCCGGGGAGCCGAACGCCAGCGGGTCGAACTACTCGCTCGCGGTCGCCGAGGACAGCGGTCGCATCTTCTGGATGAGCACGCGCAACAACGCGACGAGGCTGCTCACGATGCTGCCCCCGAAGTCGAGCACCCAGGTCGATGCCGTCGAGATTGTGCTCCCCTCGGGGTGCCACCGCGCGGGCAACGACGCGACGCCGTGGGTGACGCCGGACGGCCTGCTGATGCTGTTCCGCTCCCTCGACGTCACGCCGTCCTCCAGCTGCTCGCCGTCGGTCGACTCCAACGATCTTTTCGCCGTTCCGCTCGACGTGGACGGCCAGCCCGCGGGCGCCTCCCTCCGGATCGTGACGAGCCCTGCCGACGAGACCGATCCCGCGCTCTCCGCCGATCTCTGCACGTTGTACTTCGCGCGCGAGGACGGCGACCCGGCCGGCGGAGTCGAGTTCAACGTCTACCGCGCCCCGCGGCAGTGAGCGCGCCGACGGCGACGTGCTAGTCGGCGCCCCATGAAACATTGGCTTCGTGCAGCATGGTGCGCGTGTGCGCTCGTGGTCGGCTGCGGCGACGGTGACGCGCCCTCGAGCTCGAGCGGCGCCGGAGGCGCCTCGCAGGCCGCAGGGACGGCCGGCGCTGCGCAAGCGGGCAAGGCCGGCGGCCTCCCGGCAGGCGGCGGGGGCGCGGCGCAGGCAGGTGGCGCGGGCGCGGCGCAGGCAGGCGGCGCGGGAGCCGCGCAAGCGGGCGCGGCGCAGGCGGGCGCGGCGCAGGCCGGCGCGGGAGGAGGAGGTAGCGGCGGCGCTGGTGGTGGCGGCGGCGCGACGAAGCAGTCGACAGGGCTCATCGTGGTGGCGAGCATCCCGCCGAGCTCTGCTCCGCCCGACGGACGCGGGCTCGTGACCGCGTCGTTCCTCGAGGACCACACGGACCCGTGCAAGCGCGAGGTGTCCGGCGCGTGCACGCTCTCGCGGTGCCCCGCGGCCTCGGCGCCCGGGGCCGCGCCTCCCGACGCCGGGACGATCACCGTGGAGACGAGCGAGCTGGTCGCGTCGCTCTCTCCGGACTCCGGCGCCGAGCCAGGGACGTATGCGCCGTTCACCGCCAGCAAGTCGCTCTATTTCAACGAGGATGTGATCCGGATCGAGGCGGCCGGCGGCGACGTGCCCGGCTTCGAGGAGTACCTGCTCACTCCCCGCTCGGTGATGTTCAATAAACCTTACACCAAGCCCGGCGAGACCCTGACCCTCGACTCCGCGAAGGACTACCTCTGCGAGTGGGAGACGGCGGGCGACGAGATCCGGTTCAGCGTCTCGATGAAGGACTCGTCGTCGGGCTCCGCGGAGGACGTCGATCTCTCCTGCACGTTCGACGGCGTCGACGGCAAGGGCGCGGTCCCGCAGGCGCTGCTCGCGAAGCTCCCCAAGAAGCAGGGATCGCTGTCGCTGTCGGCGCGAAACCAGGTGGTGGTGATGGCGGGCAAGTACGCCGTCACGCTGCGCGCGCTGGCGCCGGCGTACGGGCCCACCGGCCTCTCGATCACGACGGAGGTCGTCGTCAAGTGACGGCGCGCGTCGACCGCGCGTCGACCGCGCTCGCGCGTCACGCGGCGTTCTTCGACCGTCGAGGCGCGGGCGAGCTGTCCGTGGGAGACACGATGGATGGGCTCTCGCGGCTCGGTCTGTGCGCGCCCCTGTCGGTCGGGTTCGCGCTCATCATCAACGCCGCGCTCGGCTACCGCACGCGCGGCCGACCGTCGCTATCGATCGATCTGGCGCAGATCGCGCGCGGCAAGCATCCCCACGACAGCGACTCGTTCGGCCCCGACGGCGCGTTCTCTCCCGACGCCTTCGACGCCATGTTCACGCGGGCCGCGGGCGGGCGTCCCCTCATCCGCCGCGACGAGCTCATCGCCTATCTGCGCTCGAACCCCGGCGGCCGCGTCGAGAGCGCCCCCGGCTGGGTGATGTTCGCGTTCTCCTGGCTCGAGGCGACGGTGTTCTTCTGGTTGTTCGCCGACCGTCGCGCTCGCGTCCACGGGCACGATGACCTCGTGCCAGCGGTGACGCGGCGGCGGCTCGCGCGCTTCTATGACGGGACGCTCTTCCACGCCCGCGCGCGCCTCCTCCGGACCAGGAGTGCGGCGTGACGACGACGCGCGTCGACGTCGGCGAGGTCACCCTCTCGGTCACGGTCGAGGGCGCAGGGCCGCCGGTCGTGCTGCTGCACGGATTCCCGCAGTTCGGGTACGCGATGAGGCACGTCGCCGCCGGCCTGGTCGCGGCGGGGTACACCGCGATCGTCCCGGATCTCCGCGGGTACCACCGCTCGGACAAGCCTGAGGACGAGGACGCCTACGCGATCGACCACCTGGTCGCCGACGTCGCGGGCCTGCTCGACGCGCTCGGGCACGACCGCGCGGTGGTGCTGGGCCACGACTGGGGCGGGATGATCGCGTACAGCTTCGCCCACCGGCAGCCGGCGCGGACCGCGAAGCTCGTCGTGCTGAACGCCGCGCACCCCGAGCTGTACCGGCAAGGGCTCTCCACGCCTTCTCAGCTGTGGAGGTCCTGGTACGTCTTCTTCTTCCAGCTGCCCGAGCTGCCCGAGGCGCTCATCACCGAGCGCGGCTACTTCGAGCGGGTGATGGCGAGCGACGCGCCGCACGCGTTCCCGCCTGACGTGGTCGACGCGTACGTCGAGGCCATGCGCCTGCCGGGATCGGCGAAGGCGGCCGTCGACTACTACCGGGCGGCCTCGAAGCATGGCCTGCGCGCGCCCGGCACGATCGACGTCGAGACGCTCGTGATCTGGGGCGACGAGGACGACGCGCTCGGCCGGGCGCTGCTCGTGGGACTGGAGCGGTACGTGCCGCGCGTGCGTGTTCATCATCTCGCCGGCGCGAGTCACTGGGTGGCCGAGGATCGTCCCGCCGAGGTGGTGGCCGCGCTGGTGGACTTCCTCGGCGAGCCCACTGGCTGACCACCGCCCCCCGGCTTGCGCACGCAGCTGCCTCCGCGCGGTGCTGACGTGGCGCGAAGAGCGACACGCGGCGGCGCCGGACGCCTGAGGCGCGACCCGTCAGCGTCGTCGCGGCGCGCGCGGAAAGAGCGACGGACAACGGCCGCGCACCGCACGAGCTTCGTGCCAGCGCGACAGAAGGGAAATTCAGCTGTCGCGGGCTCGCGGGTGGACACGCGCGTCCACTTCGTCGGGTGGACGGTGCGCCGCGTCGCGGTCACCGACGGCGCGGTGGCCGCGGAAAGAGCGACGACGCGCGGTCGACGACGGCCGCGCGCCGCACGAGCTCTGCCAGCTGCTCAGCGTCATGCGTCCCCGCGATCCGCCTCGCGATTGTGGACGACACCGTGAGCCCGCGCGCCTGGAGGATCAGCGAAATGGAGCGAGCGAGCCCCTCGTCACGCCCCTTCTCGATCCCCTTCTCGATCCCCTTCTCGATCCCCTTCTCGATCCCCTTCTCGATCCCCTTCTCGATCCCCTCCTCGCGCCCCTTCTCGATCCCCTCCTCGCGCCCCTTCTCGAGGCCCTCGGCGAAGCCGTCGAGGCGCGCCTCGCGGTGCATGCGGCGAAACTGGGGGCTCTTCCACTGGTAGGTCAGGTTCTGCGTCATCAGCTTGTTCTCCAGCGCCGCGCGCG
>JADLFU010000245.1 GCA_020849655.1 Polyangiaceae bacterium | reverse complement strand
GTCAACGGCCGCCGTTGCGTCGTAGGGATCGGCTGCGCGGCGCCGAGCGGCGCGCCGCCGTCGTGGACGGTGCGGCGATCTCGCGGCGACGCGCGTGGGCCGAGCTGGCATCGTAGTTGGGCACGAGCGGCAACGCCGCGAGATCGCGGAGCTTCTCGCGGCCGCGCTGACGTCGCAACGACGCGCGGCGGACGTGCGTGCTGCGACAGCTCGGCCACGGCCGTCCTCGCGTCGCAAGCGTGGGAGCGCGAGGCGCGTCAGAACAGCGTGTCGTCCGAGGCGTTCGGATCGCCGTCGTCGACGTAGTCGTCGGGCTGGTCGTCTGCGTCCAGCGGGCGGGCGCGGGACAACAACCGCTCGGACATGGGATCGCCGTGCGCGCGCCAGATCGCCGAGATGGTGCGCTCGAGGATCGCGACGAGCGTGAGCGCCTGATCGGCGTCGAGCGGCGGCAGGTGAAGCTGGGCGTGGCGGGGGTGGCGCCGAGGCTTCACGGCGTCGCCAGCCGCTCGCGCCAGTGCGGCTGCAGGAGGACGCGGTTGACCTGCTTGAGATCGACGGTACGCGTCCGGTCGCGAACGGCCTCGAAGAGAGCGCCGACGCACAGGTTTCGTGCGCGACGCAGGTATCCCTCGGAGGCGCGCACGACGAGGGAGAAGGCCTCGGCAGTGAAGGTCGCGTGGGGCAAGGTGACGGCGTCGAGCTCGCGGTGGATGAAGCGCTCGAGGTCGTCGGACGTCAGCCGAGGGACGAGCACCGAGTAGGTCACTCGAGACTGGATGTCGTGGTTGGGGGTGAGAGCCAAGTTGGTGAGCAGGCCCGGTTGCGCGATCAGCACGAGGTTGTGGTTCTTCGGGAAGTCCTCGAGCAAGAGGCGCAGCCGCCGCAGATCGTGAAGGTCGATGAGATGCGCGTCGTCGATGATGGGGGCGAGCATCCTGCCAGCGTGGTTGATTCGCCGGGCCTCCTCGATGAGCCGCTTCTCGCAGGCGGTGGCGCGCCCGTCGGCGTCGATCTGGAACGCATCGCAGAGGATGCGCAGCACACTGGCGTAGGTGTGCAGTGTGCGGTTGACGACGGGCGTGATGAGGCGCTTGGGATCGTGCTGGACCAAGGCCTGCTTGACGACGCTCTTGCCGGTGCCGGGCTCGCCGACGATGACGCACAGGCCGCCCTGCTGGCAGTGCACGCGCACGGTGTCGAAGATGTCTTGTTGGTGCGGTAGGAGCGCAGGATTGTCGGCGACGAAGGGATTTTGATCGACGCCGAAGTGGGCGCGGATCACGACGACGACTCCGGCGTGGTGGCGCGGCGCGGGCGGTCGTTGGCGACGAAGTCGACGGGGCGGGCGTCGCCCTGTCGCTCCCCCTTGAAGAAGACGACCACGCGGCCGGTGCGCCGTCGGTCGAAGCGCACTTGCACCTTGCGCGACCGGAGATCGCGCGGCGCTTCGTAGCGGGCGCCCTTGAGCGAGAAGGTGTTGTCGGCGAGGACGGTGCGGTCCTGCTCGACGAAGAAGAGCTCGTCGTTGGCGTCCGAGGGCGGAAGGAAGCGGATGCGGCGCAGGTCGAGCCCGAAGCGATCGATGGGCTTCATGCCGAGCGAGCCGTGCTCGCGGACGTTGTACTCGTCCTCGACCCAGCGGGTGAAGGCGAGGTTGAGCGTGTCGACGCTGGAGAGATCGAGTGAGCGGGTGAGGAATGACTCGCGCACCGTGCGGAAGAAGCGCTCGATCTTGCCTTTCGCCGCGCCGTCCCGCACGGGCGCGTGGCACAGTAGACAACCGATTCGCGCGCAGATCTGAGTGATCTCCCTGCTGGCGTAGATGGACCCGTTGTCGACGTACAGCGACTCGGGGACTCCACGCTTGTAGAGGGCGGTGCGCAGGGCGGCGATGAGGGTGTCGGTGTTCTCGGCGACGAAGAACTGACCGTGGCAGCACACGCGGCTGGCGTCGTCGAGGAAGGCGATGAGTTTGCTCTGCGCCTTGCCGTTGCCGATGCCGACGTAGGGCCCGAACATCGTGTCGGCCTGCCACATCTCGTTGGCGTGTGCCTTGGCGAACGCGAGTCGTCGCTTGTCGTTGGTTTGGACGTCGGGCTTGAGCAGCTCGTAGTGCCGAACGAGACGGCGGAACGTGTTGGGCGCGACGCGCTCGCGCTGTAGCACGCCGCGCTCGATGCAAGCGCGGTAGAGCGCCGTGACGTTGCGGGGCTGGCCGTGGAACTGAGGGCGCACCTGGTCGATCGCCTCGGCGAGGAGCTCCGGCTCGACCTTGCGCGGCAGGCCCTTGTCCGAGCGCGTGCGCGGATGCATCGAGGTGATGCCAAGCTTCTTGTAGCGGGAGTACCAGGTCTGGATGGTGCGCCAGGTGAACTGGTGGCGGTGATCGTTCTCGTCGGTGAAGACGATGCTGCTGACGTGCTTGATGCGCTCGACGTTCGAGGCGCCCGGCGCGAACTCGATCGCACCGAGCACGCGCATCTTGAGGTACGGGGTCACGCGCTTCATGGGGTCTGCGTCCTTTCCAGCCGTCATGTCCGGCCGCGGATCGACGCATACGCCCCGCCGGCGCGTCCCCGGCTTGCCGTCTGCCGTGGTCGCCCGCTTCGAGCGGCGATGACGACGACGGTTGTGATGGCAATGCGACCGTCGGCGAGTACGGCGCACCCGCGGCGGGGCGGCGACGCTCACCCCAACACGGACGTCTGCCATCGGCTCTGGAAGGCCGTCAGTGGACAGGATGCTTCGGGGAAGACGTGTTCGAGGTGCGCCACCATCTGCGCCAGAGGCTCTGAGCGAGTCGACGCGGGCGGCGGGCGCGCGCGACAGAGCCGCGTGCGGATCCCGACCTGGGCCGTGCCCAGCCGACGCCAGAGCCGGTAGCCGCTCGACATCGACATCGCGCCGGCCGAGGCGACACGCCACGCCGCCCGCCGACTCGCACCGGCGATCACCGTCCGCACGAGTTGGTAGAGCGTCGGCGCACGCACCAGGAACGTCGCGATCACGTCGGCCCGCAAGATCGAGAACGTGCGGCCACACCCCGGGCGTCGGTGCCGACTCGAGCAGAGGAGACGACGACCGCGCACGACGCGGGTGCCGTCCCGCTCGCCGTAGCCGCGCACGAGCCCGTGGCCGACGAGCGCGCCGGTGCGCCCGCATCGAGGACACGCCCAGAGCTTCGCGTGCTCGAGCGCGGCGCCCAGGCCGGTCTCGTCGGTGTACCGCGGCGCCGACTGTATCACGGCCTGGCGGCGTACAGGCCCGCGCGGCGCGTGGCCAAGATGTGGCGGCTCTCCGCGCGCCTTTGCGCG
>JADLFU010000244.1 GCA_020849655.1 Polyangiaceae bacterium | reverse complement strand
CGGAGCCGAGCTTGCCGCGCTGCCCCTCGGCGTCGTGGCGGGCGAGGTCCGGCGCGCGCGCGCCGTCGTCGAGCAGATCGACCACGCGCGGCCGCCGGGCGAAGGTGATGAGCTTGACGACGTCGTCCTTGCCGCGCGCCGCGAGCCCGCGCGAGAGCTCCTCGCGCGCGTCGACGAGGGCCTCGGCCGGGATCGACTCGGACACGTCGATCACGTAGACCGTGCACACCTTGGAGGTCGTCGTCGTGCGCGAGAGCCGCGCGAGCGCGACGGCGAGCAGCCCGAGGAACGCGAACCGCAGCGTGAGCGCCATCACGCGCTGCGGCCAGGGCAGGTCGGCGAGGCTGCGCCCGAGCGCCCAGAGGAGCAGCGGCAACGACAGCCCGATCGCCACGGTCTGGGGGGTCGACAGCTCGTAGGTGTCGCCCTTGTACGCGAACGTGAGCGGATCGCCGCTCGCGCGCCCGAAGCGCTGGTAGACGAGCGCCATCGCGACCGCGGACGCCGCGATGAGCGCGAAGAAGGCGGCGTGTCGGAGACGGGGCGTCGAGGGCATCCGCGAGGGCGAGGGGAGAGACGGCCGGGGCGCCGGGATGTTCCCACGACGAGGGCGCGCGCGAGCCGTCAGCGTAGTCGGTTCTCCCCGGTTGCGCCCGTCGCCCGAGCGGTACTAAGGGTCAGCGCATCATGGGAAGCCCTCAGAACCCGGCCGCTCGCGCGCGCCAGAAGAAGCGTCGTCGTGTCAAGGAAGCCCGCCTCCGCGAGGCCAAGGAGGCCGCCGCCGCGACGGCCGAGCAGCAGCCGGCCGCGAAGAAGTAGGGCCTGTGCAGAAATAGCTGAACGGCGAGCGGCGTGAGACGGAGCGCGACCGGACGCCCGAGGAGCGAGCACCGGACGCCTGCTCCAGTAGGTCGAGGCGCGCAGCGACGAGGCCGTTCGGTCCCGCGAACGTATCGCGCCGCGCAGCTCAGCTTTTTCTGCACAGGCCCTCACCTGTCGCCGCGTCGCCGCTCACCGCCGCGCCGTACGGGGCCGTCGGTGGCGGACGCGACGCCGCGCTCCTCGCAGAGGCCCCGCGCGCTCGCGATCCTGGCCGCGTCCTCGGGGCCGAGGCGGCGCGCGAGGTCTGCCTCGAAGGCGGCCGACTCCACCGTCAGCCCGTACATCAGCCGCTCGGCCGCGGGCGCGTCGTCGCCGGGCGGCGGCCGCTTGCCGGCGTTCGCCTCCGCGACGCGCGTGAGCGACTCCTTGTGCTTGGCGGGATCCCGGCGACGCGCGGCGTCCTCGAGGGCCTTGATGCACGCGGCGGGGCCGATGCTGCGCGCCGCCGCCTCTCCGCCGACCAGCTGCGCGCAGAGCGGCGTGACCTGCTCGGTGACACGTTGGTTGGATTCTGCGTAGGCCTCGTGGATGGCCGTGGCGTCGTCGGGCGCGAGGCCGAGGCGCTCGATGTCGCGAGCCGACGGCGTGAACGGCGTGTCGCGCAGGCACGGCACGCGGTACGGGACCACGCCGGCCTCCGCGTAGCGCTCCCAGTCCTGCTTCGTGAGCCGCGCTCGCTCCCGGTACGCGCGCTCCCACCTCGGCTCGCGCGACGCCGACGGCGCGGGCTCGGCCGGCGCGGGCGCCGCGATCTCGCGCGCCCCCGCGGCGCGGAGCCTCCGGTTGCACTCGGCGAGCGACGCGACGAGCGACGCGTTCGCTGTCTCCCACGCGTCGTCCCCCTGCGGCTCGGGCGCGGGCCCCTGGGCAGGCGCGTCGCGCGTGACCCGCGGCGGAGGCTCGAACACCGTGGCGTCGAGCGCGGCGACGACGCCCGCGCCGAGGGCCGCCCCGACGGCGAGGGACACCGTGACCAGCATGCGCGAAGAGGCCATGGGGCAGCGTAGCGCCAGGCGGCGCACGCGGGCCCTCGCTTCGACCTCTCCGTGTCGGGCGCGGGGAGGGCTGACTGCGACTATGATCGGCGCGTGCGCGCGGCGGTCGAGGCGGCGGTCGGGCGGGTGACGGCGCTGTCGCTCGCGGCGCTGCCCGGCGCCGTGTGGTGGCTCGCGGGGCGGCCGGCGCTCTCGGCGGGCGTGCTGCTCGCGCTCCTCGTCGCCGTCACGTCGCTCGCGGCCGTGCTCGCCTCGTCGACCTGGGCGCTCGCGCGCGCGACGGGGCGACCGGCGCCGTCGGCCGGCCTCGCGGCGGGCGCGCTCGCGGCGTGGATCTCGGTGGATTCGCAGCACGTCGGGCTCTTCCAGCGGCACGTCGATCGGGAGGCGCTGCGCCTGTTCTTCGGCGCGCTCCGGGCTCGCGTGCTGCCGTTCGATCCCCTGTCCGCGCTCGCGCCGCTCGCCGTCGGTCTGCTGGCGGGCGGCCTCGCGTACGGCGCGTGTCGCGCGGCGACGAGGCGCGGCTCCTCGGCGTGGGCGTGGCTCGCGTGGCCGGCGCTCGGCGCGGCGCTCCTCGATCGCGGGCTCGATCTCGCGGAGCCGGCAGCCGCGCGGGTCATCGCGATCGTGCCGTTTCGCGCGCTCCCCCCTGCGGCGCTCTACTCGGAGCGCGCGGCTGACGAGCCGCGGCCGCTCGAGGGCGGTCCTCGCGCGAGCGAGCGCGCGTTCGCCCGGTACCTCGAGGGACTCGACGCGCGCGCCACGCGCGGCGCCCGGGTCTCCTCGCCGCTCGACCTCGTGATCGTGCACGTGGAGTCGCTGCGCGCCGACGTCGTCACCGAGGCGCTGATGCCCGCCCTCTCGTCGCTCCGCGCGTCGTGCATCGCGCCCGCGCGCCACCACTCGACCGGCAACAACACCGGCACGGGCATGTTCGGATTGTTGACTGGCCTCAACGGCTATCACTACGAGGCCGCGCGCGCCGCGCGGGTGAAGCCGCTCCCGCTCCGCCGCCTCGCCGCCGCGGGCTACCGGCTGCACGCGCACCTGACGGGCAACCTGCGCACGTGGGACGGCCTCTCGGCGTGGATGCTGGAGGGCGTCGTGCCGGATCTTCGCTTCTACGAGGGGGACGACGCGGTCGCGTCCGACAGGCGGATGGTCGACGGGTTCGTGGGCTCGCTCGCGGGGCGCGGCGACGAGCCGCACCTCGACTACCTCGTCGTCGACTCGACCCACTACGACTACAGCTACCCGCCGGAGCACGCGCGGTTCGCGCCGGTGAGCAAGCTGACGGGGCTGCCGCTCGCCGAGGTCGCGCGCCGGCCCGACGCCGTGAAGAACGGCTACCTGAACGCCGTCACGTGGGTCGACGCGCTGCTCGCGGAGCTGTTGCGACGCGTGGACGCGTCGGGGCGGCGGGGGCGGATGGCGATCGTGATCACCGGCGACCACGGCGAGGCGTTCTACGAGCATCGCTCGTTCGGGCACGGCGGCTCGCTGCTCGCGGAGGAGACGCGCGTCGCTTTCGTGCTGTGCGGGCCGCGGCCGCTCTCGACCCGCTACACCGCGTCGAGCCACGCGGACGTGATGCCGACGCTGTTCGAGCTCATCGGGATGGCGCCGCCCGACGGCCCGTGGACGCAGGGAAAATCGCTGCTCACGTACGATCCGCTGCTGGACTTCGCGCTGCTGTCGTCCTCGGTGCCCGGATCGCGCGCGCACGCCGTCGTGTCGGGCGGTCGCAAGGCGTACTTCGTGGACGAGCCGACGCCGCTCGTCGGTCGCGTCGTCGACGACGAGGAGCGGCCAGCCGACGCGAGGGGCGCCGACGCGCTCGTGCACCTGGGGCTCCTCGCGCGCGAAGTCCGCTGAGACGCAGCGAGGCGCTTCTCACCGGGGGCGAATTCGTCCACGGTGCGCGCCATGTCCTACTCGCCCCGCTCGGTCGCGACCCGCGCGAAGTCGATGCTCGAAGACAAGGTCGACGCCGCGCGCCGGGGCGAGTCGTCCGCCGACGACTTCTTCAGCGCGCTCGTCGAGGGCGCCTTCCTGCTCGGCGCGGCCGACGGGGAGCTGTCCGAGGAGGAGGTGTCGACGCTCGGGGAGACGATCGCGTTCGTGACCGGCGAGGCGATGGACCCGAGCGAGTTCGTCGAGATGATCGACGCCTTCGCCGAGGCGCTCGCGGACAGCTCGATCGCGGCGCGCGCGCGGGCGATCGCCGAGGCCCTGCCGGACGCCGCCGCGCGGCGCGAGGTGCTCGTGTTCGCGGTGACGATCGCGCTCTGCGACGACGACTTCGCCCAGACCGAGCGAGAGGCCGTCTCGACGCTCGCGGCCGCGCTCGGGCTCGGCGACGGCGAGGCGGCGAAGGTGCTGGCCGAGGTCGAGCAGGCGCTCGCGGCGGGCTGACGCATGGCCACGCCGGGCGCGACGACGACAGAGGGCGCGGCGGGAGCGCTCGAGGTCGGCGTGCGCCCGGGCGCCGTGCGCCTCTCGGTGAAGGTGCGGCCGCGGTCGTCGAAGACGGCGCTGCGGGGCGTCGAGGCGGGCGCGCTCGTCGTCGCGCTCGCGGCGCCCCCGGTCGACGGCGAGGCCAACGCGGCGCTCGTCGTCGCGCTCGCGGGGTGGCTCGGCGTGCGCCGCCGCGACGTGACGATCGTGTCGGGCGAGACGGCGCGCACGAAGATCGTCGAGGTCGCGGGCGTGGCGCCCTCGGTGGTCGCGGCCCGGCTCGGCGTGGGGCTCGCGTGACGCTCGCGTTCGTGAAATACGAGGGGCTCGGCAACGACTTCGTCGTCCTCTCGGCGGCTCCCGACGCCCTCGGCGCCGAGGCGGCGAGGCGCCTGTGCGACCGGCACCTCGGGGTCGGCGCGGACGGCGTGCTCGTCGTCGCGCCGCCCACCGCGGGCGGCGACGCGCGGATGATCGTGCTGAACGCCGACGGCTCGCGCCCCGAGATGTGCGGCAACGGCCTCCGGTGCGTGGCGGCGTTCGTCGCCGCGGAGCGCGGCGCGCGCGCGCTCGTCATCGAGACCGACGCCGGCCCGACGCGCTGCGTCGTCGGCGCGGACGGCGCCGTCGAGATCGAGATGGGGCGCGCGATCGCCGAGGGCGCCGTCGAGCTCGAGATCGCCGGGGAGCGCCTCACGCTCGCGCGGGTGTCCATGGGGAACCCCCACGCGATCACGTTCGAGCCCTTCCCCGCCTTTCACGCGCTCGGCCTGGCGGTGGCGACGCACGCGGCCTTCCCCGACGGCACGAACTTCGAGGTCGCGCGCGTCGTCGGCCCGCGCGAGATCGAGGTCGTCGTGTGGGAGCGCGGCGTGGGCCCGACGCTCGCGTGCGGCACCGGCGCGTGCGCGGTCGCGGTGGAGGCGTGCCGATCGGGGCGCGCGCCGTTCGACGCCGCGATCACCGTGCGGCTGCCGGGCGGAGCGCTCCAGATCACCGTCTCGCCCTCGCTCGACGTGTCGATGCGCGGCCCGGCGCGGCGCGTGTTTCGGGGCGAGCTTGACCTCGGGCGCTGAACGCTCCCAGCATGCCCGCGATGGGCGCGGAGACGGGCCGGGCGAGGGGAGCGCGCGCCGCGTGAGCGCGCTGTCGGTGCTCGTCGTCGCCGCCGACGCGGGGGTGCGCGAGCTGTCGCGCGACGTGCTCGAGCAGGCGGGCGACCACGTGCTCGTCGCGACGAGCATCCCGGACGGCATCGCGTCGGCCGAGCGGCACGCGCCGGATCTCGCGTTCGTCGACGTCGGCCTGGGCCAGGGCGCGGCGCTCGCGCTCGTGCACCACCTGCGCGCCCTCGGCGACGCGACGTACGTGATCGCGATGGCGACGAGGGAGACCCTCGAGGTCGCCGCGCACGCGCTGTCGCTCGGCGCGTCGGGGCTCCTGCTGATGCCGCCGTCGGGCGACGAGCTGTTGAGCGCCGCGACCACCGCGCGCGCCCGGCGCGGGCGCGAGGCCGAGCGCGCGACGATGAGGCGCGAGGTCGAGGAGGCGAAGCGCCTGATGAATTACGGCGGGCGCCTCGCCGCGCTCGGCGCGGGCACCTCGGTCGACGACGCGGGCGGGGGCGTGGCGCAGACGTTCCGCGAGATCACCGGCGCGCCCGTCGTCCTCGTGTACGCGCAGGCGTCCGCCGACTCGCAGGATCTGCGGGCGATCGCGGCCGTCGGCGAGGTCGACGCGCCGCCGCCGTTCTCGAGCGAGCTCGGCCTGATGCGCTACGCGGAGGCGCGCGGGCTCGAGGTCGTGCCCCTCGTCGCGGGGCGGCTCGCGGCGGGGCACGTGCTGCTCGCCCGCGCGAGCGCGCCGCCCGACGGTCGCCGGGCGCTGTTGCCGTCGCTCGCGGCGCAGGCGGCGACGACGATCGCGCTCGTCGCGGAGCGGGCGCGGGGCGCAGGCGGCGCGCTGAAGGACGCCGAGACGAGCGCGTACACGTTCTCGTACTTCGTCGACATCGCCGGTCGTGAAATTGACAAAGCTCACCGTCACGGACGGCGCTTCGCGCTCGCGACCTTCACGCTCGGCGACGACGACTCGCGGGCCCCGGCGGCGCTCCCGGTCGAGGTGTCCGAGACCGTGCTCGGGGCCGTCCGGGACAGCGACGTGCTCGCCCGGGTCGACGCGCGGGAGTTCTACCTGCTCCTGCCCGAGACGAGCGGCATAGGCGCGCACGCGTGCCGCAGGCGCGTCCTGTCGCTGCGGCGCGACTCGGGCGAGGCCCGCCTGTCGGCGGTCGCCGCGGGGGTCGCCGCGTACCCGCACGACGGGCGCGATCTGCTGAGGCTCCTGCGCGCCGCGAAGCGCCGGGCCGACGCGTCGCGCGCCTCCCCGGTGGAGCGCCTGCGGCTGTTCCGCCTGCCGCTCGCCGACGCGGTCGACGCGCTCTCGTGGGACGACGAGCTCGCGGTGGGACGCGGCCCCGCGACGCCCGAGACCCCGCGCGCGGTCGAGCTGCCGCTCTGCTCCGCGGTCGCGCTCTCGCTCGCCGCGCTCGAGCACGCCGCGCGCGGCGGGGCCGTCTCGATCTACGTCTCGGCGCAGCCGGGCCCCGGCCTCGCGGCGGCGATCGCCGCGCACCCGGCGGCGGCGCGCGAGGGCGCGCTGCACTCGCTCGACGTGCGCCATCGCGACGGCTGCGAGGACGTCGTCGTCGTCGCCCTGTTCGCAGAGCACGGCGCGTGGGCGCTGTTCGGCCGGCAGACGGGCGGGGTGTTCACGGGGCTGCACGCGGCCGATCCGCGCCTCGCCGATCTGCTCGCGAAGAAGCTCGTGGAGGCCGCGGGTCGATGAGCGCGGTCGTCCTGCTCGTGCACCCCGACGTCGACGCGCTCGGGCGCATCGCGGAGGCGCTGCGCGGCCGCGGGCTGACGGTGATCGTCGCGCAGGATCTCGCGCAGGCGGGGGAGCGCGTCCGCGCGCGACGCCCGACGATCGTGCTCCTGGCGCGCGCGCTCGCCGCTTCCCCCGCGCTCGAGCGCGCGCCCGACGTGCTGGCCCTGCCGCGGCTCGTGCTGTCATCGGGCGACCCCGCGGGCGACGAGATCGCGGAGCACGACACCGACAGGCTCGCGGCCGAGGCGCACGCCGCGGCGCCGAGCGCGCCGCCCGTGGAGGCGAGCGAGGAGCTGCGCGGCAACCTCGCGCAGGCGCCGATCGTCGACGTGCTGCAGCTGCTGATGATGAACCGCCGCAGCGGGGTGCTCGAGGTGCGCACGCCGATGGGCCGCGGCGAGCTGCGCATGGCCGACGGCGAGGTGCAGGACGCCGCGCACCGCCGCCTCGACGGCGAGAAGGCGTTCTACCGGATGCTCGCGGAGCGCGACGGCACCTTCGTGTTCCACCCCGGTCCGACGTCGGGCCCCGCGCGCTTCACCCGCGGGACGGCGGCGCTGCTGATGGAGGCGATGCAGCACAAGGACGAGGTCGCGCGCCACGTCGACGAGCTCGGGCTGTACTCGACGTTCGTCGCGGACACCCCGCCGGACGCGCCGCCAGGCGATCGCGCGGCCGCCGATCTGCTCGCGTCGCTCTCCTCGCCGCGCACGCTCGGCGAGCTGCTCGACGAGCTGCCGTCGCCCGATCTGGAGGTGCTGACGACGCTGCGCGCGCTGATGGAGGCGGGCCTCGCGCGCCGGGCCGCGACGGTGTCCGCCGGCGCGTCGATCGCGCCTCCCGACCACCTGCCCGTGCTGCGCGCGCTCACCGAGCGCCTGCGACGCGAGGGCTTCGACGGGCCGCCGCGCGTCGCCATGAGCGGCCCGCCGTCGCGCCTCGCCGTCCTCGGCCAGGCGCTCCTGCGCGTCTCCAGCGCGGCCTCGCCTCACGCCGGCCCGCCACCGGCGGGAGTACCCGCGCCCCACGACCTCGCCACGCTGAAGATCGGCGACGGTGAGCTCGCCGTGCTCGCCGTGCCGGACGTCGAGGCGATGGCGCCGCTGCTCGGCCTCGCGCTGCCGTCGGTGCACGTCGTCGTCCACCTCGACCCGGCGCCGTCGCCGTGGCTGCAGGCGGCGATCACGGCCCTCGAGCTCCGGTCGCTCTCCGCCCTCGAGCTCGTGCCGGGGTTCGACGAGGGAGATCCCGCGCAGGTGACGCGCCTGGTGCGCGCGGTGATCGAGCTCGGGGGCGCGGCTTGAGCGGGCGGTCCGAGCGGCCGCCGCCGATCGATCCCTCCGCCGCGCCCGAGCCCGCCGCCGCGCGCCCGCGCAGCTCGGTCGAGACCCGCCGTCGCCTGCTCGACGCCGCCCTGCGCGAGTTCGCGCAGAAGGGCTTCGCGGGGGCGCGCCTGCGCGAGATCGCGGGCGCGGCCGGCGTGCAGCAGGCGCTGATTCACCACTACTTCAGCGACAAGGGGGGCCTGTACCGCGCCGTGCTCGATCGCGCGATCGCCGACACCGCGGAGGGCGGCTGGCGCATCCTCGAGCGAGGCCGCGAGCCGACGCCGACGATCGAGGCGTTCGTCGAGCTGCTCGTCCGGTTCTCCGCGACCCACGCGGATCTCCTCGCGATCCTCCGCCTCGAGGCCGCGAGCGGCGAGGGCGTCGCGCTCGACGTGATGCGCGCGCGCACCAAGCCCATCCTCGACGCGGTGGAGCAGAAGCTCGCGGCGTGGCAGGCGGCGGGCGTCTTCGGGCGGCACGTCGCCGCGCGGGAGATCATCGTCGCGGTGCTCGCGCTCACGGTGTTCCCGTACCAGGAGGCGGCGCTGCTCGACGCGCTCTGGCCGGGCACGCCGGGCGCACGCGACGACGAGGCCGCGATCGCGCGGCGCTGCCGGATGGTCGTCGACGTCGTGACGCGCGGCCTGCTCAACGGGTGAACGCCGACCCGCTCCACCTGTAGCGCGCGACGGCGTCGCTCCACGGCAGGACGAGCGGCTCGATGCCGCCGACCGGGGTCGTGTCCTGCTTGTACGGCCACGACGCCCTGTCCCAGCCGACGCCGACGCCGGGGCCGAGCACGAGCTCGTGCGCCTTCGCGCCGGGCACGAACGTCACCGTGCCGAGCAGCCGCTTGTCGCCCACGGCGATCCCTGTCTCCGCGGCGAACACGCGCGTCAGCTTGCCGCCGAGGAGCGAGTACACGAGCAGGACGTCGCGCTCGATCTTGCCGGTGCCGAGCTCCTTCGGCGCGGGCATCCGCTGCACGCCGCGCACGAGCACCTCGGCGTGGCCGTCGCCGTCGAGATCGCGCGTCGCGACGTCGACGACGTCCTTCGCGTCGGCGAGGCCGAGGCTCACGGCGACGTAGCCCTGCCCGCCCATGAAGCCCTTGCCGAAGACGACGAGATCCTTGCCGAACACGAGGAGCCGCTCGTTCTGCGCGTCGTCGGCCAGGTTGGCGGCGAGATCGAACCTCGGCCTGTCGCCCGCGCGGACCTTGCGATCCTTCTTGTAGAGCGCGAGCACGTTGTCCATCAGCTCGTCGGCCGTCGGCGGGCGCGCGGGCGGGGGCTGCGCGGGGCCGGTGGGCTCGCGCTTCGCGGGGGGCGCCTCGCTCGCGGGCTTCGCCTCCTCGCGCACCTTCGTGAACTTGCCGCCGTCGAACCGGAACGTCCGCGACTTGACGGTGCCCCACGGCAAGAGGACGCCCCCGTCGCCTGGCTCGGGCGTCTCCTTGAACGAGTCGCGCGCCGCCGTCGACGCGGCGAGCGACACCGTGATCTCGCGCTTGCCTGGGTCGAACGACACGGTGTTGTCGACGCGGCCGGCGTCGCTGCCGAGCGACAGCTCGTGCACGAACACGGCGCTCATCGCCTCGCCGCTCATCGACAGCACGCTCAGCTCCTCCTTGAGCCTCCCGCCGCCCGTCTTCTTCGTGCGCACGACGATGTCGGCCTTGCCGTCGCCGGTCAGGTCGCGCACCTCGAAGGAGGGGATCATCGATCGGTCGACCGCGAGATCGCGGAAGAAGAACTCCTTGCCCCCGCGGACCTCGGGCCCGGCGACGAGCAGGTACTGGTCCCACAGCATCACGCGCTCGCGCGACGAGCCGGCCGTGACGTCGGCGATGACGTCGTGCTGCGGCGCGCCCGTCAGGCCCTTCTCCTTCGCGAACGTCGTCTCGATGGCCTCCTCGGCGTCGATCGGCAGGCGCGGCAGCCTCGCGGGGCTCGCCTCGGCGCTCGTCGCGAGCACGCTCTCCACGCCGCCGCCGTCGCTGTCGAACCCGCGCACGACCCCGCGCAGCCCGACGCGCGAGAGCGCCGCCGCGGGCAGCGCCGACCACGGGATCTTCGCCTCGAACGAGTAGCCGGACTTGCTCGCGTTCGGCGCCTCGACGAGCTGCCCGCCGCCGCCGCCCTTCACGCGCACGGCGCCCGCGACGTTGCCGGGATCCCCCGGGTAGAGCGCGATCTCGGCGGTCGAGAGCGCGCCGCCGTCGCCCGGGAACACGATCGTCAGCGTGAAGCGATCCTCCCTGTCGCCGTACGACGCCGTGCGCACGAGCTTGTCGTCGAGCACGTCGGCGGCGACGTAGAGCGCGGCGTCGTCGTACGCGAGCGCGACGCGCGCGCTGAAGTCTTTGTCGGCGGGAGAGCCCTGCACGCGCGTGGAGAGCGGCGTCATCGCCGTCGGCCACTCCGAGAGCACGCCGTTCAGCTTGATCGATCCGGGCGCCACCTGCGTGAGCGCGACGGCGAGACCCTCGGCGCGCGCCGGGGAGGCGGAGAGGCAGAGCGCGAGCGCGGGGGCCGCGAGCAGGTGGCGTTGCACGGGCGCGAATCTAGCTGGATCCAGCCCGGCGCGTGGGCGGTCACAGCGCCCGCGGGAACTCGACGTCGACCGCGACGGCGATCGCCAGCCGCGGCAGGAACTCGTCCCGCGGCACCGCGCGGACGCCGAGCGTCTCGAGGTGCGGCGTCGGCAGCTGCGCGTCGACGTAGTGAAAACCGGCCTCGAACAGCCCGTCGGCGAGGTGCGAGAACGCGACCTTCGAGGCGTCGGTCTCGGTGTGGAACATGCTCTCGCCCGCGAAGGACGCGCCGATCGCGAGGCCGTAGAGGCCGCCGACGAGCGCGTCGTCGCGCCACACCTCCACGCTGTGCGCCCACCCGAGCTCGTGGAGCTGTGCGAAGCCGCGCGCGAGCTCGGGCCGGATCCACGTGTGCCCCTCGCGCAGCGCCGCGCACCGCTCGACCACGGCGTCGAACGCGGCGTCGACCGTGATCCGGAACCCCCGCTGGCGCGCGCGCCTGACGCTGCGTGACCACTCGGGGCGCGCGTCGAGCGACAGCACGCCGCGCGGATCCGGCGAGCACCACGGCACCGAGCGGCTGTTCGGCCACGGGAAGATCCCCGCGCGGTACGCCGCGAGCAGCGTGCCAGGCTCGAAGTCGGCGCCGAACCCGACCACGCCGGCCTCGCCGTCGCCGGTCCGCGGATCGGGGAAGACGAAGCGCGAGGGGGCGGGCTCGGACGGCACGCGCAAGGAGCTGAGCTGAGCAAAGTCTGGAGGCGGACGCCACTGCGCCCTTCGCGCGAGGCTAGCGGACGACGCCCTCCTCGGGGCTCGAGGCCGACGCGTGCAGCCGCCGCGGGATCCGCCCCGCCCGGAACGCCTTGCGCCCGGCGATCACGGCGTCGCGCATCGCCTCGGCCATCATCACCGGATCGCGCGCGCCCGCGATGGCCGTGTTCATCAGGACGCCGTCGCAGCCGAGCTCCATCGCCACCGCCGCGTCGCTCGCCGTGCCGACGCCGGCGTCGACGATCACGGGCACCTTGGCCGCCTCGAGGATGATGCGAAGATTGTAAGGATTACGGATCCCGAGCCCGGAGCCGATCGGCGCGGCGAGCGGCATGACGGCGGCGCACCCGGCGTCCTCGAGCTTGCGGCACACGATGGGATCGTCGGTGCAGTACGGGAGCACGACGAAGCCCTCCTTCACGAGCAGGCGCGCGGCCTCGAGCGTGGCCTCGTTGTCGGGGAAGAGCGTGCGCTGGTCGCCGATGACCTCGAGCTTCACGAGGTCGGAGAGCCCGAGCTCGCGCCCGAGCCGCGCGGTGCGCAGGGCCTCGTCGGCGGTGTAGCAGCCGGCGGTGTTGGGCAGGAGCGAGAACGTGCGCGAGGGCTCGGTGAGCAGGCCCATCAGCGAGCCCTCACCCCGCGACGACAGATCCACCCGGCGGAGCGCCACCGTGATGATCTCGGCGCCGCTCGCGGCGAGCGCGCGGCGCGTCTCGTCGACGTCCTTGTACTTGCCGGTCCCGATGAAGAGGCGAGAGCGGAGCTCGTGCGTGCCGAGGCGGAGCGTGTCGTCCGTCATGGGCGCCCTCATAGGGGCCGCCCGCGCGGACGTCACGCGCGAGTTGGCGTCCTCGGGCGCGCGATGACGTCGGTCACGGCGCGCAGCGCGTGATCTTCACGCGCTCGATGATGAGCGGCTCGAGCGGCTTGTCGGCGGGCTTGCCCATCGGCCCCGTGGTCGGCACATGCGTGAGCGCCGTCACGACCGCGAGCTCGGCGCACCGCCCGAACACCGTGTAGCCGCCGTCGAGCGACGGCAGGGCCACCTCGGCGACATAGAACTGGCTGCCGTTCGTGTCGGGGCCGGAGTTCGCGTACGCGAGCGATCCCGGCTCGTGCGTCAGCGTGGCCTCGGTGACGAACTGGTAGCCGGGGCCGCCCGTGCCGTTGCCCTTCGGGTCTCCGCCCTGGGCGACGAAGTCGGGGATCACGCGGTGGAACGTGAGGCCGTCGTAGAACGGGCGCTTCACCCACTCGCCTGCGAACTTGAAGGGCCGCGTGCCGCGCGCGAGCCCGACGAAGTTCGCGACGCCGACCGGCGCCGCGTTCGGGAACAGCTCGCACGTGAGCGCGCCCTGAGACGTCTCGATCACCGCGCGCAGCGGGCCCGGTCCCGGCGGCAGCCCCGCGAGCGCCTCGTCGAGCGTGAACTGCCCCGCCTCGGGATCGGGGCCAGCGCCGAGATTCTGCTGGGTCGGCGTCGGATCGGGTCCACACGGCCCCGGCGCGCCGCCCATGCCCGCGCTCGCGCCCGCCGCGCCTGCCGCGCCTGCGCTCGCGCCCGCCGCGCCTGCGCTCGCTCCTGCCGCGCCCGCGCTCGCGCCTGCCGCTCCTGCCGCTCCTGCCGCTCCTGCCGCTCCTGCCGCTCCGTCGCTCTCCGAGGAGCAGCCGGCGACCACGACGAGCGACAGGGCGACGAGCAGGCGACGCTTCATCTCCGCTGCGTATCATGGGAGCGTCGCCTGCACGATCGCCGCGCGCGGGCGCCCGTCGCGCTCGCATCCACGCGCGGCTGGGGGCTCGATCCCGATCGCCGGCGGCTCGTCGGGTGGCCCCGGATGCGGCCGTCTACGCTCGCACGCGATGTCCGGCGCCCGCGTGGAAGACCTCCTCGGCCCGCTCAACGCGGTCGAGCGGAAGTTTGCCCCCTGGCGCTGTGGACGGTCGGCCAGGTCGACCTCCTTCGTCGCCACCCGCGCGTCGCTGTGGTCGGCACCCGGACCCTACGAGGGAAGGCGCCCAGCGTGCGACGCGAGGATCTGTTCGACATCCTCCCGACCGACGCGATCCGTGAAGCCGTCGCGTTCTGAGCTCAGGTTCGCGTCGCTCGTCGCGTGCTGCCCTCGCCGTAGCGTGAGCCCCGCCATCGACCTGTCGCGAAGGCTGATGCTCCAGGTGAAGGAGAACCGCGCCCTCGATGTCCGGGGCGCCGCGGCAACGGCTTCACACGCAGAGTCGTCGATTGAGCGACGCAAGGTTCTTCCGCACGCCGCGAAGGACCGCCTCGGCGAAGCTCTGCTCGCTGTCGCTGGCGTCGTCGTCGAGAGATGGGACACCTCCAAGCAGCAGTCCGAAGGCGTTGATGCGCTGCCTCATGACGCCGACGGCCTTCTCGTCGCGGGTGCCGCCGAACGTCGGGTAGGCGTACTGAATAGGCTGGTTCGTGAGCGCTGCCCACGACCCCACGCGACGCACGCGGCCGTTGCGCTGGAGCGTGCGGACGGGGCTGGGATCGAGCTCGTAGTGGATGAGGTGGCGGCAGCAGCGATGCAAGTCGACGCCCTCGCTGAGCCGGTCGGTGGTGACGAGCACATCGGGCCCGAAGGGGCTGTTGAAGAGCGCGAGGACGATGTCGGTCTTGCCCGTGTAGAGCGTCCTCGGCGCGTCGCTGTGTGCGTCGTGGTGCCACGCTCCCATCACGCGGAAGCCCTCATCGAGCCGACCAGGGAAGCGCGAGGTCTTGCCTCCGAACGTGTGACCTCCCTTGGCGATGCTCTTCAGGATCGCGCGCGTCGACGTCGACTGCTGGTCGAGCAGCACCTCCGCCAGCGTCCGCGCCGACTCGAGGACCGTCGGCACGCTCGACGTCACGTTGCGCGGTCGAGTCGTCGTGAGCTGGTCTGCGAGCGCTCTGGCCTCGAGCGCCGGCTCGCCGAGCCAGCCACGAATCTGGGCCCGCAGACCGGGGGTGCACAGCCAGTCGATGATCGGCCGCACGAGGGGATCTTCGTCGGGCAGGAGCGACTCCCACGCGGCACGCCACACCTTCTCGGGCGGACCGCCGCGGGAGGCGCTCGTGCTCGCGGCGCGGAGCTTCGGCCGCCGCCTCATCGAGGGCGGCGCGCCACTTGTCGACCACGCTGAAGGCCGCGCGAGACTCGATCCAGGCCTGAACGGCGTAGTCGGTGGCAGGCGCGCTGACGCCCGCAGGCCCGCGGTCGCCACCCAGCCCGGGGATCGACTCGGGATCGACGACCGGACCGCCGTAGCGCTGGAGAAGGAAGGCCTCGCGCAGCGCCTTCTCGACGGCGGGATCCACCTCGGGCAGCGGCGTCCTGGCGAACTCTGAAGGAGAGCGAAGGTCGAGGACGTCGACCTCCAGCACCGCGGCTCCTTGCGTGAAGCGCGCGGAGAGCGGCGTCCGCTCCGCGTCGTTCCATGGCATCGACGCCTCGCCTTTGACGAGCGGGATGCTCTCCTCCGTGCTTCCCGTGAACGTCACGACGACGCTGACCGGCGCCACGCTGTCGGTGCTGCGTGCGCGAAGCGCGATGCGCCTTCCGTCCCAGCTCGCCTCTGCCCACTCGAGCGCGGACACGCGCTCCTCGTCTTCGATGCGATCGACGCAGAAGGGGACGGTCTCGGGCGGGTCGAACGGCTCGCCGAGCGCTTCGAGATCCGTCCATTCCGACTCGAAGACGACGCCGAGCTCGAAGTTCCGGGGCGCGGTCCGCCCGGCGCCCCATGCGGCGGCGCTCCAGTTCGCTGAGGTGATCAGGAGCCGCCGCCTCCGGCGACTGCGGAGCAGGTACAGCTTTGCGTGGCTCCAGCGCTGGTCGCCGTCGCGATGGTGCTCCGTGAAGCGCGCCTCCCTGGGGAGGCAGTCGAGCTGCACACCGCTGCTCTGCAGGTTCCCGCTGGCAGCCTTCGACAGCGCCCAGCCCGACGTGGCGGCCCATGGGTGGGCTTCGGAAATCCACTTGAGATGGACCTTCTTCAGCGCGACGCCGACGTCGGCGCTCCACGCAGCGAGCGTTCGCTCGTTCCACTCGCCGATGGTCGGAGTGAGCACGTGGATCTCGGACGGCTCGAACTCAGCGAGCTGTCGAGCTGCGCTCTTCTGGCCCGGGACGCTCGCGATGAACGCGACGTCTGCTGGGCACTCCACGCGTCCAAGCAACGTGACGAGCCGCTGGAGTCGCGTGGCAGCGACGGCTCCTGCAGAGGCGCCGAGCGCCTCGAGAAACGGGACCAGCTCCCCCCACGTTCGGCGCGTGCTCTGGGAGGCCCGATCTCCGAGCCGCAGCGTCACCTGCCAACCCGCCTGCAACTGGCTCTTGAACGCCGAGGAAGTGAGGTTCGTCGACGAGACGTGCAGCTCGAGCGCCTCCTCGTCGTCGATCTTCCAGTGGAACGCCCAGAGCTTGGCGTGCTGGATGGCGCGCGCCTCGGAGCCGACGTTGAAGTGGCCTACGTATCGCCACAGCCACGGGTATTGCGAGTCCTCGCGCTCGCCGCGCGGTGGCGACGAGATGACGGTGAGTCGACCGCGCAGCGTCTCGAGCGCAGTGCCCAGCTCGCCGAAGAACAGGTTTCGCTCCTGGAACTCTTGCGAGAGCGAGTTATTCGCGCCGAGCAACGACGGGAGCAGGTATTCGACGAGGAGGCCGGCGTCGGGCTGCTCGAAGCTCGTCATCCACGCCTCGTGGAGTCGACCTCCAGGAGGGGGAGAGGGAAGGACGTCTTTCCAGCTCGGAGCCGTCACAGCGCGTCTCCTTCCTCGTCATCGGGCTCGGATCGAGCAGTGTCCTCGAGCTCGTGTCGGTCGACGGCGTCGAGCACGTCGTTCATCCTGGCGACGCCACACTGGGCTGCGAGGCGACTGAGCGGGCGCAGTCGAAAGCGGTAGTCGCTCGCGGCGATGCCCGTATCCGCCACGAGCGGGACCATCTTGCCGGCCTGCTCGCGGAACCAGCGCCGGCCTCCACCGTGCTCGTGGTGATGGCGAGCGAGCGCTCGCAGCTGGTCGATCGGTGTCGTCGCCGCCTGCGTGGCCTCGGCCAGACGAGTCATGACGTCATCGTGCGGGAACACGCTCCGGCCGGGCGCGCGCAGCCACGCGGCCCCTGTCTCTCGAACCAGTTCGAGCCTGGCGCGTAGCTCCGACGAGCGGGCCAGCGTGTCGACGCCAGGCGCCTGCTTGGCGGCGTCGGTGTTGATCTCGGTCCACAGCCCTCGCATCGCGTGCATCGAGGCGTCGGCGAAGCGCGTGAACGCAGGGAGCGGCGCCAGCGACCTTGGCTCGATCTTCTTCGAGAGCGCCCTCGAGGCCGCGAGCGTGTCGCAGAGAGCGGCATGCGACGAAGCTTCCTTCGCCCCGGCCAGTGCCTCGGCGGTGACGCGTCGAGTGGACTCTTCCCTGAAGAGCGCCGGCTCGAGCAGGCGGCGTTCCTCCTCGGGAAGCCGCTTCCCTACGGCGTTGTTCGGCGTGGGCAAGAGGCCGCTGCCAGCCTTCGCCCATGCTGCGGGCCACCCGTGCCTCACCCAGTACCGCGCCTCGTCATCAGCCCAGTGTCCCCACTTCGTGCCGCTCTCGAAGCGCTTGGGCTCGAGCCGTACGTCGCGGGGGAGGCTCTCGTTGACGAGGGTCGCGAGCTGGAGCGCGGTGTCCGCAGGCGTCCAGCCGTCGCCCATCGTGAGCCCGGGCACCGTGCGAAGGACCACACGGTACGCGCCGTAGGTACCGACCTGGCGGTACCGGCGGAACTGGTCGGGGCTCATCGCGAAGTTCGGAAGGTGTCGTTCAGCCTTGCGCCACCGCTCGATGCTTCGTCGCCCACGGAGCTGGCCGGTGGTCTGCCCAGACTCGAGTGCCCGGTCCACCCAGAGAAGCTCGAGCGGGCGAAGCCACGCATACCGCGCGCGCTGACCGTCACGTCGTGACAGGTCGCCGCCGCCCGCGTTCCGCCAGACGACGTGCGACCACGTGAGGCACCACGACAGCAACGAGATCCACCTCGCGTCGGAGGCCGCGTTGCTCAAGCCGGGCGCGAGCAGGTCGGCGAAGTAGTCTGCGCCTGCGCGAAAGCCGAGCGCATCGCCACGTCGAATCGGGACCGGGTCCCAGGGGGCAGTGAAGTACCAGCCTGGCAGCTCGTTCATTTTCAACACAGCCCGGCCCCGACCAGACCGCGCGTGATTGCAGCGCTTGTTAGCGAGAACGCCGAGGGACGTCAAGCGCCAGGACGGGCGCGCGCCGCCGGGGTCGAGAAGACCAAGCGACTGCTGCGAGGCGAGCCGCCCGGGCCGTACCACTTCGCCTGCTACGGGCGCGTCGGGTGCGGCTACGCCGTCGACGGGCGCGACGGGCTCGCGTTCGCCCGGCTGGCCGACAGCGCGATGTAGGGTGCACCTCGACCACGGCGCTTCCCGGCGCCGGACCGCGTGCGCGAAACTCCCGTTGAAGCGCCGCCGCGTCCTTGACAGGGTCGGCGCATGGACCAAGCGCACCTCGCGACCATCCTCGGGCTGGCGGGCGGAGCAGCCGGCGCCGACGGCTTCACCGAGCTGCCCGACGGGAAGTCGATCACCTGGTACGTCGCCCACGCCGGCGCCTCGATGAACGTCTCGAAGAGCACCGCCTGCAAGCTCGACGGCGCGCTGCTCGTCGCCCGCAACCACAAGGGCGAGGTGTACGTCGTCGCGCTCGCGGACGTCTTCGGCGCGGCGCTCGAGGGCGGCTCGGCTGTGCCCGCGCGCCGCGCCGGGTTCGCGACGTGAGGTGAGCGCCCGCGGCCTCGCGGCGCGCGCGCAGGACGCCTTGATCGCCGCGGTGGGGCTGGCGGCGCTCGCCGTCGTCGCGCCGTGGCCCTTTCGCGCGCTCCGGGCCGGAGGGGCCGCGCTCGGCCTCGCCCTCTCGTGGTACCGACGCCGGCACGTGGACGCGGCGCTCGCTCGCGCGGGGATCGCGCCGGAGATCGCGCGGCGCGTGTACCGCTCGCTCGCGACGGGCTTGTTGGAATTGTTGTGGACGATCCCGCGCGCGCCCTCGGGGATGGCGGCGCGGGTGCGGCTGACGCCGCGGGCCGAGGCCGCGCTCGCAGCCGCGGGAGACGGCGCCGTCGTCGCGACCGCGCACTCGGGCAACTGGGATCTCGTCGCCTGCGCGGTCGCGCACCGCGCGCCGCTCGTCGTCGTGACCAAGCGGCTCTCGAACGCGTGGCTCGATGGGCTGTGGATGCGCGCGCGGGCGCGCCACGGCGTCCGCTTCGTGTCGGACGGCGTGCTCGCTCGCGGGCTCGTTGCGCTGCGGGCGCGCTCGCTGCTCGCGGTGCTGGTCGACCAGCGCCCGGTGAGCCGCCGCGTCGTTCGGCATGATTTTCTCGGCGCGCCGGCCGACTCGGACGTGCTGCCGGCGGTGCTGGCCAAGCGCGCGAACAAGCGGCTGATCGTGGCGCTCGCGCGGCGCCTCCCGTCGGGCGAGCTGGAGGTCGACGTGCCTCGCGTGTTCCTGCGCGTCGACGACGCCGAGGAGGTGACCCGAAGGGTGGCGGAGGAGGTCGAGCGCTTCGTGCGCGCGCACCCGGAGGGGTGGCTGTGGACGCACCGCCGGTGGGCCGCGTAGCTCGCGCGCCTTGATACAATCTTGATGCCTCCCGGCCGTGACTTGACGGCGGCCGGACGCGAGACGGCGCACATCGGGGGCACCGCCCATGCGCGCCTCTCTCCTCGCCGCCGCCTGCGCCCTCTGTTGCTCCGTCGCCTCCCCCGCGCGGGGCGAGGCGCTGCCCGAGCCGCCGCCTGTCGGCGCGCCCGCCGCGCCCGCCGCGCCCCTGCCTCACACGCTGGGCGGGTACGTCGAGGCGTTCGACCAGTGGAACCTCGCCGCGCCGTCGAACGGCGTGACGAACTACCGGGG
>JADLFU010000243.1 GCA_020849655.1 Polyangiaceae bacterium | reverse complement strand
GGCCCGGACCTTCTCGGTTGGGAACGCGGACCGCAAGATCGCGTACCTCTCCAACCCGTCGTTGACGCCGAGCTACGTGCTGTCGCTCCGCGCTCGCATGCCAGTCCCCAAGACTGCAGCAGACCAGAAGGAGCTGCTGGTGTGGGATCGGAAGACGGGTAAGGTCGTTCACCAGATCCCGCTGCCTGGTATCGAGATCCCGAAGGACTGGCCCGACAGTGAGCCCATCGTGCTGTCGCCGTGGCAGGGCGCGGCGTCGAGCGACGACGTCGCGCTGTTCTCCTACGTCAACCGCATCTACCGCGTCACGCTCGCCGACGGCGGCGTCAAGGAGATCGCCAAGGGCTTGTGCTGGAGCGCCCAGCTGATTGGCCGCGAGTACCTGTGCGCCGACGAGAGCGTCAACCGTTTTCGGAGCGTCGACATCGAGACGGGCGTCGCCACACTGCTCGCGCCGGGGCCTGGGCGACAGGCCGCGGGGAGCTGCTCACTGGACGGTACCCGCTGTGTCTGGGTCGACTATCGCGACCCTCCGGGCCTCACTGGCGCTGGCTGGTTCGGAGGAGAGATCTACCTGCTGGATCGACCGACGCACACTCTCAGGCGCCTGACGTTCGACTCGCCCGGCACTCCGCGCATCAAGTACAACAGCGCCGTCGAAGGCGATCTGGTCACGTGGTGGGAGGGGAGTCAGATCATGACAATGCCCGTCGACTACCCGAATGGGATGGATCGCATCGTGTTGTTCGACCTATCGAAGGGGACTCGCTGCTGGTTCAGCTGGGGCCCGAACGGGCTCAACATGGTGCGCGACCGGAGGTTGTGGGGACACGTCAACGACGCCGACCACCAGGGAGGCAGCCGCCCGGTGTCGTTCGACCTGGACAGCGCCGAGATCCCCTGGACCTGCGACCCCGCGCCGCCCCCGCCCGTCGAGGTCCCGCTGCCGTGATGGCGCCGCGCCGCGCGCCGCCGTCCCCACGGCCGATGAGGTCGGCCAACGTGGTGGCCGCGACCCTGGCGCTCCTGGCCTCGGCGCTCGCTGGCGAAGCCGGGTGCACCAGCGCGAACGACGGCGCGCAGACCTCGGCGGCAGCGGGAGCAAGTGGGGCCGCAGGTGGCGCGAGCAAGGCGGGCGAGGCGGGCAGCGCCGGGAAGGCTGCGGGTCGCGGAGGCGCAGGTGCCGCTTCCGTTCAGCTGCCGGCGCTCCCACCGCAGGACGGCATCCAGGAGCTCGTCCCCGAACCCGCGGACCACTCGTGTGGTCCGGGGTGTCGCAAGGTCTTCTCGGGTCACCGCGAGAATCTGTGGGTGAACGAATCCCGCTCCGGGAGGTCTTCAGCGCCGACTTGGATCGGATCCACCGGCCGCCATCCACGTGATCCGCCCGGCGCGCTGACTGCCGGCTCGGCCGCCGGGATCGTGATCCACCCCTGGCGGCTGCGTCGGGACGGGTGCCGAAGCGCCCGCGGACGATGAAGCGGTACCCGAGCGCTGCGGAGACGTCGGTCCTCGGACGCGCGTCGGCGACGCTCGGGCGATGAAGCGATGCACTGGTCGCCGCTTCGCGCGGCGCACATCTCGACGCCGACGGCGCGGTCGACGACGGCCTGAGCGAAGGTCGAGTTGAGGGCCTCGACGTCACGCCCGACGCCGCCCTTCTTCACGATCGTGCGCGGGCGATCGAAGACCGCGTAATGCTGCGACATGAAAGACCACCGGTAAGCCGTGCGCGGGAAATCCGCTCGCACGGTTTGAGCGGGGGTTTTGCTCACAGCCACCTGCGCGTGGCAGAAGGATGAATCAACCAATGCACCCGCTCGCAGGCAAGCCCGCCCCACGAGAGACGCTCGTCGACGTACCCGCGCTCGTGCGCGCGTACGACGCCCCGCACGACCACTCCGATCCGACGACGCACGTGTCGTTCGGCACGTCGGGGCACCGCGGCTCGGCGCTCCGCGGGAGCTTCCAGGACGCGCACGTCGCCGCGATCACGCAGGCCGTCGCCGAGTGGCGCGCGGCGCACGGCGTCGACGGGCCGCTGTACCTCGGCGCCGACACCCACGCGCTCTCGGGCCCCGCCGAGGCCACCGCGGCCGAGGTGCTGGCGGGCAATGATGTCACATTCTTTACATCGCGCGACGGCGTGCCGACGCCGACCCCGGCGGTGAGCCTCGCGATCCTGACGGCGCAGCGGCGGGGCGGGCCGCGCGCGGACGGTCTCATCCTCACCCCGTCGCACAACCCGCCGGAGGACGGCGGCATCAAGTACAACCCGCCGCACGGCGGCCCCGCGGACACCGACGTCACGAGGGCCATCGAGGCGCGGGCCAACGCGCTCCTCGCCGCGGGCAACGCGGGCGTGCGGCGCCGCGTGGGCGCGAGGGGCGCGCCGTTCGACTACGTCGCCTGCTACGCGTCGCAGCTCCCCCGGGTGCTCGACGTCGACGCGCTCCGCGGCAGCAGGCTGCGCGTCGGCGCGGACCCGCTCGGCGGCAGCGCCATCGGCTACTGGGACGCCATCGCCGCCGAGCTCGGCCTGTCGATCACCGTCACCGATCGCACGCTCGACCCCGCGTTCGGCTTCATGCCGCTCGATCACGACGGCCGCATCCGCATGGACTGCTCGTCGCCGTCGGCGATGGCGCGGCTCGTGGGGCTCCGCGGCTCCTTCGACGTCGCGTTCGGCAACGACGCCGACGCCGACCGCCACGGCATCGTCACGCCCGAGGGGCTGATGAACCCCAACCACTACCTCGCCGTGTGCGTCGACTACCTGTTTCGCCATCGGCCGGCGTGGGGCGCGGGCGTCGGGGTGGGCAAGACGCTCGTCTCGAGCGCGCTCATCGATCGCGTCGCCGCGCGCCTCGGGCGCCCGCTCTTCGAGGTGCCCGTGGGGTTCAAGTGGTTCGTGCCGGGCCTGTCGGACGGCAGCCTCGGCTTCGCGGGGGAGGAGAGCGCGGGCGCGTCGCTCCTCTGCCGCGACGGCGCCCCGTGGACGACCGACAAGGACGGCCTCGTGCTCGCGCTGCTCGCCGTCGAGATGACGGCGAGGTCTGGCGTCGACCCGTCCGCCCGCTACGCCGCGCTCGCCGCGGAGCTCGGCGCGCCCGTGTACCGCCGCGTCGATCGGCCCGCCACGCGCGAGCAGAAGGCGCGCCTCTCGCGCCTCGGCGCCGACGCGGTGACGGCGACGACGCTCGCGGGCGCCCCGATCCTCTCGAGGCTGACGACGGCCCCGGCGGGCGGCGCGATCGGCGGCCTGAAGGTGTCGACCGCCGACGGCTGGTTCGCCGCGCGGCCCTCGGGCACGGAGGACCAGCTGAAGATCTACGCGGAGAGCTTCCGCGGCGACGATCACCTCGCGGCGCTGCTCGAGGAGGCGGGCGCGCTGGTGGCGCGGGCGGTCGGCTGAGGCGCGAGGCCGCCCATGGTAGGGCAGCGGCCGTGACGACGCTCCCAGGCTCGTTTGGCGCGTACGGCGGCCGGTACGTCGCGGAGACGCTGATGTTCGCGCTCGACGAGCTCGAGGCGGGGGCGCGCGACATCCTCCGCACCGACGAGTTCCAGCGCACGCTCGGCGGGCTCCTGCGCGACTACGTGGGGCGCCCGACGGCGCTCACGCCCGCGCCTCGCCTCGCCCGCGCGCTCGATCCGGACGGCCACACGCTCGGCGAGGTGTGGCTGAAGCGCGAGGATCTCTGCCACACCGGAGCCCACAAGATCAACAACGCGCTCGGCCAGGTGCTGCTCGCGAAGCGCATGGGCAAGACGCGCGTGATCGCCGAGACGGGCGCGGGCCAGCACGGCGTCGCGACCGCGACCGCGGCGGCGCTGCTCGATCTCCCGTGCGAGGTGTTCATGGGCGCGCTCGACGTCGAGCGACAGGCGCCGAACGTCGCGCGGATGCGGCTCCTCGGCGCGCGCGTCGTGCCCGTCGAGACCGGCTCGCGGACGCTGAAGGACGCGATGAACGAGGCGCTGCGCGACTGGGTGACGAACGTCGCCTCCACCGCGTACTGCGTCGGCAGCGCGGCCGGCCCGCACCCGTACCCGACGCTGGTCGCCGAGCTCCAGCGCGTCATCGGCGACGAGGCGCGCGCGCAGGTGATGGGCGCGACGGGCGCCCTCCCGGACGCCGTCGTCGCGTGCGTCGGCGGGGGGTCGAACGCCATCGGGATCATGCGCGCCTTCCTCGACGACGACGTCTCCCTCTACGGCGTCGAGGCGGCGGGCGAGGGGCTCTCGACCGAGCGCCACGCCGCGACGCTCACGCGCGGGCGGGTCGGCGTGCTGCACGGCGCGCGGTCGTACGTGCTCTGCGACGACGACGGGCAGATCGAGGAGGCGCACTCGATCAGCGCGGGCCTCGACTACCCCGGCGTCGGCCCCGAGCACGCGCACCTGAAGGACACGGGGCGCGTCACCTACCTCACGGCGACCGATCGCGAGGCGGTGGAGGCGGTCGATCTGGTCGCGCGGCGCGTGGGCATCCTCGTCGCGCTGGAGACGGCGCACGCCTTCGCGCGGGTGGCGGACGTCGGCCGGCGCGAGGCGGCGCGGCGCGGTCGGCCGGCGTCGGTGCTCGTGTGCCTCTCCGGCCGCGGCGACAAGGACCTCGGCTCGATCGAGGCGTGGCGCGCGGCCCACGGCGGGGGCGCGCGATGAGCCGCCTCCGCGAGCGGTTCGAGCGGCTGCGAGCGGGGCGCAGGAAGGCGCTCGTCGCGTACCTGTGCGTCGGCGATCCGTCGCTCGACGAGAGCGTCGCGCTCGCGCAGGCGGCCGTCCGCGCCGGCGCCGACGTGCTCGAGCTCGGGGTGCCGTTCTCCGATCCGGTGGCCGACGGGCCGGTCATCGCGCGCGCGGCCGAGCGCGCGCTCGCGGCGGGCGCGACGTTGCCCGGGGTGCTCGAGGTCGCGCGGCGGCTGCGGGCCGAGACGGACGTCCCGCTCGTGCTCTTCACCTACGCGAACCCGCTCCTCGTGCGCACGCTGCCCCGCGTGGTCGCGGCCGCGCGCGAGGCGTCGATCGACGCCTTGCTCGTCGTCGATCTGCCGACGGAGGCGGCGGGCGAGCTGCGCCTCCTCGCGGCGCAAGCGGGCATCGACGTCGTGCCGCTCATCGCGCCGACCAGCACCGAGGCGCGCGCGCGGGCCGCGCTCTCGGTCGCGACGGGCTTCGCGTACTACGTGTCCGTGACGGGCATCACCGGCAGCGCGACGGCGCCGCTCGAGGCCGCGTCCCGCGAGGCCGCGAGGCTCTCCGCCGAGCACGGCGTCCCGGTGGTGGTCGGCTTCGGCGTCGACTCGCCCGACAAGGCGCGCCGGGCGGCCGGCCCCGCCGAGGGCGGCGCGGACGGCGTCGTCGTCGGGACGGCGATCGTCAAGGCGATCGAGGGCGCGCGCTCGCCCGCCGAGGCAGAGCGCGCCGTGTTCGATCTCGTCAAGGGCCTGCGCGACGCGCTCGACGCGCCGTGACCGCCGGGGGCGGGCAGACGGGAGCGCGCGTGCTCCTGGTCGACGACGATCCGGTGCTCCTGCGGGTCGTCGGCGGCGTGCTCTCGCAGGCTGGCTACCTGCTGAGCTCGGCGCGCGCGGCCGAGGACGCGTGGCTCACCGTGCAGCGCGAGGAGATCGACGTCGTGCTCACGGATCTGCAGCTCGAGGGCGAGAGCGGGCTCGAGCTCTGCCGCCGCGTGGGCCGCGATTTCCCCGATCTGCCGGTCATCCTCGTGACGGGCGCGAGCCGGCTCGAGTCGGCGGTCGCGGCGCTGCGCGCGGGCGCCTACGACTTCGTCACGAAGCCCGTCGAGCCCGAGAGCCTCCTGCTCGCGGTCGGGCGCGCCGCCGAGCACCGCCGGGTGGTGCGCGAGGTCGCGCGGCTGAAGACGCCGCCGCCGCCGGACGCCGGGCTCGACGATCTGCAGGGCGACAGCCCGGCCATGCGCGACGTCTACGATCTCATCGCGCGGGTGGCCGAGACCGACGCGACCGTGCTCGTCACCGGCGAGAGCGGCACCGGCAAGGAGCTCGCGGCGCACGCGCTCCACCAGCGCAGCGCGCGCCGCGCGGGACCGTTCGTCGCCGTCAACTGCGCGGCGCTCACCGAGACGCTCCTCGAGAGCGAACTGTTCGGCCACGCGAAGGGCGCGTTCACCGACGCGGCGCGCGCGCACACGGGCCTCTTCGCCCGCGCGAACGGCGGAACGCTCTTCCTCGACGAGATCGGCGACATGCCTCTCACGACGCAGGTGAAGGTGCTGCGCGCGCTGCAGGAGCGGAAGGTGCGCCCCGTCGGCACGACGGACGAGGTGCCGTTCGACGTGCGGCTGATCTCGGCGACGCACCAGGACCTCGAGGCGATGGTCGAGGAGGGGAGGTTCCGCCGCGATCTCTACTTCCGCGTCGACGTCGTGCGCCTCGAGATGCCGCCGCTCCGCGCGCGCGAGGGGGACGTCCTCTTGCTCGCGCGCCGGCTGCTCGACAGGCAGGCGGCGCGCATGAACAAACCGGTGACGGAGATCTCGCCCGCCGCGGCGGCCGCGCTGCTCGCGTACGACTGGCCTGGCAACGTCCGCGAGCTCGTCAACTGCATCGAGCACGCCGTCGCGCTGTGCCGCCTGAGCCACCTGACGTTCGAGGATCTCCCCGAGAAGATCCGGCGCCGCGCGGGCGCCTCCCGCGCGCCTGCCGCCACCCCGCGGGACGGCGGCCCCCCCATCACGCTCGCCGAGGTCGAGCGGCAGCACGTGCTCGCCGTGCTCGCCGCGTGCCAGGGAAACCGCGCGCAGGCCGCCCGCGCGCTCGGGCTCGACCGCACGACGCTGTACAGGAAGCTCCAGCGCTACGGCGTGCCGCTGCGCGAGGGGGAGAAGAGTTTACAAGCGGGCGAGTCCTTGTGTATGAGGAGCGGTTCAGGAGACCTCCTTCACCATGAAACTCAAGAGACTTACGCTCGCGTCGACGGCTGCATTGGGATTGTGTATGACGGCCTCGCCTGCCGCCGCGCAGGGCGCGAAGGAGGGCACGGGCACGGGCATCAAGGCCGCGACGACCGGCGCGACGGAGATCACGACCGACAAGATGGTCGGCCGCGACAAGGACGCGGCAGCGAAGGACGCGGCCGAGCTGGCCCTCTCGCTCGGCCTGCTGGCCGCCGACGGAAACTCGAAGGCCCAGGCCTACACGGGCGCGGAGAAGTACCGCCTGCGCCGCGGCGAGAACCAGGTGAAGCAGGCGTTCGCCTTCAACTACGCCCGCGCCGCCGTCGATGACGGGCCGATGCAGGACACGGTGCGCAACTTCCAGGGGTTGCTGCGCTTCGACAGGTTCCTCGGTGACTTCACGCTGTTCCTGTCGACCCAGGGCCGCAACGACAAGTTCCAGGGCCTCGACTTTCGGCTGCAGGTCGACCCCGGCGCCGCGTACTACTTCATCAACCAGAAGGAGCAGCTGCTGTGGACGGAGTTCGGCTACGACCTGACGACTGACTTTCGTAACCAGGAGGCCGTCGACGCGGCCCGCGCGACCGCGATCGCCGACGGCAAGGATCCGCAGAAGATCAAGGAGACGAGGACGCTGCACTCCGCGCGCCTCTTCTTCGGCTACGACCACGCGCTCAGCGACACCTCGAAGCTGACGCTGGGCCTCGAGTACCTGCAGGGCATCGCCTCGAACGAGAGCCAGACCGCCAACGCCTACCGCGTGAACTTCGACGCGGCGCTGACGGCGAAAGTGTTCAAGGCGCTCAGCATGGCGACGTCGTACAGCCTGCGCATCGACTCGGCCGCCGAGCAGGTCGGCAAGAAGAAGACCGACCAGATCCTGGCCGCGTCGCTCGTGTACACGTTCCTCTGAGGCGCGCGATGCTCGAAGACTTCAAGAAGTTCATCCTCCGCGGCAACGTGGTCGACCTCGCCGTCGGCGTGATCATCGGCGGCGCGTTCGGCAAGATCGTCGAGTCGCTGGTGAAGGACGTCGTGATGCCCCCGATCGGCCTCGCGCTCGGCAAGGTGTCGTTCGTCAACATGTACAAGGTGCTGAAGGAGGGCGACGCCCCGATCCCGCCTGGCATGCCGTACGACGAGGCGCTGAAGGTGAAGGGCGCCGTGCTGCTGGGGTATGGCAGCTGGATCAACCACATCATCTCCTTCCTCATCGTCGCGTTCTGTGTGTTCATGATCGTGCGCATGGTGAACAAACTCTACCCGCCGCCGAAGCCGGCCGACCCCGAGAAGCCCGCGCAGGAGAAGCTCCTCGAGGAGATCCGGGATCTGCTGAAGAAGCAGCCCTGAGCCCGCGCTCACGCGGGCGTGAGGCGAGGTGGGCGTGTACACTCGCGCCATGACCGAGCCTCGCTTCTCCACGCCCCGTCACCTCTCCCTGCTCGCGCTCACCGCCTCCGTCGCCGTCGCGGCGTGTGGCGGCGGCGGCACCGCCGTCGACAGCGGCGCCCCGCCCGCCGGCGCAGGCGGGGCTGCCGCTGGATCCGCGGGCCAGTCCGGCGCAGGCGGGACGTCGGGCTCGAGCGCCGCGGGCGCCAGTGGCAAGTCGGGCGCAGGCGGCACGTCGGGCGCCAGCGGCACGTCAGGCGCCAGCGGCACCTCAGGCGCGGGTGGCACCTCCGGCGGCGGCGCGTCCGGGGCCAGCGGCGCGTCCGGTGCCAGCGGCGCGTCCGGTACCAGCGGCGCGTCAGGCGCCAGCGGCGCGTCGGGCACGGGGGGCGTCTCGGGCAAGGGCGGCGCGGCTGGCAACGCGGGCGCGGGCGGCGCGGTGGCGAGCCCGGAGACGTGCAACGGCGTCGACGAGGATCTCGACGGCACGATCGACGAGGGCTGCGACGACGATCTCGACGGCTACTGCGACTCCTCCATGACGGTCTCTTCCGGCGCGCCGTGCGCGAAGGGGGGTGGCGACTGTGATGACACCGATCCTGCGGTGTTCCCCGGCCAGACCGTTCACAAGGAGGGCGTCGACTACGACTGCGACGGCAAGAAGGAGTACAAAGCGAGGCTCATCGTCACCGTCGACGACCGCGCGAAGGAGGTGTGCGTCAACGGCGCGCAGCTCACGCTCGGCCCCAACTACAGCAACTGGACGAAGACCGACTCGTACGAGGTCATCCTCGAGTCCGGCCCCAACTCGATCGGCGTCTCGGGCGAGGACACCGGCATGGTCATCACCGCGATGGCGGCCGTGCTGGAGGTGAACGGCAAGCGCTACCCCACGCGCGGCGTCCCTGGCGGAAAAGTCTACAAACCTACCGATCCGGAGTGGGGAGGCACGCCGTGGCGGTACTTCCCGAAGGAGGTGTCGTCGGACAAGCTCGGCTGGTGCGACCGCACCTTCGACGACTCCTCGTGGGGGCCCGCGATGCGCGCGGCGGGGTCGGGGTCGCCGTCGTTCCTCGTCGGCCAGGCGACGCCGTGGGCGTGCGGCAGCGATCTGTGCACGGCGTTCCCGCAGGGCGGCGCCGATCAGCCCGAGTGGATCTGGGATCCGTACCCCGTCAGCCTGCAGACCGCGTGGATCCGCGCGGTGGTCACGCTGCCCTGAGCGCTTGCGCTCCGCGACCGACGCGCGCAAGACGGGCGCTCCGTGCTCGTCCCGATCAACGAGAACCACCCCGAGCCCCGCAAGATCGCGCGCGCCGTCGACGCGCTCGAGCGAGGCCAGGTCATCGCCTACCCGACCGACACGGTCTACGGCCTCGGCTGCGATCTGACGAACAAGAAGGCGATCGATCTGCTCTACCAGACGAAGGGGATGGATCGGTCGAAGCAGCTCGCGTTCATCTGCGCCGATCTCGCCGACATCGCGCGGTACGCCATCGTCGAGAACCACCAGTACCGCGTGCTCAAGCGCCTGCTGCCGGGCCCGTACTGCTTCCTGCTCCAGGCGACGCGCGAGGTGCCGCGGCTCGTGCAGTCGAAGCAGAAGACGGTCGGCATCCGCGTGCCGAGGCACGAGGTCACGCAGGCGCTCGTGCGCGCCCTCGGCAGGCCCGTCATCAGCACGACCGCGAACCCTCCCGGCGAGGAGCCGCTCGTCGATCCGCGCGAGATCTCCGACAGGTTCGGCGGCGTGGAGCTCGTGCTCGACGCGGGCGGAGGCGGGCTCGTGCCGACCACGGTCGTCGATCTCACGGGCTCCCACCCCGTCGTCGTGCGCGAGGGCGCGGGCCCCGTCGACGCGCTGTAGCCCCCGCTACCCCGCGCGGGCGACGAGCGCCCCGAGCGCGTGCGTGACGCGCGCGCCGAGCAGCCCGAACTGCAGGCCGACACCGCCCGGCTTCGTCCACCGCACCGTGGCGGGCAGCTCGCTGCGGCCGAGCTCGGGCAGCTCGAGCGAGAGCGTCACCTCGTCGCCGAACGCGAAGGGCGCCGCGATCTCGACGAACGCCCCGCCGAACGACAGATCGACGACGCGGGCCTCGTGCGCCTCACCGGTCGAGCGGCGGACGCTGGCGTCGAGCGTGACGGGGCTGCGAGGGTGCTGGCGCTTGTCGACCACCCGCCCAGGCTACCCGAACGCCCCGGGCGCGCGAGCCCCGCGGAGACAATCAACAATGTTCACACAAACTTCAGCGCGAGCGCGAGCGCGGAGACGCCGGCCGAGAGGGCGAGCGCGCCGGCCGGGTGCGACCAGCGCCGCCGGACGATCCAGGCGAACAGGAGGAACGCGCCCGCGGACGCCGCCGCGACCTCGAGGACCGCGCGCGCGCCTCCCACCGCGCCCGACGGAGATCCCGCCGGGGTCACGCCGCGCACGACCGCCTCCGCGACGCGCAGGGTGACGGCCGGCGGGCCGCGCAGGGACGCGCGCAGATCGACGAGCCGCACCTCGCCCTGCGGCGAGAGCGTGACGGAGGCCGCGTCCGCCACGACGGCGCCGCCGAACACGCCCGCGACCCGCGGCGACGGGCGGCACACCCACGCGACGCCGAGCGTCGGCACCTCGGAGAGCGCGCGGCCCTCGCACGCGCGGCGCGCCCCGCGGACGAGCTCGCCCGCCGCAGCGACGTCGCGCGCGCCGACGCCCCACGCGAGCGACGTCACGACCGCGAGCGAGGAGAGCGCGAGCGCGACGGGCCAGCCAGAGAGAGCGACGGCGAGCGGGCCGCGCCCGGACAGGAGGGCGACGTCGGCCTCGCCCGAGTCGACGAGCCGGGCCGCCGCGAGCGCGAACCCCGCGGGGAGCGCGAGGCACACCGAGACCTCGATCGCGCCGGTGACGAGCGCCCGCGCGAACGGCCACACCACCGCCCACCCCACCGTCGGCTCGACCACCCACGGCAGCGCGCGCGACAGGGCGAGCAGCGACGCGAGCGTCACGACCACCGCGAACACGCGCGCCGTCGCCCGAGCGATCGCGCGCGACCAGAAGCTCATCGCCCCCGAGGCTACGTCGTCCCCAGCGAGAGCGCAGCCAGGCGCGCGTAGGCGCCGCCCCGCGCGATGAGCTCGTCGTGCGAGCCCTCCTCGATCACGCGCCCGTGATCGAGCACGATGATGCGATCGGCCGCGCGCACCGTCGAGAGCCGGTGCGCGATGACGAGCGCGGTGCGGCCGACGAGCAGCGCCTCCATCGCGGCCGTCAGGCGCGCCTCGGTCACGCTGTCGACGCTCGCGGTCGCCTCGTCGAGCACGAGGATGCCCGCGTCGCGGTAGAGCGCCCGCGCGAACGCGATGAGCTGCCGCTCGCCCGCGGAGAAGTTCGCGCCGCGCTCGTCGACCCGCGCGTCGAGGCCCCCCGGGCGGCGCTCGAACGCCTCCCTCGCCCCCACGGTCTCGAGCGCCCGAAGGACGCGCGCTCGGTCGACCGCCTCGCCCGCCGCGATGTTCTCCGCGATCGTGCCCGGGAAGAGGAACACGTCCTGCGGCACCACCGAGAACCGCCGGCGGAGCGCCGCGCGACCGAGCGTCGTCACGTCGTCCCCGTCGACGCGCACGACGCCGCCCGTCGCCCGGTAGAGCCGCAGGACGAGCGCCGCGACGGTGCTCTTGCCGGAGCCGGTCGCGCCGACCAGCGCGACGCGCTCGCCCCGTCGCACGCGCACGGTGACGTCGTGCAGCACCTGGGTGTCGGCCTTGTACGAGAACGACACCCCGTCGAGCTCGAGCGCGAGGCTCGCGTCGCCCTGGGTCGTGGCCGGGCGAGGCGGCGGCTCGTCGGTGTCGTCGTTCTCGAGCAGCGAGAGCACGCGCTCGGCGCCCGTCAGCGACGACTGGATCTGCGTGTAGCGCGACGACAGATCCCGGATGGGCCCGAAGAACTGCTCGATGTACGCGATGAACGCGACCAGCGTGCCGAACGTGAGCCCGTCGCCGAGCCCCCGCACGCCCCCGTACCAGAGCACCGCCGCGACGCAGACCGACGACGCCATCTCGACCGTCGCGTCGAGCGTCGCGTCGAGCGCGATCGCGCGCATGTTCGCGTCGCGGTACGCGCGGTTCTGCTCGTCGAACTCGCGCCGCGCGGCCTCCTCGCGCGTGTAGGCCTGCACGACCGCCATGCCGCTCACCTGCTCGGCGAGCAGCGCGTTCAGCCTCGCGGTCTTGTCGCGGATCTGGCGGAACGCGACCCGCGCGCGGCGACGCACGAGCTCGATGAGCGCCCCGACGAGCGGCAGCGCCGCGAACGCGATGAGCGCGAGCCTCCAGTCGAGCGCGAGCATCATCACGACGATCCCGACGAGCTTCACGAGATCGCCGGCGGCGTTGACCGCGCCCGACGCGAACATCTCACCGATGGCGTCGACGTCGTTGGTCACGCGCGTGACCAGGCGCCCGACGGGCTGGTTGTCGAAGAACGTGAGCGAGCGCGTATGCAAGAATCCGAACACGCGCGTGCGCAGGCGGTGCATCGCGCGGGCGCCCACCGTCTGGATGGCGAGCGCCTGCGCGAACGCGAGCAGCTGCTCGCCGAGCATCACCGCCACGAGCAGCGCCGCGCTCGTCGCGGACGAGCCGCGCCCCACGCCGTCGAACAGCGAGCGCATCACGAGCGGCCGCGCGAGCGCGAGCGCCGCGACCGCGAGGAGCGCGCCCATCGACAGCGACAGGAGCGCGGCGTCCGGCCGGACATAGGGCCACAGGCGCGCGAGCAGGCCCAGATCTGGGGTCACCTCGACCTCGGCCTCCTCGTGGAACGCGCGCAGCGTCTCGTCGGCGCGCCGCTCCTCGGGGCGCGGGCTCGCGGGGGCGCTCACGGCTCGCCCTCCCCGCGCGCCTGCTCGGCGGCGATCGCCGCGTACACGCCGCCCGCCGCGAGCAGCTCCGCGTGCGTCCCCGCCTCGCGGACGGCGCCGTGATCGAGCACGACCACGCGGTCGCATCGCGCGGCGGCCGAGACGCGGTGGGTGATGAGCACGAGCGTGCAGCGACGCGCGCGCTCGAGGATGGCGTCGAGGATGCGCGCCTCCGTCTTCGCGTCGACCGCGGAGAGCGGATCGTCGAGCACGAGCACCGCGGGCTCCCGCAGGAACGCGCGCGCGAGCGCCACGCGCTGCCGCTGCCCGCCCGAGAGCTGCACGCCGCGCTCGCCGACCACGGTCGCGAAGCCGTCGGGCAGCGCCTCGATCTCGGCGCGCACGCCGGCGTCGTCCGCGGCCTGGCGCACGCGGGCGTCGACGCCGTCCGCCTCGGGCTCGTCGAGCGAGAGCGCGATGTTGCGCGCGACCGTCGTCGAGAAGAGGAACGCGTCCTGCTGCGCGTAGCCGATCGCGCGCCGCACCGACGCGAGCGGCAGATCGACCACGTCCACGCCGTCGAGGTACACCGCCCCGCGCGGCGTCGTCGAGAGGCGCGGCAGCAGCGACGCGAGCACGCTCTTGCCGCTGCCGGTGCGCCCGACGATCGCGAGCGACGCGCCCGCGGGCACCTCGAAGGAGACGTCGCGCAGCAACGGCGCGTCGCCGACGGCGTACGTGAGGCTCGTGACGCGGAGCGCGCCGTCGACGCGCGCGGGCGCGGGCAGCGGGCCGTCGACGACGTCGGCCTCCGCCTCGTAGATCGCCCGCAGCCGATCGTGCCCCGCCTTGCCGCGCGCGACGATCGCCGCGACGAACCCGAGCGCGAGCAGCGGCCACACGAGGCGCGAGAACGCGGCCCAGAACGCGATGAAATCGCCCTGCGTGATGTCGCCCCGCGCGACGAGCCGGGAGCCGTACAGCGTCGTGCCGAGCAGGCCGAGCGCGCTGACGACGCCCATGATGGGGAACATCAGCCCGCGGATCTGCGCGAGGCGCAGGCTCTTCACGAGGTACGCCGCGCTCGCCGCGTCGAACGACGCGCGCTCCGCGTCCTCGAGCGACAGCGACCGGACGACCCGCACGCCGGCGAGGCTCGCCTGCACGCGATCGCTCAGCTGCCCCAGCGCCTCCTGGTTCTCGCGCGTGCGCCCGAACACCTGCTTCGAGAACCACCGCGTCAGCACCACGAGCACCGGCCCACCCACGAGCGACGCCAGCGTCAGCCGCCACGAGACGCCGACCATCAGCGAGAGCGCGCTCACGAGCGCGAAGGCCGTGTTGATCACGTTGAGCACGCCGAACCCGAGCAGCAGCCGCACCTGGGTGAGATCGTTGGTGGCGCGGCTGAGGATGTCGCCCGTCGGGATCTTGCGGAAGAACGACGGGCCCAGGCGGTGCAGGCTCGCGAGCAGCTCGCCGCGCAGCTCGTACTCGACCCTGCGGCCCGCGTTGAACATCACGACGCGCGACGCCACGCGCACGCCGGCCGCGACCACGATGACCGCCATCGCGACCGCGCCCGCATGCACCGCGGCGTCGCCTCTCGCCGCCCCCGCCGCGTCGATGCCCGTCTTGAAGAGCCAGTCGCGCCAGAACATCAGCGACTGCTGCGCGAGCAGGAGCGCCGCGCCGAGCGCGTAGCTCCCCGCGTGCTGACGGAGCTGCCCGCGCAGCGTGGTGGGGAAGCGCGCGCGGTGGCTCATCGACGTCAGGCGGCCGCGCGTTAGCACGAAAGCCTTGCGGCGCGCCACTGTCGCGCGGCGCGAGGGTTGCGCCCCTGTACCACACAAAACGAACGCGGCGGGCCCTGGAGCCCGCCGCGCTCATCGCGACTCGCGCGCAGCTCAGGGCGCGGAGTACACGCAGGCCGACGCGATCGTGCTC
>JADLFU010000242.1 GCA_020849655.1 Polyangiaceae bacterium | reverse complement strand
GCGCTCTCCGGGGGTCGCGCTTGATTCCGCACGGCGTGGAGGTGTTCGTCGCAGTCGCGCCGGTCGACATGCGGTTCGGCTTCGAGCGCCTGGCCGGTATCGTCCGGGAGCGGATGGGACGGGACGCCCAGAAGCGGATCCAAGGGCAAATCTAGGCACTTCGTAACGCCCCGTAACGCCTAGAATCGCTCTTGTTCTCCTTCACACGGTCGAAGTCGCAGGTTCAAGCCCTGCTGCGCCCACTGACTCTCCCCGCGTCGTTGGCGCCTCCCGGCCGGTCCCCGCGGGGGCTCCCGCGGCGAGCGCGGCGTAGCTGGACGGCTCGGGGCGTCCCCGCCGCTCCCCGTCGACGTCTTGCCCGTCCGCCGCTACGCTCCCTCGACGCTCGGCCGCCAGCCCCCATGTATCCAGGCGAGACCATCGACCCTCACCCACCGGCGGCGCGCGGCGTCGCGACCGAGGCGGTGGCGCGCGTGGAGCTGCTCTTCCACAGCGATCTGCGGCGCGTCGGCGGGCAGAGCGTGCTCGGGGCCGCCTCCGACGCGCGCCCACGCGTGATCGGCCGCGACGCGCCGCTCTTCACGTCGCCCGCCGGGGGCGAGGCGCTGCCGCTCCTCGATCCGTGCATCAGCCGCGAGCAGCTCACCGTCGCGTACGACGCCGCGCGCGGGCTCTTCGAGGTGAAGCCGGGCGCGGGCGCGCGTCGACCGCTCGCGTTCTACGACGCGCGGGGCACGGAGGTGCGTGGGGGCCTGGTGCCACCGGGCACGCTGGTCGCGGTCGGTGATCGGGCGCTCCTGCGCCTCCGCATCGGCGACCCGCCGGAGCCCGCGCCCGGCCCCGAGCTCACGGGGCTGAGCGCGCCCATGGAGCACCTGCGGCGCCAGCTGCTCGGGCTCGCGCGCTGCGACGACACCGTGCTGATCCACGGCCCGACCGGCGTCGGCAAGGAGCGCGCGGCGCTCGCGTTGCACCGGTGGGGCCCGCGGAGCGGCGGGCGCTTCGTCGCCGTCCACTGCGCGGCGATCCCCGAGCCGCTGGTCGAGAGCGAGCTGTTCGGCCACGCGAAGGGCGCGTTCAGCGGCGCGGGCGCGGCCCGGCGCGGGCTCATCGAGGAGGCCGACGGGGGCACGTTGTTCCTCGACGAGATCGGCGATCTCTCGCTGCCGACGCAGGCCAAGCTGCTCCGCGTCCTGCAAGATCACCGGCTGCGGCCGGTGGGATCCTCCGACGAGATCGCGGTCGACGTGCGGATCGTCGCCGCGACCAACCGCGAGCTGCTCGCCGATCTCGAGGCGGGGAGGTTCCGCGCGGATCTGTACGGTCGCCTCGAGGGGTTCCGCGTCGAGGTGCCCGCGCTGTCGGCGCGGCGTGAGGATATCCCCGTGCTGCTCGCCCAGTTCTTCGCCGCCCGGGTGGCCGCGAGCGACGACGCCGCCCGGTGGGTGCGCCCCGCGAACGAGTTCGCGCCGCCGATCCCGCTCGCGTTCGCGCTGGGGCTGCTCGCGCGGGAGTGGCCGCGCAACGTGCGCGAGCTCGAGCGGACGGTCGCGTCGATCGCGGTCGCGAGCGAGCGCGCGCGCGTGTTCACGGCGCCCGCGGACGAGGCGCCTCACGAGCCTCCCGCGGCGGGCCACGCGCGCCCCGGCGCGGAGGAGCTGCGCCGGCTGCTCGACGAGCACGAGTACGTCTCGCACCGCGTGGCGCGCGCCCTCGGCGTGTCGACCACCACGATCGACCGGTGGATGCGCGAGCACGCGATCGTGCGCCCGCGCGATCTCGGCGCGGACGCACTCACCGCCGCGCTCGACGCCGCGGACGGAGATCCGGCGCGGGCGGCCCGCGCGCTCAGCGTCTCGCTGCGCGGGCTCAAATTGCGGCTGCGGGAGCTCGGCCTCACCCGGGAGGACTCGCGGTGACCTCGCCCGCGCTCGAGCCGCTCACGCGTCCGGGGCGCACGCTGCTCGGAAAATACCGCGTCGAGCGCGCGCTCGGCGCCGGAGGCATGGGCGTCGTCGTCAGCGCGACGCACGCGGTGCTGGGCGAGCGCGTGGCCATCAAGCTGCTCGCCGACGGCGCGGCGGCGCGCCCCGAGCAGCTGGCGAGGTTCGTCCGGGAGGCCCAGACGGCCGCGCGGCTGAAGAGCGAGCATGTCGCCCGGGTGTTCGACGCCGGCACGCTGCCCGAGGGCGCGCCGTACATGGTGCTCGAGCTGCTCGACGGTCATGATCTGGCGGCGCTGTTGAAGGAGAGGGGGCGCCTGCCAGTGACGGAGGCCGTGGACTGTGTGCTCCAGGCGTGCGAGGCGCTGGCGGAGGCGCACTCACTTGGCATCGTCCACCGCGACGTGAAGCCCGCGAACCTCTTCCTCGCGCGCCGGCCCGACGGCTCGCCGTGCCTGAAGGTGCTCGATTTCGGGGTGTCGAAGGTCCTCGAGGGCGACGAGAAGCTCACGTGCACGACCGACTCGCTGGGCTCGCCGGCGTACATGTCGCCGGAGCAGGTGCGCGCCGCGAAGACGGTGGGCGCGCCGACGGACGTCTGGTCGCTGGGCGTGACCTTGCACGAGCTGCTCACCGGGCGGCCGCCTTTTCGCGCGGCGAGCCCCGGCGCGCTGTTCGCGGCGATTGACAGTGATCCCCCCGAGCGGCTGCGCGACGCGTTGCCGGAGGCGCCCGAGGCGCTGGAGCGCGCGCTGCTCCGCTGCCTCGAGAAGCGCCCCGACCGGAGGCTCCCGGGGATGGCCGCGCTCGCGGAGGCGCTCGCGCCGTTCGGATCGGCGGCGGGCGCGGTCGCAGCGGGGCGCGCCGTCGCCATCGAGGCGCTCGCCGCGCGGGCTGGGCGTGGGCGGGGGGTGCCGGCGGGCGGCGAGGTGACGCTGGATCCGAGCGCCGAGCCCGCGCGCGTGGCCACGAGGGAGAGCGTGGGCGCGCCGGAGCAGGCGCCGCCCGGCGAGCCGGCCGGTCGCGGCTCGAACCCAGCAGCCGTCAGCGCGGCCGCGCCTCCGGCCGCCACGAAGCACGCCGCGCCGCCGCCGCGCTCGCGCCTCGTCGCGCCGGCGATCATCGTCGCGGCTGGCGCGACGACGTGGCTCGTCGCCACCGCGGCGTTCGACGCGCTCGGACCTGATCGCGCGGCCGTCGCGGCGCCGGTGAGATCGGGCGGCGCGGCCCGCGCCGTCGTCGCGGCGTCGTCGTCGGCGCCGGCCTCTGCGTCGGCTCCGGTGTCGGCGTCGGCCGACGTGCCTGCGAGCGATGGGTCTGCGAAGGCGGCGGTGTCCGCTGCCGTGAGCGCGCAGGCGGTGGCGTCGGCGGCGCCGAGCGCGACGGCGCGGCCGGTGGTGAGACGGAAGCCACCGCCTCCGGTCGCGACGCGCGAGGAGTACGAAGGGCGACACTGGTAGGGGTCGGCGGCGGCCGTCGCGGACCCTCCGTCCCGCGCGTGCGGACCCTCCGCGCCTCGCGCCGACCTTCCGCGCTCCGTCCGCGCGGACCGTCCGTGGGGGCTCGATGGGGGCTATCAGGCGCGAAACATCAGGGGAACTCCCCGCCTGTGGTCGCGCCAGCCCGGGTGGCACGGCGGGTGCTTGGCGTGCGCGCTCACGCGGGAGCTCCCGCGGGACGGAGGAGACGACCGATGAGGCGACTGGGACGAGGGCTGGCTTGGCTTGGGATGCTGGGGACGGCGGGGTGGGCGGGGTGCAGCTCCGAGGGCGCACCTCACGACGCGAAGCCCCAGGCGTCGAGGGGCGCGGAGAGCCCCGTCGCGAGCACGCCGGAGGCGCAGGGCGTCGTCGCGGCGATCCGGGGTCGCATCCGGCTGCGTTCACACAACCCAGACGGCGGCGCGGCCCCTCCGACCCTCCCGCCGGCCACCGGCGTCTCCTGGCAACACGAGGGTCTAACGCTGCGCCCGACGTTCTCGCCCGAGCAGCTCCACGCGATCCGGCCGGGATCGGGATCGACCGCCCGTCGTGCCGACGTCCGCCTGCCGCGGCACGCGAACGGCGCGTTTCGCGTGCGAGACGAGAAGACCGAGATCGCGCTCGACGCCGTCCTCGACGGCGCCGCGCCAGCCCCTGCCGCAGAGGTGGACGGCATGGTCGTGTACGCGAAGGGCGGCCCCGAGGGCTCCGACGTCGTGCACCGCGCGACGCCCGAGGGCACCGAGGACTACGTGTACTTCGTCCGGCGCCCCGCTCGCGAGGAGGTGCGCTACCGGGTGACCTTGAGCGGCGCCGCGGGCCTGCGCCTCGTCGGCGAGACGCTCGAGCTGATGGACGCCGGCGGCGCGCCGCGCGTGCGCATGTCGCCGCCGTACGCCCTGACGGCGGACGGAGAGCGCCTCGCCGCGCACGTCGACGTCGAGGGCTGCGCGGTCGACCGCGACCCGAGAGGTCCGTGGGGCAGGCCGGTGACCCCGCCAGGGGCGGGTGAGTGTACTGTGAAGCTGTCGTGGCAGGGAGGGGTGGAGAGCTATCCGCTGCTGTTCGATCCGACGTGGTCGACCACGGGGAGCTTGATCACGGCGCGCTCGAAGCCCAGCGGCTACGAGTTGTCGAACGACAAGGTCCTGGTGTTCGGTATCGATGGGAGCGGGGCGGCCTCCGAGCTCTTCGACCCGGCGACCGCCACCTGGGCGGCCACTGGATCGATGGGCACGGCGCGCACCGACGCGGCATCAGCCTATTTCAGCGGCGACGTATTTGTATCGGGCGGGACCAGCGCCGGCGTCACGCTCGCTACGTGCGAGGCGTATGACGCGTCAACTGGCTCTTGGTCGGGGAAGTCGGGCCTCGTCACTCCGCGCTCCAAACATGCCATGGCACAAGTAAATCAGAGTTACTCCAGGATGATGGTCACCGGCGGACTGGACTCCGGAGGCGCCCTGCTGGCGAGCGTCGAGCGCTCCAACTCCACGGGAGGGGGCTGGTCGGTAAGTCCATATTCCCTGGCCACCCCTCGCCGCTCACACGCCATGTCTGGCGATCTCGTCGTGGGTGGGGCGGGAGCGTCGGGTAACCTCTCCTCCGCGGAGAAGGTCACTGAGACAGGCGTCACCTCAGCCGGTAGCATGTCCCGTTCACGGATCGCTCCCGCGCGCACGGGCAATTGTTTCGCAAGCAACAACAGCTCCGACATCGACTGCTGGACCGGTGGGACATCCTGGGTGACGAACACATCAACCGCCGAGTCGGGCCCAACAGGGGCCAGCCTCCAAGGCGCAGGCGTCTTTGTTGGAAGCGCCACCCTTCGCACCACCGGCGGCACCAAGATCGCCGACCTTCCAACAACTCTCTCCTACCCGGTCGCGCATACACTGGCGGACGGGCGTTTCCTCGTTGCAGGTGGCGCGGGAAAGACCAACGCCTATTTCCTGGTGCAGGACGCGATCGGGGTCGCCTGCACGACCTCCCTCCAATGCGCGGCCGGGAGGGAGTGCGTCGAAGGCGTCTGCTGCGACACGGATTGCAACCTCGCAAGCGACTCCTGTAGGTGGGTAAAGACCGGGCTGCCAGATGGCACGTGCGGTCCCATTGCGAATGGCGTCACCTGCTCCACCGGGTCGGGCTGCGGATCCGGGTTCTGCTCCGATAGCGTCTGCTGCGACACCGCCTGCTCCCTCACCAACGACTCATGCCTGAACAGCAAGACGGGCCTCCCCACCGGCACCTGCGGCCCCATCGACAACGGCGACTCCTGCTCCACCGGCGCCTCCTGCGGCTCCGGCTTCTGCTCCGACGGCGTCTGCTGCAGCGCCGCCTGCAGCCTCACCAGCGACTCCTGCCTGACAGCCAAGACGGGCCTCCCGACCGGCACCTGCGGCCCGATCGCGAACGGCAACGCCTGCTCGTCGCCCAGCCAGTGTGGTTCCGGGTTCTGCAACGACGGGTACTGCTGCGACAGCGCGTGTACCGGGCAGTGCGTCTCGTGCAAGCAGGCCGACACAGGGGCGCCGAACGGCACCTGCGCGCCGGTGACCATCAACACCGACCCGGCCACCGAGTGCGCCTCGGGCGGCGACCCCGGGTGCGCGCGCTCCGGCATGTGCAACGGCGCGGGCGCCTGCGAGAACAACCAGGGCGCCGTCTGCGCCGCGTCGAGCTGCGCGGGCGGGACGTACACGCCGCCCTCCACTTGCAACTCTGGCGGCTCCTGCGTCCCCGGCTCCCCCGGGACGTGCGGTGACTACACCTGCCTGGACGCGACGAGCTGCCGCACGTCGTGCACCGACTCGTCCCAGTGCACGAACGGCAAGCAGTGCGTCAACGGCGCCTGCGGCATCGGGTTCGGCCAGGGCCACGTCTGCAGCAACAACACCGAGTGCCAGAGCGGCCAGTGCGTCGACGGCGTCTGCTGCAACACTCCCTGCGCGGGGGCGTGCTTCTCGTGCAATGGGAGCACTGGGCAGCCCGCCGGCACCTGCGCCGCCGTGCAGACCGGGCTCGATCCGGACGGCGACTGCGCCGACTCCGGCACGCCTTGCGGCGCGGATGGCATGTGCAACGGGGCCGGGGCCTGCCGCGGCAACAAGACGCCCGGCACCTCGTGCGGCGCGTCCTCGTGCTCGGGCGGCGGCGTCGTGAACCCCGTGTGCGACGCCGCCGGCGTGTGCAAGTCGACCCCCACGGCTTGCGCTGGCGGGTACGTCTGCGAGGGCGGGGCCTGCCCGTCGTCGTGCACCGGCAACGACAAGTGCGCAGTGGGGTACTTCTGCAACGCCAGCTCCTGCACCCCGCAGCTCGACACCGGGCTCGCGTGCAGCTCTAGCGCGCAGTGCAAAACGGGGCAGTGCGTCGACGGGTTCTGTTGCGAGTCGGCGTGCGGCGGCGCCTGCCAGAGCTGCTCGGGCCTCAACACCGTCGGCGGTATCAACGGGAAGTGTGACAGCATCAAGAGCGGCACCGATCCGAAGAGCGCCTGCGCGACCGGCGGCGACGCGTGCGGCGCCGACGGGCTCTGCGACGGCCAGGGACAGTGCCGCGCGAAGGCGCCGTCGGGGACGGCGTGCGGCGCGACCGTGTGCGTGGGCCCGTCGGTGAGCGGCCAGCTCTGCGACGGCAACGGCACGTGCGCGCCGGCGGGGACGCCGGTCGCGTGCCCGAACAACATCCTCTGCGCGGCGGGCCAGTGCCCGACGGAGTGCGGCAGCAGCGCCGACTGCGTCACGGGCCACTTCTGCAGCAGCCAGAAGGCCTGCGTGAGCCTGCTCACCGACGGCGCGGCCTGCTCGGGCGACGCCCAGTGCGCCAACGGGCACTGCGTCGACAACGTCTGCTGCGACAGCTCGTGCACCGGCTCGTGCCAGAGCTGCAAGGCGGCCCAGACGGGCGGCGTCGACGGCAAGTGCGACAACGTGAAGGACGGCCTCGACCCGAAGAGCGCCTGCTCGAAGGACGCCGGCGACCCCTGCGGGCCCGACGGTATGTGCGACGGCCAGGGCCAGTGCCGCACGACGACGGCGGCCGGCACCCTCTGCGGCTCGGTCGTCTGCGTCGGCAGCTCGACGGCCAACCAGACGTGCGACGGCCTCGGCGCCTGCGCGAAGACGGGTGAGGCGCTGTGCACGGGCGGCTACGGCTGCTCGAACGGCTCCTGCCTCAACCAGTGCGCCAGCCACGCGCAGTGCCAGAGCGGCTTCTACTGCAACAGCCAGGGCGCCTGCGTCGCGACGCAGCCAGGCGGCGCCGCCTGCAGCGAGGCCGCGCAGTGCAAGAGCGGGTTCTGCGTGGATGGCGTCTGCTGCGACGCCGCGTGCGACGGCACCTGCCAGGCGTGCGCGGCGTCGAAGACCGGGCAGCCCGACGGCAAGTGCAGCAACGCGACGGACGGCAGCGATCCGCACAACACCTGCGCGAAGGACGCCGGCAACCTCTGCGGCGCCGACGGCCTCTGCGATGGCCAGGGCCAGTGCCGCACGTTCGCCACGACGGCGCAGGCGTGCGGCCCGACGACGTGCACCGCGGGCGTCACGAGCGGCAAGCTGTGCGATGGGTTCGGCACCTGCGCGAACGGGCAGGGCACGAAATGCCAGGCGGGCTACGGCTGCAACGGCAACGCCTGCGCGACCGACTGCACGACGAGCGCGGAGTGCGCCCCGACGCACACGTGCAAGGGCAGCCAGTGCGTGCTGAAGGCCGCGCCGGGCGCGAAGTGCCAGCTGGCGACCGACTGCGCGAGCGGGTTCTGCGTGGACGGGGTCTGCTGCAACACCGCGTGCGACGGCGCGTGCCGCTCGTGCGTGGGCGAGAACACCGTGGGCGGCGTCGACGGCACCTGCGACGACGTCGTCACCGGCAAGGATCCGCGGAGCGCCTGCCCGACGAAGGACGGCGATCTCTGCGGCCTGCCCGGCACGTGCGGGCCCGGCGGCGAGTGCGCGAAGTTCGCCGCGGATGGCGCGAAGTGCGGCGTCAACGCGTGCGACAACGCGACGGCGGTCTCTGCGCGCTGCGACGGGGCCGGCACCTGCCAGAAGCTGACGACGCCCTGCGGCGCGTACGCGTGCGACACGGCGGCGAGCGCGTGCAAGACGAAGTGCAGCCTCCCGGGCGACTGCGCGGCGGGCGCGTCGTGCAACAGCGGGTCGCAACAGTGCGCGTTCGTCGGGGCGACGTGCGCTGACGCGTTCACCATCCAGACGGCGGACGGCAAGCAGGTGAGCTGCTCGCCGTACCGCTGCGAGGCCGGCAAGTGCGCGGAGATCTGCACGAAGCCGAGCGAGTGCGCGAGCGGGTATGACTGTGTGAACACCAAGTGCGTGAAGCCCACGGGTGCGGGCGGCGCGGCTGGTGCGAGCGGCGCGGCGGGGAAGGGTGGTGCGTCGGCTGGAACGGGCGGCACGAGCGCGGCGGGCAAGGCGGGCGCGACCTCCGGCGGTCAGGGCGGCGTGAGCGCGGGCGGCAAGGCCGGCGGCACGTCGACGGGCGGTGCCACCGCGGGCGGACAGTCGGGCTCGACGGCCGGCGGGGCGGCGGGGACGACCTCGAAGGGCGGTGCCGCCGCGACGCCTGCGCCTGCTCAGTCGTCCGACAGCGGCGGCTGCGGGTGCACCGTGCCTGGTGAGCCCACGAGCCCCGCGGGCCCGGCGGCGCTCGCGCTGGCGGTCGGCCTGGTCGCCGCGCGCCGGCGCCGCGCGCGGGGGTTCGCGGCGCGGCGGGAGTGAGGTAGAGTCGCCTCGTGAAGAGGGGACACTACACACTCGGGCTCTCGGCGACGCTCACCCTCCTCGCCTGCGCCCCCGTGGAGCCGACCGCGCGCGGCGTCCACGGCGGGCAGGCGGGGCAGGGCGCGAGCGGCGCTGGCGGAGGGGCCAGCGGCGGGCGCGCCGGCGACGCTGGGGCCAGCGGCAAGGCCAGCGGAGGAGCCGGCGCTGCCGGGGGGGCCGTCGCTGGCGCTGGCAACGGGGGCGCCGGAAGCGGCAACGGCGGCGCAGGCAGTGGGAACGGCGGTGCTGGCAGCGGTGGCGCTGGCAGCGGGAACGGCGGTTCTGGCAACAGCGGCAACGGTGGCGCCGGCAATGGCGGCGCCGGCAACGGCGGTGCTGGCAGCGGTGGCGCCGGCAGCGGTGGCGCTGGCCACGGCGGCGGTGGCAACGGCGGCGGTGGCAACGGCGGCGCAGGCGACGGCGGCGCTGGTAACGGCGGCGCAGGCAACGGCGGTGCTGGCGCGGGCAGCGGGAACGCCGGCGCGGGGGCCGGCGACGGTGGGGCCGCAGGTGAAGCGGGGAGCGCGGGCGCGTCCGGCGCCTCCGCGGGGGCGTCGGGGGACGCCGGAGCGGCGGGAGCCGCCGGCAGCGCGGGCAGCGGCGGCTCCCCGCCACCCGGCTGTGGGACCGATCTGAAGGAGGGCGACGAGGCCTGCGACGGCGTCGATCTCGGCGGCGCCTCGTGCCAGTCGCTGTTCGGCGTCGCGGCCGCCGGCGCGGTCACCTGCTCCTCGTATTGCCAAGTCATCACCGCTGCCTGTACCCCCCAGGGCCACTTCGGTGACACCTCGGCCCTGCAGGTCGGCGCGCCGTGGCCGATGTACCTGCACGATCCGCGCTTGACGAGCCGCAGCCCGTCCGCGTCGCCCACGAGCGTCCAGCGCAGGCTGGTCTACCCGAAGGCCGGCACCCCCGTGGTGATCGACCAGGATGGTCTGCTCCTGCATGGATCGGGCGCGGAGCTGCTGGCGATTCGGCCCGACGGCACCAAGGCCTGGGGGCACACCATCATCGGAAACGTCGGGTCGGCGGCGCTCATCCGCGCCGACGGCAGCCTCGTCTTCGGCGGCGTCGCGGGCCAGGTGCACGCGGTGAAGGCGGACGGAAGCGGGCTGTGGAGCACGACCGTCGGCGCGGCCGTCAGGAAGGTCACCATCGGCGGGGACGGCACGATCTACGCGGTCACCGACAAGGCCGAGCTCGTCGCGCTCTCGCCCGCCGGCCTGCAGAAGTGGGTCTACCCCTTCGGCAGCGGCGCGGAGTGGACGGGCGGGGCGCAGCCCGCCGTGGGCGACGACGGGACTGTGTATCTGGCATCCATCATCGACGGCGAGTCGCTGCACGCCGTCAGGGCCAACGGGACGAAGAAGTGGTCGCTCTCGCTCCCCGGCGCGACGCTCGCCGTGCTCGCGATCGACTCGACGGGCGCCGTGCTCGTGTCAGTGAACGAGGATCCCAAGTTCTCGCTCCGCGCGGTGTCGCCCGACGACGGCGCCACCGTCTGGTCGACCGATCTCGTGATGCCCGCCTTCCCGCCGGCGCTGGGCGCGACGGGAACAGTGTACCTGAGCGTCGGCATCTGGAGCGCGCCCGACTACGCGGTCGCCTTCCGGCCCGACGGCACCGGGCCGCTGTGGTCGGCGCCGGGCGGGTTCTTCCCGCTGGCGGCGGGGGGAGACGGCGTGATCGTGGGCGCGACGGAGGACTCGAAGGTGCACCTCTACCACCCGCTCACGGGCGAGATCCTCGCGACCTCGACGGTCGGGACGTTCCCGCAGGCGCCCGCGATCGCCGCCGACGGGACAGCGTACATCGTCGACTCCGACGCGCTGTACGCCTTCGGCCCCTGACGAGCCCGGGCGAACGGGCGCGTCGCCTGCTGCCGACCACGAACTTTTCGCAGACGCTCCGCAGACTGTCCGTTCCTGGCGACCCCCCGTGTTTTCCCGCCTGCCGTGACCTTCTGCACCTCGGCCCAGCCCTTGCAGAACGCGCTCTCTCGCGCATGAGCGACGCCACCCCCGATCTGCTCCGGCCCGGTCAGCTGTTCGCAGGGCGCTACCGCATCGTGCGCTTCCTCGCCAAGGGCGGGATGGGCGCGGTGTTCATCGGCGAGCACACGGGCACCGAGCAGCGCGTCGCCATCAAGGTGCTCTGGCCCAACGTGCTCGCGTCCGAGAGCGCCGTCGAGAAGTTCCAGCTCGAGGCGCGCGTCGCGGGCCGCGTGCGGAGCGACCACATCGTGCAGGTCATCGACGCGGGCTTCGACCCCGACGGCCGCATGCCGTTCCTCGTGATGGAGCTGCTCGAGGGGCAGAACCTCGAGGATGTCGTCGTGCACGGCGGGCCGCTCTCCCCCACGACGCTGCTCACCTACCTCTCGCAGGTGGCCTCGGGCCTCGACCGCGCGCACGGCTACTGTCGCGACGGCGCGCCGGCCCCGATCGTGCACCGGGATCTGAAGCCCGAGAACCTCTTCCTCGTGCGGCGGGACGACGGCGCGCCGCTCGTGAAGATCCTCGATTTCGGCATCGCGAAGGTGGTCTCCGAGGGCACGAAGATGAGCCAGGAGATCAAGGGCACGCCGCTCTTCATGGCGTTCGAGCAGGCCGCCGGCGGCAGGATCACACCGGCGACCGACGTGTGGGCGCTCGGCCTCATCGCCTTCTGGTTGTTGACTGGCAAGTCGTACTGGCGGGCCGCCGAGAGCCCGGAGGCGACCATCAGCAACCTCTTCGGGGAAATCCTCACGCTGGAGCTGGCGCCCGCCACACAGCGCGCGCGCGAGCACGGGGTCGAGCCCCCATGGCCGCCCGCGTTCGATCCCTGGCTCGCCCGGTGCCTGGCGCGCGATCCGTCGCAGCGGTTCCAGTCCGCGGGCGAGGCAGTCGCCGCGATGGCCGACGCGCTCGGGCTGGTCGCGCCGCGCGCGTCCAGGCTCCCGGATCCTCCCGTTCCCGCGGGCGCGCCGTCGGTCACCGGCAGCTCTCCGCTGGCCCACAGCGCCGCCGCGCTCAGCGCGACGCGCGGGCCGGCCGCCCCGCCGCGCCGATCGCGCGCGCTGGTCCCAGTCCTCGTGGGGGGAATGTTGACTGTCGGGGGCGGCGTGACGGCGCTCCTGATGACGCGCGCAGCCCCGCCCACCTCGGCCGCGGCGGTCTCGACGGCCGAGCCCGCTGCCGCGCCTGCGCCGGTCGCCTGCGCCGCGCCGTCCGCCGTGGCACCGGCGTCGACCGTGGCCCCCGCGTCGGCGGTGGCGCCCACGCCGCCCCCTGCCTCCGCGGCGGCCGTCCCCGCCTCGCCGCGGGTGGCCGCCGCCGCGCCGTCGGCCGCCGCGCCGAGGACGCAAGTGAAACCGCCGCCGACTGGCGCACAACGACCCGCCTCGGGTGACAAGGAGACCTATGGTTCGCGTTAGATGGAACGCGCTCGCGGGAGCGCTGCTCGCCGCGGCGCTGGTGGCCGGGCACGCGCTCGGCCAGGATCTGGCCCTCGCGGAGTCGCTGTTTCAGGAGGGCCGGCGGTTGCTCGACGCGGGCAAGGCCTCCGAGGCCTGCGGAAAGTTCGCCGAGAGCCTGCGCATCGATCGGTCGTCCGGCACGCTGCTGAACCTCGCCGAGTGTCACGTCGTCATGGGCAAGCCGGCGACCGCGTGGGCCGAGTTCACCGCGGCCGGCCCGCTCGCCAGGCAACAAGGCAACGTCAAGCGCGCTGAGGTGGCGGCGCGCCGGGCGGCGGAGATCGAGAAGACGCTCTCCTACCTCACGATCACCGTCGCGGCCCCGACCCCTGGCCTGACGGTGCGGCGCGGGGATCAGATCATCCAGGAGAGCGCGCTCTCGGTGCGCGTCCCCACCGATCCCGGCACGTATGCCGTGCAGGCGTCGGCGAAGGGCTTCGCGCCCTGGTCGCGCGAGGTGACGCTGAAGCCCGGCGGCGACGAGCAGACAGTGACCATCCCCGCGCTCACGGCGCGCGCGGACGACGCCCCGCCCGCGTCGTCAGCCGCCTCGTCGGCCTCGTCGGCGCCCGCGGCGCCCCCGACCGCACCTCCGACCACCCCCGCCCCGCCGCGCCGGCCGACGGCCGCCTACGTGGCGCTCGGGGCGGGCGCGCTGTTCCTCGGCGCCGGCGCGTTCTTCGGGCTGCGCGCGCGCTCGACGTACCAGGACGCCGAGGGGCGCTGCCCGAGCCACACCGACTGTGATCCGTCCATCAAGACCGACCGGGATCGCGCCAGCCAGCAGGCGATGCTCGCCAACGTCGGCGTGGGCCTCGGCGCGGTGGGGATAGGCGTGGGGACCGTGCTCTTGTTGACGGCGCCGAAGGGGAGGTCCGAGGCGCGCCGCGTGCGCGTCGCGCCCGTCGCGTCCCCGTCCACCGCCGGGCTGTTCGTCGATGGAGCGTTCTGACATGCGAGCCAAGTCTACCCTGCTGGCGCTCGGCGCCCTGTCACTGTCAGCGTCACTCTTCGCCTGCGAGTCGATGCTGGGCTTCGACGAGTTCACCTACTCCACGGGCACCGCCGGCGCGGCGGGCGCGTCGCAGGCGGGGGCGGCCGGCGCGGCGGGTCAGGCCGCGGGCGCCGGCGGCGTCGCGACCGCAGGCGCTGCGGGAGACGGCGGCGGGGCCGGCGCCGGCGCGGCGGGAGAGGCCGGCGCCGCCGGGCAGGCGGGCGCGGGCGGCGCGGATGACTGTCCCCCCGGTGTCGTCACCGGCGAGGACGGCCGCGAGCAGCGCCGCGTCCGCGAGCCGGGGGTGGGGTGCTTCTCGATCGACACCCAGGAGGTCTCGCGCGGCGCGTACCAGAAGTTCCTCGACGCCCAGCCACCCTTCAACCTCTCGCTCCAGAGCACCGCCTGCCAGAGCAACCTCGAGCTGAAGCCCGACGCGGCCTGCGTCGCCGGCAGCAAGACCACGGGCGACCTTCAGCAGAACCCCGTCGTCTGCGTCGACTGGTGCGACGCCGCGGCCTACTGCAAGTGGGCGGGCAAGCGGCTGTGCAAGGGCTCCCACGCCGACTTCGCCGAGGCCGGCAAGAGCGAGTGGTACGCGGCCTGCAGCAACGAGGGCGTCAACGTGTACCCGTACGGCAGCAAATCGAAGCCGTCCGCTTGCAACACTGGCTGCACCACGTCGCCGTGCCCGACCGATCCGGTCGGCTCGCGCCCCGACTGCGTGTCGGCCCGGGGCGTCGCGGACCTCAGCGGCAACGTGGCCGAGTGGGTCGACGAGTGCGAGACGAGCGCGGGGCTCGAGGATCTCTGCCGCGCGCGGGGCGGATCGTTCAAGGACTCGGACGGAGACGCGGCGTGCGACCTCAGCGACGCGCCGAAGCGGGGCACGAGGGACGCGTCGCGCGGGTTCCGGTGCTGCGACGACTGACGGGCGCTGGCGCTGGGCCTTTGTCACGTCGCCGTGCCGGGGGGCGCTGGCGCTGGGCCTTTGTCACCTGGCTGTGCCGGGGGGGGGCTGGCGCTGGGCCTTTGTCACATGGCTGTGCCGGGGGCCACGGGGCGCGTGGAGCGCGT
>JADLFU010000241.1 GCA_020849655.1 Polyangiaceae bacterium | reverse complement strand
GCTGGCGGCCGCGCCCATCGTCGACCGCTCTGGCGTGACGCTCCTCGGGCCCGCGCGTCCGGGGAGCGGCGCCGCCTACGATGTGCGGCGCACCCCATCGCTGTCGATGCGCGTAGGAGCGTGGGCAGATCTCGCGGGGTGCCTCTGAAGACCGCCGCGCTCGTCACGCTCGCGGCGCTTTTTTCTGCCGCGCTCCTCGCGCGGTGCGGCGGGCCGAGCGAGCCGGCGGCGGCGGCAGGGGCGGCTGGGAGGGCGGGGCGTGGAGGCAAGGGAGGCAAGGGAGGCGCAGGGAACGCGGGGCGCCCGGGCGCCGCCGTGGCGGGCGCGACGGCCACGGCCGGAGCGGGAAGCTCGCCTGTCGGCGGGCCCGCGAGCGGGCCCGCCGTGCGCACGGTGGTCGGCGGTGACTGCCCGCCGACCACGGGCGTCTCCCCGCACATCGACCTCTCTTGGATCCAGTACTCTGGATTCGGGTGCGAGCTAGCGGTTCTGGTTCCGGGGCCACTGACGCCCCCTATCGAGCCGTTCGAGTGGGGCCCATGCCCGCCCACTGCCAGCACCACCGGCGAGTGCCAGCAGCTGAAGCCGCTGCCCGACGGAGGCTCCGTGGCGGCCGCCCAGTTCGCGTTCGCTCGATCGCCCACCGGCGGCGCGCTCCTCGCCGTGCATCGCTACAAGGCTGAAAGCTACGGGTATGAGGTCGTGGGAGAAGCGGACGGCAGAGCGCTGCTCGCCGTCACCCTCGCCGGTAAGACCTTCTCCTGGGCGCCGGCCTGGTTCGACAGCGACGCCTACGCGCTCGCGATTTCTTCCCCCGCGAGCAGCGGAGGGACCGAGCACGGCGTCGTGGCAGGCCGCTTCAGCGACCCAGCCCCCAGCTACGTGCGGCGGGTGCCCAACGCAGCGAACGGCGCGTCGTCGAGCTGGGCGGTCTCGGGAGAGCTGGTCGTGCGCAACTTCGACGGCATCCACGCGTCCCGCTGGCTGGAGGAGGACGGCCCGGCGGCGTACACCTCGCACGACGATCCCGATCGCTTGCCGGGCTACGTCAAGCAAGTGATGGGCGATCGAGTGTTCGTCCAGGTCAACGGCAACGGGCTGATGGGCATCGTGACCTGGACGGAGGCCGAGGGCGAGAAGCCGCTGCTGCGGTACTTCGGCGACTACGAGAAGAGCGCCCAGCGGTGGAGCACCGACGGGGTCGACATGGTGTGGGTCGAGGGAGACGGCCCGCAGAGCTCAATCTACGTTCACCCAAAAATGACAGTCATGACGGCGCCATACTCCACCGACGCCGAGGTCATCCAGCAGACGAAGCGCTCTCTCGGGCCGTCGCCCGCCCAGATGGCCGCGAACGTCCCTTTCCCCGTCGGGTGCGGCTACGCCGCCACGCCCTGGTACACCGATACCGCGAACGGTCTGGCCATCGTCCGGCTCTCCGATGGGGTATGGTGGCGCCTGGTCCCGAACCTCTACCCCTACGCCGCGCGCCCCCTCGGCGTCACCTGTGAGCACGTATACTACGAGTTTGCCAACCAGGTCCTGCGCGTTCGGCTGGCGTCGCTGCCGCCGGGGGGCCTGCCGTGAGCGCCCGGCGGCTCGACTGGGCGTGGAGCGCGCTGATCGCGCTCGGGGTCGTGCCGGGGTGCAGCGGTAGCCGGGAAGACGAGCAACCGTGCTTCGACCAGTATGCCGCAGCGGCGGTGGTGGTGGTGGTCGACGCGACCGGCGCGGCGGTGGGAGACGCCCGGGTCACCTCGTCGAAGGACGGCGCCTCGCCGCGAGAGGCGACGTGCCACCCGGGGCCTCTGAAGCCCTGCTCCGAGTGGTGGATCGACGGGCAGGCGGGGACGTACGTGATCCGCGCGACGAGCGCCGACGGCGCGCGAGCGGCCACCCAGACCGTCGCGGTGCCAGAATCAGGCTGCGAGCCCGACACCCGGCACGTGACGATGACGCTCCCGTAGTCGCGGTCACGCCTGCCGACACGACCCGGCGCGCGGCGGTCGGGGAGCCCCCGGTCGTCGCCGACCGGGGGCCCCCACAGATCCGGACGTGCAGAATTCCCGCATCCGGCTCCTCGCGACACGGATTCGCTACGCGATGCGGACGGCGGTCGGCCCAAGAGCGGGTAGCGCTTCAGGATCCGAGCCATGTCCGATCGCGGTAGGGACGGTCCTCGCCGAAGCTGCCGAAGCTCGGGCCGCCCCCCGCACAGATCCGAGCGAACGGGGCTGCCGCACTCGGCTCCTGCCTTGGATTCTGGCGTCGAAACGGACCTCTGGATAGGGTGCGGCTCTCATCTTGACGATCCTGACGAGCTTTTCGCACGCTTCTTATGGGTCGCGAGCTCGACGACGTTTGTCATCACCGTCACCTCGAGCTGATAGGTCGCGGCAACCAGCGCCCACGCCTGGTCGAAGCGTTGGCTTTGGCTCCAGGCGCGCGTCGTGAGGATCGCCTGGCCGCCGTCCTCCCCCCCCACCGCATTCCGCTCTGCTTCATTCGCTGGGAGACGACCGTCTTGCACGCCGCCTCCTGCGGGCCCGAACCCACTGGAAGGTTCGCCGCGCGGAAGGACGCGCAGCGCATCCTCGAGGCGTCTTCGAAAAGAAGTCTGTCTCCCTCGCAAGCACCAACTTTCGCTTCTTCTGCCGCTCCGTGCTCTTGTCGTGCAGGCGCGCGGAGCGCTTGGATCACTTGCCCCACGCCATCCTCCTCCGCGAGAAGAATGTCAGCCAGCTCGCCAAACTTCCGGCAGCAAGAGTGCAATCAAACCCAGCAGCTGGTCGGGAGGGCGCGGGGCAAGGTCGTCTCGGCTCCCGACCTCGCCCGCACCCCGGCGTGCCCTACCCGATGCGCGGTCCGCGGATGGTCGGCGCGCGCTCCCTCGCGGCGATCGTGATGGCCCGGCGCACGGCGAGGAGCTTGCGATGGAGCCAGGGGCGGCTCGCGAAGCGGCCGAGCGAGCACCGGTAGCGGAGGGCGGTCATGAACGTCTCGGCGAAGTCCTCCTTGGGCGCGGTGCAGGCGTATTCGAAGGCGAAGTGATCGCGATCGAAGGACGGCATCGTGGCCCAGGCGCCTTGGTAGTCCCCGCCGAAGCTCTCGCGGAACCATCGTCCGCGGACGAACCGAGGATCAAGCCACGCCCAGGCGTGCGTACTCGTGGCGGAGGGTGTCGAGCAGCGTCCCGCCGGGCACGTAGGTGCGCTTGTCAACCAGCTACCAGTCAGAAAAGCCGGACGGCTGCGCGACGGTCCTCGCAACGTCAGGCGACCGATGCTGACGTTGCCTTCCACCTGACGACGTCGGTCCTGGTGGGCGCCCGCCCGAGGTTCCGGTCGTCGTCGGTCCTCGGAGCGCGCACGCCGCGCCCGGGCGGGTCACGAGATGACGACGAGCTGCTCGGCGAGGACGCGGACGGCGTCTTGGCGCGCACGCGGCAGGACGCTGAAGGTCGCCTGAATCCTTCGCGCTGCTCGCTCAAACAACAGCGCCAACGCGTCTGTCGCGTCAGCGCAGCGACGCCGAATCAGCTCGGCGAGCGAGGTGAGCCAGAAGATGCGGACGAGTTCGCTTTCAGTTTCGAGGGCGCGGTCGACGCAAGTACTGAGGCCGACGTCCACATCGGCGGCGGCGCACGCGGCGTCGCGTGCGCGGACGAGCGAAGCGAGCATCGCGTCGCGCGCGTCGAGGCGTAGCGCGAGCAGGCGACGCGCGAGGTGTTCTCCTTCGGTCTTCGCCGCGACGTTGCGCGTGATGCCGAGCAAGTAGTGGCCGTCGACGCCGTCCGGCAGCGTTCGCGCGTCGCGCTTCGCGTCGAAGATCGCGATGCCAGCGATGATGGCGTCGAAGGGATACCCGGCGATCGCAACGCGGATGTGTCGCTCTGGATCGAGCAGCCCGAGACGCGCGAAGGTTGTGTCGAGAAGGGCAAGGACCTCGGGGCGGCGACGCTTCTCGAGGGTCTGCCTCGCGAGCAACTGTCGTCGCGCGGTCTCTTCGAGGGCGGTGCGTGCAGCGGCGCGTTGTTCGTCGGAGACAGGCTTGGCGTAGAGATCCACGCGTGAGGCGCCGTCGCGGTCGCGCCGCGGGCGGTGGTTGGTGGTGCGCGCCCAGAGTGTGGAGACGATGGAGAGGAAGCGAGTGGCGAGTGCGCGCGGGCCATCGCGCGTGTCGAGACAGAGCGCGGGGAGCACCTGCGAGAAGAGCCCGAAGGCGCCCTCGACGTGCCCCTTGCTCTCGGGGCGTCCCACTGTCGCGCGGATGCGAATGGTGCCGTCGAGCGCGGTGTCGACCTCGACGGTGTGGTTGGAGGGTCGGTTGTCGAGCAACAGCGCGAGAGGCTGCGCGCCGGTGGTGCGTACACCGTCTTCGAACGCTTCGACGACGGCGGCGGAGTCCTCCTCGTCGCGAACCGAGAGGCCCACGAAGGCGCCCGTGTGTGCGTCGACGTCGAGCTCGAGGTTGAAAGTGTAACGTCTGTCGTCGACGACGACGGGGAGTTGCATGCCGTCGCCTACCCACTGCGCGCCAGGGAAGAAGGTGCGGAAGAAGCCGCGCATGGCGAGCTCGTCTGGTGCTCTTCCGTCGCGCTTGTGGGCACGACGAGCGCCGTGGAGTTGAAGGACTCGCGAGATCATGGAGCGACCGAAGGGGATGAGGAGCTCGCGTCGAACGTGCTCGCAGAAGGCGGCGAAGCTGCCCTCCCAGCGCGACCACGCGTCGAGGACGGTCTGCATCCGGGCGCCCATCGGGTCGGGTTGCGCGTCGTCGATCGGTGCGGGATCGCTCGCGGCGGTGTCGGCGGCGGGGGCGCTGGCGGTGGGTGTGCAGGCCGCGCGCAGCCAGTCTTTGAACGTGCCGAGCGGCACGTGGATGGCGCGGGCGAAGGCGTCGACGTCGACCGACGGATGCTCGGCGTGGAGCTCCACGACGAAGCGCCGGAACGAGTCGCTGTAGTGGTGGCGCGCGTCGGCGCGAGCGGCCCGCTGCGCACATGCCGGGTGCGCCAAGATGAAGTCGAGCACGGCGCTCGTGATCGCGTGGGTCACGTCAGCGGGTGCGCTTTCGTGTTTCGGCGGTCGCCCGCGCTTGGACACGAGCGTCGGAAGAAGACGGACGAGCACGGCGAGCATCTCGTACGCGGAAGCGCGCGACACCTTCGTGGCGACCAAGAGCTCGGTGGCGCTCGGCGAAGGAAGTCCAAGCTCGCCGAGCAGCTGGCGCGAAAGGAGAAGAAGAGCCGCGATGACGACGGGGCAGACACGCACCAGATTTCCGGTTACCAAGGACGTGGCCTTTCTCGATTTTGGCGTGAGTTGTGTGCAAACTACCCATGCCCGATATCGATTGAGGCCACTTCTCCTTTTTTTTCCGCTGTGCTCGATCAGCCGGGCGGGCCCGGCGGGCCCAGCAGCCTCTGCCCCAACAGCCACACCTCGGGCACGCCGCCTCTGCTCACGATCTTGAACAGCTCGAGACATCGGTCGCGTAGCTCGATGCCGTCTCCGATCTCTCGGCCCGCCCCCGCCTCGATGCGCGCGAGCACCTCGGCGACGCGGCCGTAGTAGCGATCGGCGGGCACGAGCAGCCCGCCCAGCGCGTGGTGTGTGCGCCGGTGGTTGTACCAGTGCATGTGCGTGTCGAGTCGTCGTCGCATCTCGGCGACGTCGTGAAAGCGGTGCGCGTCGAACAGCTCCTTGTGGAGGTTGGCGTTGAACACCTCGACCTTGCCGTTCCACTCCTTGTGCTCGGCGATCAGGTGATCGATGCCCATCTCGGTCAACAGCGCGGTGAAGCGCGAGATGCCCTTCCACGACCAGAACGCCGAACCCTTGTCGCTCATCACCCGCTCGGGCCTGCCGTGCTTCTGGGTGGCTTCCTCGAACGTGCCGATCACCATGTCAGCGCGCTCCGCGTCGTCGACGCCTTGGCCGACGACGTAGCGCGCGTGATCGTCGATGACGATCAGCGTGAACGTCGATGTCCGTCCGATGAACCGCTGGACGAAGTCGAGATGCCACAGCTGGTTGGGTCGCACGGCCTCGAACGAGCGCTCGTGCTTCTGTCGCTCGACCTTCGGCGGGCGATAGCCGGCGTCCTCCATCACCCGACGCACGGTGTGTACGGACGACTTGATCCCCTTGCGACGAAGCTGATTCTTGATCTGACTCGGCCCAAGCCCCGGCGCGCATAGGAAATTCAAACGCCCTCGGCCGGGGTCGCTGGGCCCCTCGCTGCGGACGAGG
>JADLFU010000240.1 GCA_020849655.1 Polyangiaceae bacterium | reverse complement strand
GGGTGATCGAGGGGTTGTCGCTCTTGCGCGAGATCTTGTCGATCTCGTCGATGTAGACGATGCCCCGCTGCGCCTTGTCGACGTCGTGATCGGCGTTCTGCAGGAGCTGGACGATGATGTTCTCGACGTCCTCGCCCACGTAGCCGGCCTCGGTGAGCGTCGTCGCGTCGGCGATGGCGAACGGCACGTTCAGGATCTTCGCCAGCGTCTGCGCGAGCAGCGTCTTGCCCGAGCCGGTCGGGCCGACGAGGAGGATGTTCGACTTCGCGAGCTCGACGTCGTCGTTGGCGGTCTTGCTCTCGATGCGCTTGTAGTGGTTGTAGACGGCGACCGCGAGGTGCCGCTTCGCGCGCTCCTGGCCCACGACGTAGTCGTCGAGCACCGCCTTGATGTCGGCGGGCTTGGGGATCGGCGGCGCCGCGCCGTTCGGCGTCTCCTCCTTGTCGCCCTCCTCGGCGATGATGTCGTTGCACAGGCCGATGCACTCGTCGCAGATGTACACCGTGGGCCCGGCGATCAGCTTGCGCACCTCACGCTGCGATTTGCCGCAGAAGGAGCAGGAGAGGTTCCCTGTCCCGTGTTCGTCACGACGTCGGTCCATCGCCATGTGGTCGGCTCGCCTTCTAGGGAGTGGAGGTCGGGTGGGGCAAGTTCGGGCGGCTCACTTCGCCGCCTTCTCCTTGCTCTCCTTCAGCTTCTTCGAGATGAAGACCTCGTCGACGAGGCCGTACTCCTTGGCCTGCACCGCCGACATGTAGAAGTTGCGCTCCATGTCCGCGGACGCGCGCTCCTTCGACTGGCCGGTGGTCTCGACGACGATGTCGAGCAGGCGCTCCTTCAGGTAGCGGATCTCGCGCGCCTCGATCTCGATGTCCGTCGCCTGGCCGCGCGCGCCGCCGAGCGGCTGGTGGATCATGATGCGCGCGTTCGGCAGCGCGAAGCGCTTGCCCTTGTGGCCCGAGGTCAGGAGCACCGCGCCCATGCTCATCGCGTGGCCGAGGCAGATCGTCGAGACGGGGCAGCGGACGTACTGCATGGTGTCGTAGATCGCGAGGCCCGCGTAGATCACGCCGCCGGGGCTGTTGATGTAGAGCTGGACGTCCTTGTCCGGGTCCTCGCTCTCGAGGAAGAGGAACTGCCCGATGATGATGTTCGCGACGTCGTCGTTCACGTCGGAGCCGAGGAACACGATGCGGTCCTTCAGCAGGCGGCTGAACAGATCGAACACGCGCTCGCCGCGGTGGGTCGTCTCGTACACCTGCGGGAAGATGATCATGTCCCGCGCGGCCTCCTGACGCCGGAGGAACTCCTTGCCGCTCGTGCTCTCGAGCACCGCCAACGCCTGCTCACGGGTAACGGGACGCTTCGTCGTCATCGGCCTCATCACTTACGTACGCGGACGGCACATGCAAGCGCGGAAGTCCCGCGCTGGTCGAGCGCCGCCCTGCGCCGCCACGAAGCGCGACGCGCCCGGGGCGAGCGAGTCGCCGCGGGCGCGCGGGAGGGGGCGAGAGGGGCGCGCGTCAGGCTTCGACGACGGTCGACTTCTTCTCGATGATGTCGAGGATCTTGTCCTCGAGGATCATGCCGATGAGCACCTCGCGCTTCTTCGGCTCGCGGTAGTCGGCCTTCACGCGGGCGACGTTCTTCCCCGTCTGCTCGGCGAGCTCGACGTACGCCTTCTCGATGTCTTCGTCGTTCACCATCACGCCCTCCTTCTTCGCGATGGTCGCCATCACGAGGCCGGCGCGGACCTTCATCTCGCTGTCGGCCTGGAGGTTGGCGCGCAGCTCCTCGGTGAGGTTGAACCGCTGGCCCATGCGGCGCGCCTGCGCGGCGAGCTCCTGCTGGGTGACCTCGAACTGCTGGCGCACGAGGCTCGGCGGCACGGGGATGGGGTTCGCGCGGCAGAGCTCGACGACGATCTGCTCGGCGATGGCGTCCTCGGCGGCCTGATTCTTCTGGCGCTTGAGGCCCTTCTCGACGGCGTCGCGGAGCGCCGCCACGTCCTCGTAGTCGCCGCAGTCCTTCGCGAACTCGTCGTCGACCTGGGGCAGCACGCGCTCCTTGATCTCCTTCAGCTTGACGTGGAACACGCCCTTCTTGCCGCGGAACTCGCGCTTCGGGTGCGCGTCCGGGAAGGTCACCTCGACGTCGCGGGTGTCGCCGGTCGACGCGCCGGTGAGCGCGCCGTCGAGCTCGCGCATCAGCGTGCCGTTGCCGAGCTCCGCCTCGACGTCGTTCGACGCCGCGTCGGGGCGCGGGGCGCCGTCGAGGTCGAGCGTGAGATCGAAGATGATGGTGTCGTTCGCCTTCGCCGGGCGCGCCGGCTCGGGGGCGCGCAGCGTCGCGTGCTCGACGCGCAGCTGCTCGACGCCCTCGTCGACCGCGGCGGGATCGACCGCGACGCTGGGCTTGTTCACGGTGAAGCCCTCGTACTTCGCGTCGTCGATGTCCGGAGTGACCTCGAAGCGCGCGCGGTACGAGAACGCGCCCTTCTGGTCGAGCTTGTCGGGGACGATCGCCAGCGTCGCGAGCGGCGTGATCGTCTTCTCGGAGAGCGCGCGCTGGAGCGTCTCGTCGACGAGCTTCTGCGTCACGGTCGCCGTCACCTGGCCGCCGAACATGTGGGCGACCACCTCGCGAGGCGCCTTGCCGGGGCGGAACCCTCGGATCTTCGCGGTCTTCGCGAACTCGGCGAAGGCGCGCTCGACCTCGGCGGAGACGCGCGACTGCGGGATCTCGACGGCGAGCTCGATGAGGACGGGCGAAAGCTTCTCGACGGTGACGTTCATGGCGGGAGACCTCGAAGGGGCGACGCCATTCTCACACGGGCAAGGGTCCGTCAAGCCGCTGGCCACCGCGCGCCCCTCGCGTGCTAGCTTCGTGGCACCTGGAGGGTCCGACGATGAGAGCTCGCGCATGGTGCTTGATGGGGCTGGGGGTCGCGCTCGCCGGGTGCCCGAAGAAGGACGAGCCGGACGCGCCGATGTCGCTCGGCGAGGCGTCGCAGGCCGTGGAGGAGGCGTCGCTCGACGGGCAGGCCGCGACGGTGACGTCCAACACGATCGAGATCTCGACCAGCTTCACGATCGGCGCGGCCGTCGAGCAGGCGGCGGGCGAGATCAAGTCCTTCATCGAGTCGCAGCTGCCGTGCGCGGAGATCACGGCGTCGGCGGGCAAGCTGTCGGTCGAGTACGGCAAGCGGCCGGGCGCGTGCGTCTACCGCGGCCAGACGTACAGCGGCGCGCACACGATCGAGGTCGTCAAGACGGCGCCCGGCGAGCTCGAGGTGCGCCACGCGTGGGTCGGCGTGTCGAACCAGCGCGTGAAGGTCGACGGCACGGCGACGGTGACGTGGAGCGCGAGCGCCGTGAGCCGGCGCGTGCAGCACCAGCTGACGTGGACGCGGCTGTCCGACGGGCGCACCGGCAAGGGCGAGGGCGACCGCACGCAGACGCCGCTCGCGAACGGACTGCAGGAGGGGATCAAGATCGACGGCGCGCGGTCGTGGACGGGCGAGCGCGGGCGGTGGGATCTCGCGATCCGCGGCGTCGAGGCGCGCTGGGTCGATCCGGTGCCTCAGGCGGGCTCGTACACGCTCGTCGCGCCGAGCCAGCGGTCGATGACGCTCGGGTTCGCCCGCGTCGACGGCGACACGATCCGCGTCACCGTGTCGTCGGGGTCGCGCGCGTTCAACTTCGACGTCACCTCGGCGGGCGACGTGCGCTCGGGCTCGTGAGCGTCACGGGCAGCTGAGCGAGATCGTGTAGCCGGGCTGGTCGGACGGCGCCTCGAGGTCGATGTAGTACGTGACGCCGGCCTCCGCGTCGAACGTGAGCGTGTGGCGATCGGAGGTCGCGCTCGAGTCGGCGACGCAGAGCTTCGAGTGGCACGAGCCCCTCATCAGGAAGATGGACATGTCCTTCGGATCGCCGTTCGCGACGTACGAGACGGTGGCCTTGCCGGTCGCCGCCGGGGTGAACACGAAGATCTGATCCTGGTACTTGTAGGGCTTGCCGCAGAGATCCTGCACGTCGCCGAACACGCCGCTGAAGGTGCCCTTGTGCGAGCCGCCGCAGTCGAGCGGTCGGTGGGGGTTGTCGTTCGCGCAGTTCGTCTCCCACTTGCAGGCCTTCGAGCAGCCGTCGCCGCTCGCGGTGTTGTGATCGTCGCACTGCTCACCGGGGTCGACCGCGCCGTCACCGCACCCGCCGCCGGACGCGCCGCCGGTGCCCGCGCTGCCCGCGCTGCCCGCGTCGCCGCCTCCCGCACCCGCGTCGCCCCCTGCGCCCGCGTCGCCCCCTGCGCCCGCGTCGCCTCCTGCGCCCGCGTCGCCGCCGCTGCCTGAGCTCCCCGCGCCCCCGTCCCCGCCCGCGCCCGCGACGCCGCCGGTGCCCGCGTCACCGCCGGTGCCCGCGCTGCCGCCGGTGCCTGCGCTGCTCGAGCCCCCGAGACCCCCCGCCCCCGCGCTGGGCGCGCCCGCGCTCGTGGATCCGCCCGCGCCGCTCGCCGCGCCACCCGCGCCGCTCGCCGGGCCACCCGCGCCGCTCGTCACGCCGCCTCCCGCGCCGGCTGTCGCCTTGCCAGCCGCGCCGCCAGCCGACGCGCCAGCGCTGCCGCCTGCGCCGCTCGTCGCGCCACCTGCGCCGCTCGTCGCGCCGCCTGCGCTCGTCGCGCCGGCCTTCCCGGTCGCGCCGCCGCTCGCGTCTCCCGCGGCGCCCCCACCGCCGGCCGGCTCCTCCTCGGTCTGAGAGGCCATCCCGGTCGCGCACGCGGTGAGCCAGAAGACCGCGAGTGACAGCAGCCCGACCCTTGACATCGCCGCCAAGATCGTGGGGGAGCCGCGCGACGTCAAGCGCCCCGGCTAGAACGGCACGTCTTCGTCTGGCAGCGTGAAATTGTTCTCCGGCTCGACGTCGGGGACCACGAAGAAATCGTCGTCGTCCTGGACCTCGGGAGGCACGTCCGGCGTCGAGGGAGGCGCGGCCTCGTCGCCCATCGCGGGCTTCGCCCGGCGTCGCGCGAACTTGAGCGCGAGCTGCGCGGGCGGCGGCGGCCCCTCGACGAGGTACCGGCGCCACGAGAGCAGATCGGTGGCGCGCCGCGCGGCGGTGCCGCGACCGAGCGTCGTGCGCGCGACGAGGCGGGCGACCACCTCCTCGCGGGTGGGCGCGCGCTCGTCGAGGACGGCCGGCATGATGTCGCGCAGCAGCTCGCTCGTCGCCGCCGCGTGCCGCAGCAGGTGGCGCTCCCCGCCGCTCGCGGCGCGCGTGTCCGCGAGCGCGCGCCCGAGCTCGGTGAGGCGCGCGTCGACGTCGACGAGCCCGAGCGTCTCGGCGGCGCGCAGCGCGTAGCTGACGTGACGGTGCTCGATCTCGGTCGCGCGCGCGAGGTCGTCCGTGCTCGCCGCGCCGCCCGCGAGCGCGTCGACGATCTTCCTCACGCTCGCGAGCGGGGCCTGCGGCACATTGGCGCCGGAGATGCGAACCATCACGGCCGAGGGTACACGCTCGGGGCCGCGGGTGACGACGCCCGCCGATCGCATTTGTTCGCGCGGGCGCGCGGCCGCGTAGTAGATCGCCGCGCATGGCCGTCGTCGTCGAAGGCACGCTCCAGATCGCGAAGGGCGCCCGCTTCGCCATCGTCTCGACCCGCTTCAATCGCTTCGTCGTCGAGCACCTGGTCGCTGGCGCGCTCGACGCCATCGCGCGGCACGGGGGCGACGCCGCGGCGACGCTCGAGGTCCGGGTCCCCGGCGCGTGGGAGCTCCCGGTCGCCATCGGCGCGCTCGCGCGCGCGGGCGAGGTCGACGCGATCATCGCGCTCGGCGCCGTCATCCGCGGCTCGACGCCGCACTTCGACTACGTGGCCGGCGAGGCCGCGAAGGGCGCGGCGCACGTGCAGCTGGAGACGGGCGTGCCGGTGTCGTTCGGCGTGCTCACCACCGACACGATCGAGCAGGCCATCGAGCGCAGCGGCACGAAGGCGGGCAACAAGGGCTTCGACGCCGCGATCGCCGCGATCGAGATGGCCAACCTCGTCGCGGCGCTCCGCGACCGCGGCGCGCGCCGAGGCTGACGATGGGCGCTCGCACGAGCGGCCGCGAGGCGGCGCTGCAGATGCTGTTCGCGCTCGAGTCCTCGGGCGACGACGTCGAGACGGTCATCACGCGCTACTGGCGCTCGTTCGAGGGGCACCCCGAGTCGCGCGGCTACGCGGAGGAGATCGTGCGGGGCGTCGCGGCGCACCTCGCGCCGCTCGACGCACGGCTGCGCGCCGCGAGCCACAACTGGCGCCTCGAGCGGATGACCCGCGTCGATCGCAACGTGCTGCGGCTGGGCGCGTGGGAGCTCGCGCACAAGGCCGAGGTCCCGCGGCCCGTCGTGCTCGACGAGGCGGTCGAGCTCGCGAAGTCGTTCGGCACGCTCGACTCCGGCGCGTTCGTCAACGGCGTGCTCGACCGCGTCGCCGACGAGCTGTCGCGGCGCTGATGGAGGTCTCCTGCGTCCCGCCCGATCTGCGGCAGCTCGACGGGCGCGACGCGGAGCTGCTGGTCTGCGGGGTGTTCTCGGACGAGCGCCCGCTGCACGGCGTGGCGGGGCTCGCCGGGTGGCGCCTCGCCGGGATGATCGATCGGCTGCTGGAGTCGGGCTTCTACGGGGGCGCGGAGGGCGACGCGCTCTTGCTGCCGGGCAAGCCGCGGCTGTGCGCCGAGAAGCTCGTGCTCATCGGGCTCGGCGCGCGCGCGGGGTTCTCGCTCGCGCGCGCCGAGCGGGCGATCGAGCGGCTGGTTGCCGTGGCGCGCGATCTCGACGTGCGCTCGATGATCGTGGAGGTGCCGGGGCGACACGTCGAGGCCATCGACGCGGAGGCGGGCGTCGACGCGCTGCTCGCGGCCCTCGCCGCGGCCGACGCGCGTCTCGACCGCGTGGCGCTCGTCGAGAGCGCCGCCGCGCACAACCTCGTCCGCGACCGGGTGGCGCGCGCGCGACGCCTCGCCGCGCGGGGCTGACCCCGCCGGCGACGAGACGATTCCGCTCGACACGTAGGATTCCGCCCTCATGGGTCCGGCTCGAATTGGGCGTCGAGACTCGACTACCCTCCGCGCCCATGAGCCTCGACGAGGAAGCAGAGCTGAAGAAGGGCCGCGTGCGGCCCGCGATGGTGGTGCTGGGGCTCCTGCTCGCGGCGGGCGGCGTCGGCGCGGTCGCGATGGGGCTGAAGACGAGCGACGAGCGGCTCACCGTCGAGCAGATCGCGAAGATCAAGAAGGATCTCTACGTCAAGCCGCGGGCCGAGCAGATCCCCGACTGGCTGAAGCTCGCGGACCAGGGCTCGTTCGAGCTGAAGCAGGAGGCGCTGACGCAGCTCGTGCTGCTCGACGAGCACAAGGGCGCCGTCACGGTCGCGACGAAGGCGCTCGCCGACGTGGATCACCGCGTGCGCGGCGTCGCGGCGCAGGTCGTCGCGGCGGTGGGCCTGCCCGCGGCCGAGGGCGCGCGCGCGGCGACGCTGAAGGCGTTCGCGGAGGCGCGCGCGGAGGACAAGCCCCAGCTCGCGTGGGCGCTCGTCGCGCTGAACGAGAAGAGCGTCTTCCCGAAGATCCTCGAGGTGTACAAGGCGGGCCACCTCGCCGGCGTCCAGCGGCTCGGCGGCGGCACGGCGTTCGATCTCGAGGCGTTCGCCGCGATGCAGACGCCGGCCGAGTGGGCGGGGCTCGCCGGCGACGGGAGCGACTCGGTGCGCCAGCTCGTCGCGGGCATCCTCTCGAAGACCGGCGACAAGCGCTACCTCGACCAGCTCATCAAGCTGGTCAACGATCCGAAGAACGACGTCGCGCGCGAGGCCGTGAGCGGGCTCGGGAAGATCGGCGATCCGGCCGCGCTGACGCCGATGCTCGCGGCGCTCTCGCGCGCGGACAAGGACGATCGCCAGCGCTTCCTCGAGGCGCTCCGCGACGGCATCGGCGGGCGCGGCCTCGTGCTCGCGCTCGGCTCGGTCGCGAAGGATCCGCCCGAGCGCACGAAGTTCCAGACGAAGCAGATCTTCGACATGCTGCGCACGCTCGCCGATCCGCGCGCCGCCGATCAGCTCGCGACGTACCTCGAGACGAAGCCGAGCGTGCACTGGATGACCGAGGCCGCGCTGCGCCTCGCGGAGCTGGGCGACGCGCGCGCGGTGCCGTACCTCGCCGACCGCCTCCGCGGCGATCCGATGAAGATCTACGACGCCCAGAAGGACCCTGAGTACCGCCGCGACGACAACGAGCGCGTCGTCTCGGCGCGCATGCTCGCCGACCTCGCGGTCCTGCACCCGCAGCAGGCGCCCGACCTGCTCTCGAAGGCCGAGGACGCCGCGATGGGCTGGGCCACCGAGAAGCCGCAGCCGCACTCGAACGCGCTCCGGTTCCTCGTCGCGGCGGGCTCGAAGAAGGTGCTGCCGAAGCTGCGCGACTGGGCGAGCCCGAAGGATCCGCTGCCGAAGGCGGGCGAGAGCGGCGGGTTCCCGATGGCGTACGAGACGGCGCAGGGCGCGCTGCGGTACCTCGGCTGGGCGAAGGACGAGTCGTCGTGGGCCACGCTCGAGCGCCAGATCGGCCGCAAGGAGGCCGCGATGGACATCACGCAGGCGGGCCTGCAGGGCGCGGGCCTGACGATGGTCGCGATGGTGCTGCGCGGGCTCGCCGTCGGCTCCGCGCAGGGCTTCGCGCAGTGGGGCGACAAGCGGGCGTACCCCATCCTCCTCAAGGTCGCCGAGGACGACAAGCAGAACGAGGGCGCGCGCGAGGCGGCCTGCTCGGCGATCGGCTGGGTCGCGACCGACGACCAGATGAAGGAGATCGTCGCGAAGGCGAAGGCCGCGACCGGCGACGGCAAGAAGGCCGTGACGCGCAGCTGCTTCCTCGAGACGCTGACGCGCCGCCCGTCGCCCGCCGCGACCGCCGATCTGCTCGCGATGATCGCGAAGGACACGGACGCCATCGTGCGCCACCGCGCCGCGATCGCGCTCGGCTGGGGCGGGCTCGACGACGCGACCGAGAAGGCGCTGCTCGACAAGGCGAAGGACAAGGATCTCATCGAGGACGCCGCCCTCGCCATCCTGCTCGGCGGCAAGCCCGAGTCGGCCGCGCGCGTGGTCGCGATGTTCGGCGACGTGCCGAAGGAGGTGCTCGAGGATCTGAAGCAGATCTACTTCGACGCGTTCGGGTTCTGGTCCGACGAGGATCTCTCGAAGGGCCGCATCTTCCGCTGGGTCGCGAACGCGGACGGGGTCGCGCGGACGCGCGTGCGCGACACCGCGCAGGACTGGGCGCGGCTGCGCCTCGGCGCGCAGTTCAACAACCTCGAGTACGACAACGGGCCGCACTCGATGACCCGCGTCGTCCTGCGCTTCCGCCTGCTCGACCTCGCGAAGAAGGGCGACCCCGCGGCGAAGAAGGGCGCCGTCGAGACGCTGAAGTTCATGAAGGAGCAGGGCGCGCTGATGGCCCTGCGCGACGAGCAGGGCGACACGGGCCAGCTCGCGAAGCGCGCGCTCTTCGAGCTGATGAACCCGAAGGCCGTGCTCGGCGAGACCGTCCCCGACGCGAAGAACCCCGCCTCCGAGGGCGGCGTGAGGATCCTTCCGCCGAAGTGAGTTAGCGTCCCGCCGTGGCCCCCGTCGATCCCTACGGCCTGGTCGGGCAGGTGCTCGACGGGCAGTTTCGCGTCGACGCTGCCGTCGGCGAGGGCGGCTTCTCGATCGTGTACCGGGGGCACCACCTGGGCCTCGACGAGCCCGTCGCGATCAAGTGCCTGAAGCTCCAGGGGCAGCTCGGCTCGGCGCTCGTCGAGGCGTTCGTGCGCAGGTTCCGCGACGAGAGCCGCATCCACTACAAGCTCTCGCAGGAGAGCCTCCACGTGGCCCGCACGATCGCCGCGGGGACGGCGATGTCGCCGGTGACGCAGGGCCTCGTGCCGTACATGGTGCTCGAGTGGCTCGACGGCTTCACGCTCTCCGAGCAGCTGCGGGCGCGCAGGGAGCGCGGCGAGCGCGGCCGATCGCTCGCGGAGATCGTCCGGCTGCTCGATCCGGTCGCCGAGGCGATGGCGAGCGCCCACGCGCTCGGCGTCGTGCACCGCGATCTGAACCCCTCGAACATCTTCCTCGCGTCGCAGCCGACGGGCGGGTTTCGCCCGAAGGTGATGGACTTCGGCGTCGCGAAGATCGTCTCCGATCACGCGCTCGCGCTCGGCCCGCGCGCGGCGACGATGGGCCAGATCCGCATGTTCACGCCGGCGTACGGCGCGCCCGAACAGTTCGATCACACGCTCGGCGAGGTCGGCCCCGCGGCCGACGTCTACGCGTTCGCGCTGCTCGTGGTCGAGCTGCTCCGCGACCAGCCCGCGATCACCGGCGAGCACCTCGGCGAGTTCCTCGAGAAGGCGACGGACGAGGCGCGGCGCCCGACGCCCCGCGCGCTCGGCGTCGCCGTCGGAGATCGCGTGGAGGCCCTCTTCGCCGACGCCCTCTCGACGCACCCCGCGCGACGCCCGCAGGACATGGGCGCGCTCTGGGGCGCGCTGAAGCACGCGATGCAGGAGGACGACGCGTCGCGCCCGGCGTCGCCGAGCGCCCCGCCGCAAGGCCCGCGCACGTTCAAGGGCACGCTGATCATCGGCGGGCCACAGCCCCAGGCGCAGCGCTCCTCCCGGCCGCCAGGCCTCGGATCGACGATGCCGATGATGGCGTCTCCCGTCGCGCCGTCGACGCCGCCGTTGCCTCGTGATCCGTTCGTCGACGCCTACGGCTCGACCGCGGGCAGCGGCGAGGCGCGCGACGGCGCGTCGCCGCTCGCCGCGACCGCGGGCTCGCACGTGTTCGTCCCGTCGAGCCCGCCGCCGCCGATGTTCGAGCAGGGCACCACGAGCGCGGCCCGCGCGCGGGCGCCCGTGCCGGCGGTCGCGAAGCGCGGCGGCGGCGCGCCGATCGCGATCATCCTCGTCTGCGTGGCGGTCGCGATCGTGGCGGCGGCGCTCGTCGCGTGGAAGCTCCTCTCGTCGAGATCCACGCCGGGCGCGCCGCCCGTCGCCGCGCGGCTCAGTAGCGGTACGCCTCGGGCTTGAACGGCCCCTCGGGCGAGACCTGCAGGTAGTCCGACTGCGCCTTCGTCAGCGTCGTCAGCTGCACGCCGAGCTTGCCGAGGTGCAGGCGCGCGACCTTCTCGTCGAGCTTCTTCGGCAGCACGTAGACCTCCTTCGAGTACGCCTTCGAGTTCGCCCAGAGCTCCATCTGCGCGAGCACCTGGTTCGTGAAGGACGAGCTCATCACGAAGCTCGGGTGCCCCGTCGCGCAGCCGAGGTTCACGAGGCGCCCCGACGCGAGCAGCGTGATGCGCTTGCCGTTCGGGAAGATGTACTGGTCGACCTGCGGCTTGACGTTGACCTTCTTGATCTCGGGGTTCTTCTCGAGCCAGGCGACCTGGATCTCGCAGTCGAAGTGGCCGATGTTGCAGAGGATCGCCTCGTCCTTCATCGCCTGCATGTGCTCGGCGCGCACGATGTCGAGGCAGCCCGTCGCGGTGACGATGATGTCGGCGAGCGGCGCCGCCGTCTCCATCGTGACGACCTGGTAGCCCTCCATCGCCGCCTGCAGCGCGCAGATCGGGTCGATCTCGGTGATCATCACGCGCGCGCCGAGCGAGCGCAGCGCCTGCGCCGAGCCCTTGCCGACGTCGCCGTAGCCCGCGACGACCGCCGTCTTGCCGGCGAACATCACGTCGGTCGCGCGCTTGATGCCGTCGCCGAGCGACTCGCGGCAGCCGTAGAGGTTGTCGAACTTGGACTTCGTGACCGAGTCGTTGACGTTGATCGCGGGCACCGCGAGCTTGCCGCCCTGGGCCATGCGGTAGAGCGCCTTCACGCCCGTGGTGGTCTCCTCGCTGATGCCGCGGATGGGATCGTCGCCGGCGAACAGGTGCGGGTGCTTGTCGTGGATGTACGCGGTCAGATCGCCGCCGTCGTCGAGGATCATGTTCGGGCCCTTCTTGCCCTTGAACGCGTAGATCTGCTGCTCGAGGCACCACATGTACTCCTCCTCGGTCTCGCCCTTCCACGCGAACACGGGCGTGCCCGCGGCGGCGATCGCGGCGGCCGCGTGGTCCTGCGTCGAGAAGATGTTGCACGACGTCCACGTCACCTCGGCGCCGAGATGCTCGAGCGTCTGGATCAGCACCGCGGTCTGGATGGTCATGTGCAGGCAGCCCGCGACGCGCGCGCCCGCGAGCGGCTTCGTCGCGCCGTACTCCTCGCGCAGGGCCATCAGGCCGGGCATCTCCTTCTCGGCGATGGCGATCTCCTTGTTGCCCCAGTCGGCGAGCCCGATGTCGGCGACCTTGTAGTTCTGGCTCATGGTGTGCTTCTCCGTTGTGTGGGTGGTGGGTGGTGGAGGGTGCGCGCCCCTCACGAGGGGCGAGCGGATCGCGTGTGGCCGGCGAGGACGAACAGCTCGAGCGGCGCGCCCGTCCCCTTCTTCACGGGCGCCTTCGAGACGACCCGGTGGGTGACGCGCTCGAGGCCGGCGCGAGCCGCGAGATCGACGAGCTCGTCGCGCCCGAAGCCGAGCCAGACGTCCGCCTGCTCCTCGCGGAGCCACTCGTGGCCGTGGCTGACGAGGTCGACGACGACGACGGCGCCGCCCGGACGCGTGATGCGGCAGAGCTCCCGGAGCGCGGGCGCGGGGCGCGGCGCGTGGTGGAGCACGAGCGCCGCGAACGCCGCGTCGACCGACGCGTCGGGGATCGGCAGCGCCCCGAGCTCGCCCTTCAAGAACCTGACGTCGGACAGGCCGAGCCTGCGCGCCGTCGCGCGCGCGCGGCGCAGCATCTCGGCCGAGAGATCGACCGCGATGATCTCGCGCGCGACCTCGGCGAGGTAGGGGAGCATGCCGCCGGTGCCGGTGCCGACGTCCGCGACGACGAGCTCGCGGGGCAGGAGCGGCACGAGCGACGCGAGCCCCGCGCTGTCGGCGAACAGCTCGGCGCGCAGGGTGTCCCAGTCCTCGGCGCGATCGAAGAAGGTCGCGCCCTTCGCGGCGCGACGCGCGAGCACCCGCTCGATGCGCGCGGCGAGCTTGTGCGCGCGCGCGAGCCTCCCGAGCTCCGCCGAGAGCGGGCCGAGCAACAGCTCGTCGCCCTGCGTGAGCCGATAGAACGTCGCCGTCCCCTGCTTGCGCGCGCCGACGAGCCCCGCCTGGGCGAGCGCCGCGAGGTGCCGGGAGACGCCGGGCTGCGGCGCCTCGACGACCTCCGCGAGCTCGCCGACGGACAGCTCGTCGTCGAGCAGCGCCGCGAGCAGGACGAGCCGCGTGTCGTCGGCCAACGCCCGAAACCTCGCCGCCCACGTCGACTCCACGGGGGAGCTCGTAGATCACTTCATGCGTTCATGCAAGTGAACGCATAGAAAGGTCTACTCGGGCTCGGCGATGGGCGCGCAGGTCGAGACGCCGGCGCCGACGATGCTCTGGCCCGCGTCGGCGACGACCTGGGTCGTGCCCTTGCCGGGCGTGTACTTGTGGACGCGGGAGCCGCCGCCGGATCCGTTGAACAGGTAGAAGCTGCCGCCCCAGTGCGCGAAGGCCCACGCGCTGATCTGCGGCAGGCCCTGCGCGACGTTGGAGATCACGTGGCCCGTGGCCTTGTCGATCTCGGCGACGCTGGTCTTCTTCGCGTTCGCGACGTCGACGAAGAAGCCGAACAGGCGCCCCTCGCCGGTGCCCGTGACCTCGCCGGAGCGCCCGGCGAGCCCGCCGTCGAACTGCGCGACCTTCACGAGCTTGCCGTCGTCGGGGATCTTCGCGAGGCCGGCCGCGCCGCTGTCCATCACGAAGAGCGTCTCGGCCTGCGAGCCCGGGCCGTCGGAGACGTAGCCCATCCCGAACTGCGAGAACCCCTGCTGGTTGGGCGAGTAGCCCGAGTCGACGCACGAGGCGTCCTTCGTGCTCGCGCGGTAGATGCGGCCGTTGCTGTGGAGGATGTACGCGTTGCCGTCGCGGCGGATGGCCATCGAGAACGGCGTCGCGAGCCCCGCGCCGCACGACAGCTTGCCGATCTGCGTGAACGTGTAGGTCTTCGGATCGAACTTCAGCAGGTTGCTGTTCGGCGACGAGACGACGAAGATCGACGCGCCGACCTCGTCGCACGAGGGCGTCGTCGTCGAGCTGCCGCCGCCCTGCGACTGGAACCCCCCGCCCGCGCCCGCGCTCGCGCCGCCGCTGCCCGCCGCGAACTGCGCCTGCCCCGCGGCGCCGGCGGCGTCGTCGAAGGCGGACTTGCTGGAGGCGTCGCCGCACCCGAGCCCGGGGAGGAGGAGCGCGAGCGCGGCCGTGATCGTCGAGCGGCGGGCCATGTCGAGCGCCGAGCCTACGGGCGAGGCCGCCGGCCGTCCATCACCGCGAGAACCAGCGCGCGCGCAGCGAGGACAGGACGCTCGCGGCGCGCGGCGCGGGCGGCCCTGCCGTCAGGAGCGCGACGCGCCCCGTCGGATCGAGGCGCTCGCCGGCGCGCACGAGCGCCGCGAACAGCCCGCGCGCGGCGTCGATCGCGATCGGCACGAGCGCGGCGCCGGAGAGCGGCACGACGACGACGTCGCGCACGAGCGCGGCGCGGGCCCACGCGCCCGGTGGCGGCGAGACGAACAGCTCGCGAAACGTGGCCACGTCGGTGAACACGCCGGTGCCGATCGGCCCCGCGAGCTCCTCGATCGCGGCGACGAGGAAGCGGTAGTCGCGGCGAAAATCGCCGGACAGGAGGCCCACCCGCGCGCGCAGCTCCTCGGGCCCGAGCACGAGATCGATCGCCCGACCGCGGCGGCGCAGCGCGATCGCGGTGAACAGCTCGCCGCCCTCGAACAGCCCGAGCGCGAGCACCTTGCCGTCGGGCAAGAGGCGCGAGACCGCGCCCCGCAGCACGTCCGCCGGGGGCACGCGCAGCGACGCGAGCGACGTAGGGTGCGTCCCGAGCGCGCCCTCGCGGCCCATCCGCTGCGCGATCGACAGGAGGCCGAGCGCCTGATCGACGAGATCGTCGCCGCGGCGCGCGCGCGCGGAGACGCGCTCCATCAGCTCCTCGAGCGCGCCCTCGTGCAGCGACACGCCCCAGCGCGCGTGGTGCTCCGCGCACAGCTCGGCCAGCGGTCGCGCCGGGCCGCCCGCGCCCGGAAGTCGCCCGGCCGTCGAGTGGAGCAGCTTGTGGACGCGCGCGCCGTCGTGAAGCACGAAGAGGCCGCCCGACGGCTCACCGGGGGGACGCGCGGACGCCGGGCGCCGCAGCGCCGAGACGAGGCGCTGCCAGTCGCGCACGTCCCAGCCCTCGAAGCGGACGTCTTCGTGAAGCATCAGCGAGGCCCTCGTCCCATCGCGATCAGTAGGGGACGTCCTTGTAGTTCGGCGAGACGCGCGGATCGATCTTGGGCGCCGTCCGCGGCACCGGCGCCGACGCGGAGGGGGACGGGGACGGCGCGGGGCGCGCTTGGCCCGAGAACACGAGCTTCACGGAGCCCTCCGCCTGCACGGTCTGCGTCCACGGCAGGTAGCCCGGGGCGTCGACGCGCACCGTGACGACCGAGCCGCGGCGCAGGCGCGCGGGGAGCGTGACGATCTCGCCGTCGACCGTCACCGACGAGCCGGAGGGGAGGCCGACGACGTCCAGGGTCGGCGCCGCGACGCTCGCCGGCGCGGCGACCGCCGGCGCGGCGGGGCGGCTCTCGCGAGGCGCGCGCACGAGGAGCGAGTACCCGGCCACCCCGAGCGCCGCTACGACCGCGACCGCGACGAGCGTCGTCCACGGGGACGACGGGCGGCTGACCCTCGCGGCGCGCATCGACGGGCGGCTCGACGCGGTCGGGGGCGCGGGTGACGAGTGGAAGCTCACGCGCTCCTCGAGCGAGGGCCCGATGAGCGTGTCGACCTCCTCGTCGAGCATCGGATCGGGCGGCAGCGCGCTCATCCGGGGCAGCGACGTCGTGACGGCGCTCTCCTTCGCGCCGAGCCAGTGGTTCAGATCGTCGAACAGCTCTCGCACGCCCGGGTAGCGGTCGGCCGCGCTCTTCGCGAGCGCGCGCGCGACGATGGCCTCGAGCTCGGCGTCGACGCCCGCCGCGCGCTCGGCGAGGCGGGGCGGATCGCGGTGACAGACGGCCTCGAGCACCTGGTGCGTGCCCTCGCCGACGAACGGCAGCTCGCCCGCGATGCACTCGTACAGCATGACGCCGAGGGCCCAGACGTCGCCCTGCGCGTCGCCGCGCTTGTCCTCGAGGATGACCTCGGGCGGGAGGTACGCGGGCGTGCCCACGGGCCCGGTGCCGGTGCGGGAGCGCTCCTCGGCGCCCTCGCGCAGCACGTGCGACACGCCGAAATCGAGCACCTTCGGGCGCTCGGCGCCGTTGTCCTCGATCGCGAGGAACACGTTCTCGGGCTTCAGATCGCGGTGGATGATGCCCTTCGCGTGCGCGACGGTGACGCCCTTCATCGCGCGCAAGAGGATGCGCGCGGCCTCGCGGGGCGCGAGCCGCCCCGCCGCCCCGAGCCGCGCCGCGAGCGTCTCGCCCTTCAGCCGCTCCATCACGATGAAGGGCGAGCCCCACGACGTCACGCCGTAGTCGAACACCTGGACGATGTTCTTGTGCGCGATGGCGGCCGTGGCCTTCGCCTCGCGCTGCACGCGGGAGACGAGGCGCGGATCGGTCGACAGGCTCGCGCGCAGGATCTTGATCGCGACCTTGACGTCGAGCGGGAGGTTGAGCGCCAGCCACACCTCGGCCGTCGCACCCTCGCCGATGCGCTCGAGGAGGCGGTACTTCTTCGCGAGCACCTCTCCGTGGGCGAGGACGACCTCCGCGGTCACCTCGACGCTGCCTGCTTGGGCCGGGACATCCGAGCGCGGCGGAGGATAGCGCCGTTTCTGCGGACCCGTTAGGTGCTTGCGTCGGGGGGCGGGGATCGGCCACGCTGCGGGGCCTCGCATGCTTCGCCGCGCACTCCTCGCCCTCGCCTCCGGGTGCCTGCTCGCTGTCGCGCTCACGACCGGCGCCGCGCGCGCCGACGGCGGCTCGATGGACGCCGCGAAGCGCGCGATGGAGGAGGGACAGACCCTCTACGCCGAGAAGAAGTACGCGGAGGCCGCGGCGGCGTTCGCGCGGGCGTACTCGCTGTCACCGTACGCCGCGTTCCTCTTCAACGAGGGGGTCGCCCACGAGCGCCTCGGCGATCTCGACCGCGCCGTCGCGACGTTCCAGCGGTACCTGTCCGCCGATCCGGGCGCGCCGGACGCCGAGGGCGTGCGCGCGCGCGTGCGCAAGCTCGAGGCCGCGATCGCCGCGAAGAAGGAGCAGAAGGATCCGCCGCCCGCGCCGCCGGCCGCGCCGAAGGACGACGAGATGCGCGCGCTCGTGCTCGTCGAGAGCGAGCCCGCGGGCGCGCCGGCGGACGTGTGGGAGCGCGTCGATCCGGGCGCCGCGGGGTTCCGCGCGGAGGGTGACAACGCGGGCTGGCGCAAGGTGACGAGCGGCGCGACCCCGCTCGCCGTCACGCTGCCGCCCGGCAAGTACCACGTCGTCCTCGAGAAATGGCGCACGTTCAACCGCAGCGAGAGCGACGTCGACGTCGCGGCGGGCCGCGTGCACCAGTTCAAGGCGAACCTCTCGCAGGGAAAATTCATGGCGTTCCTGCGGGTCACGAGCTCGGTGAAGGGCGCGACCATCTACCTCGACGACCGCGACGCGGAGCCGTGGGGCACGGCGCCGCGCGGCGAGCTGATCAAGCCGGGCTCGCACAAGGTGTGGGTCGAGGCGCCGGGGTTCGAGCCGTTCGAGGAGGAGTTCAAGCTCGACGCCGGCCAGCGCCACGAGGTCGACGCCGCGCTCGAGCGCGTGAGCTACGGGTACCTCCTCCTGGACGGCAACGCGCCGCGCTTCGAGGTGACCATCGACGGCCGGCCGGTGGGCGTGTTCGAGGGCCAGAAGCCGCTGCGCATCAAGGAGAAGGCGGGCGTGCACCGCGTGGTCGCGCGGGCCGACGGCAAGAAGATCTTCGACGATCAGATCGAGGTGCCGCTCGGGCAATCGCGCGAGGTGCACGTCGTGTTCGTCAACAAGTACGGGCGCGGCGCGGCGTGGGCGGCGGCGGTGGGGAGCGTCGCGTTCCTCGGCGGCGGCATCTACCTCGGCAGGCGCTCGAACCAGATCCACGACGACATGAAGGCCGACCGCGCGGCCGGTCGGCTCACCTCCGACGACGATCGCGCGAGCAAGGGCAAGGCGTTCGCGCTCGGCGCCGACGGCGCGTTCGCGGTCGGCGGCGCGCTCGCGCTGCTCGCGACGTGGGAGTTCCTCCGCGATCCGCTGCCGCCGTCGGGCGCGCAGATCGACGAGCCGCGCGACTTCGGCGACAAGCGCAGGCGAGCGGCAGCCGCGACCAGGCCGAGCGTGGCGTTCGCGCCGCTCGTGCTCGGCGGTCAGACCGGGCTCGCGGTCGGGGGGAGGTTCTGATCGTGCGCGCGCGCTGGATGTTGGCTTTGTGCTTCCTGACGGCGTCGTGCTCCTGGTCGCGCTACGACGCGCTGACGAAGGATCCGCCGGTCGTCCTGCTCGAGCGGCCGTCGAGCGTGGGCGCCAGGTTCGGCGCGACGCTCGGCGGCGGCGACGACGTGCTGCTCACCGGCGGGCAGCCGGCGCAGGCGGGCGTGGCGCTGTTCGTCGCCGGCGATCCGCCCGCGCCCCTGCCCGCGACGGCGACCTGCACCGATCTCGCGCGGTGCCGCTCGACGGCGACCCCGGCGTACCTCCCGTCGCTGCCCGGCAAGACGCGCTGCTTCGTCGCCGGGATCGGCCGGGGCGAGGCGTCGCTCGATGACTCTGCCGGCCTCGTCGGCACCTGCCTCGAGGGCGGCGCGTTCAAGCTGCCGGTGCCGGAGCCGTTCAAGGCGCGCGTGATCGAGCCCGCGCTCGTGCCTTTCTCGGTCCTCGGCTTCGAGGGCGTCGTCGCGCTCGCGTCGGCGGACGGTCGCCTCGGCGCCGCCTCCCCGGAGACCCGCGAGGCCTGGCTGTACGATCCGGGCGGCGCGAGCTTCGCCGTCCTCCCGCGGCCCGCGTACGCGGTGAGCAGCTACGGGACCACGGTCGCGATGGTGGGCGGCGCGCGGCCGACGTTCGCGGTGGCGGCGCCGGCGGACGGCCAGGTCATCCTGCACGATCCGGCGAGCGGCGCGGTGCGAGGCTGCGTGAAGCGCGCGGCGCCGTGGGGCGTCGTGATGACCGCGTTCGTCGACGCGGGCAGATCCTGGCTCGCGGTGTCCGACGGCGCGGGGCGCGTGGACGTCCTCGATCTCGCGGCGCTCGCGCTCGATCCCGGCGCGTGCGTCGATCCAGGCGCGGCCGCGCGCTCGGTCGCCTGCGCGGAGACAGAGGACCTCACGGGGTGCAGCGGCGCCGCGTTCGGCTACTCGCTCGCGCACGGCGATCTCGACGGCGACGGCGACCAGGAGCTGATCGTCGGCGCCCCCGGCGCGAACGTGCGTGACGTCCCGAACGCGGGCGCGGTGTTCGTGTTCGACCAGGAGGGCGGCGACGCGCCTCGAGACGTGCTCTTCCTCGGCGCGCCCGGCGCGGACGATCAGCTCGGCGCCGCGGTCGCCACGACGCGGACGGGCGCCCACGACGTGGTCGCCGCGGGCCTCCCCGGCACGCGCAAGGCGGTCGCGGTGTTCCTGTGCGGGATGTCCCCGGGCGCGCGCTGCCAGTGATCCTCCCCGAGCGCGAGATCGAGGCGGTGCTCCGCGCGCTGTACGACCGGATGTTCGACGATCCGATCGTGGGCTTCTTCTTCGTCGGCAAGGATCGCGACCACATCGTGATGGCGCAGGTGCCGCTCGTGCGGCGCATGCTCGGCGAGCGCGGCGTCAGCTACGACGGCAAGCCGATCCCGGAGGCGCACGCCGAGCTGCCCATCTTGCCCGGCCACTTCGACCGGCGACACTTCTTGCTCGCCGAGGTGCTGCGGGAGCGGGGCGTGCCCGACGAGGTGCGCGCGCGGTGGCTCGAGGTCGACCGAGGGTTCCGCGACGCGGTGCTGAAGCTCGGCGACGAGCGGGCGCGCGCGTTGAACTCGGGAGATCCGTGACGAGCCCCGCCGCGGTCTACCGCGCGACCCGCAAGCGGAACGATCTCGCGTGGAACGCCTACGTGATGCGCCCGCTCGCGGCCGTCGTCGTCGCCGCCCTCGAGCGCTCGCCGGTCACGCCGAACCAGCTGACGCTGCTGAACCTCGCCATCTTCCTCGTCGCGGCCGCGCTCTTCGTGGGCGCGCCGTCGCAGGCGGGCGGCCTCGCGGCCGTCGCGGTGCTGGAGCTGTCGTATCTCTTCGACTGCGCGGACGGCATGCTCGCGCGGCTGAGGAAGACGGCGTCCCCCACCGGACACCTCTTCGATTTCTTCACCGACGAGGCGAAGGCGACCCTGCTCGCCGCGGCGATGGGCGTGCGCCTGTACAGGACGGGCGGCCTCGGCGTCGATCTCGCGGCGTGGCCCGCGGGCGACGCGAGGTTCCTGCTCGCGTGCGTCGTCGAGGTCGTCGTGGTCGCGTCCGCGATCTCGCTCACCAACTTCGTGCGGCGCCCCGAGCTGACCGGCAAGGAGACGCCGACCGAGGCGCACTACGAGGCGAACGCGCCGTCGACCGCTCTCGGCGCGCGGCTCGTGCGCGCGCCGATGGCGCTGTTGCAGCTGCTCAACCACTACCCGAGCCACCTGTGGCTCTGGGTCGCGCTCGGGCGGCTGGACGCGTACTTCTGGCTCTACCTCGCGCTCAACTCGCTGTACCTGGCGCGGGGCTGGCTGGGGCTCGTGCTGCGGTTCGGGCGCTCGTGAGCGCGCGGCACACGTCCGCGACGACGCCTGGCCCCTCGTAGATGAACCCCGTGTAGAGCTGGCAGAGATCGGCGCCGGCGTCGCGGAGCCGCGCGACGTCATCTGCCGACGACACGCCGCCGACGCCGATCACCGTGGCCGACGCGCCGAGCGCGGCGCGCGCCCGCCGCACCATCGCGATCGCCCGCGCGCGGAGCGGCGGCCCGCTGAGCCCGCCCGCGCCGATCTCGGCGACGCGCGCGGCGGAGGTCGACAGCCCGGCGCGCGAGAGCGTGGTGTTCGCCGCGACGACGCCCGCGAGCCCCGTCTCGCGCACCACGGCGAGCAACGCGGCGTACGCGTCGTCGTCGAGATCGGGCGCGACCTTCAGCAGCAGCGGCGGCCCCGCGTCGCCGCGCGCGCGCGCGAGGTGCGAGAGCAGGGCTCGGGCGCTGTCCGCGCGCTGCATCGCGCGGAGGTTCGGCGTGTTCGGCGACGAGACGTTGACGACGACGAAATCCGCGACGCCCGCGACCGCGCGCAGGCTCGCCTCGTAGTCGGCGAGCACCGCCGGCTCGTCCTCGACGTCGACCACGCGCGACTTGCCGATCGAGACGCCGAGCGGCACGCCGAGCGACACGCGGCAAAGCCGCGCCGCGAGCGCCTCCGCGCCGGCGTTCGGGAACCCGAGGCGGTTCACGAGCGCGCGGTCCTCGGGCAGACGGAACAGGTTCGGCGACGGGTTGGCGTCCTGCGCGCGCGCGGTCACCGTGCCGAGCTCGAGGTGACCGAACCCGAGCGCCGCGAGCGAGCGCGGCCGGCGCGCGTCCTTGTCGAAGCCGCCGGCGAGGCCGAGCGGGTTCGGGAACGTGAGGCCCATCGTCCGCACCTCGAGCCTGGGGTCGCGGGTGCACGCGGCGGGGCCGAGCAGCCTCCTCAGCGCCGTGGACGCCTCGGTCACGGCGAGCGCCCCGAACGCGAGCTCGTGCGCGGTCGACGGCGCGAGGCGAAACAGGAGCGGTCGGACGAGCGGGTACAGCGCGCTCAGCATCGCGCCTGCTGACGGATAAGAGAGATGTCACGGCTCAAGGCGGTGGGGGATTACCCGTGACCTCGCAGCACCGGAAGCCGATAAAGTCGGCCACCGCGTCGCGGGAGAAGTACTCAGGGTTGCTCGGGACGCAGCTGAGCGCGTCCTCCGAGGCGCCGAAGTCGCCGCCGCGCACGGCGCACTCGTCCATCGGGGAGACGGGGTGGCACGCGTCCGTCCACTCGGCGACGTTGCCGCTCATGTCGCGGAGCGCGTCGTACCCGGGCTTCACCGAGTGACATTTCGCTCGCGCCCCGACCTCTTCACGACCCAGGACCTGGTCGTTGCACTGCCCCGGAACGTAGGTCGGGCCGTACGGGTAGGCCGCGGCGCCGTTGGCGGTGCACGCGCTGGTCCACGCGTTGACGTTGACGTCGTCGAGCTTGTCCCAGGGCGCGTTCGGCGGGTTCATCGTCGTCCCCCCGCACAGCGTCTTGCCCGCCCACTGGCAGTACGCGAACGCGTCACAGAAATCGACGCAGACGACCGGCGTCTTGTACAGCGATCCCGGCCCGCTCGCGCTCACCGACGCCTGCGCCATGCAGCCGGAGTCGGGCGTGAAGCTCGCGGGGCTCCACGCCTTGAAGCTGCAGAAATTTGGGAAACCACCGGCGGGCGGCAGCTGCTTCAAGAACACCTCGTACTGTCCACGGGTGACCTCCGTCGAGTCGATCGAGAAGGTGCCGGCGTTGTTCGCGCGGGGCAGCTCGACCATCGGGGGCCCGTGCCGCACGCCCATCTTTCGCTTGCAGGAGCCGACGTCGAGCCGACAGGACGTGCAGCCGACCTGTCCCTCGTACGAGGCGCCGAGCAGGCTCTCACAGGACGACACCGCCGGGTCGACCTGCCCGTCACACTCCTCGCCCTGCTGCACCATCCCGTCGCCGCAGGCGGGGGCGGTGCCGTTGCACTTCGAGACGTCGAACTTGCAAGTCTGGGAGCACGACAGCGTCCCCGCGGGCTTCGAGAGCGACTCGCAGGTCTTGCCGCGGAGATCGGTGGAGTCGCACTCCTCGTCCTGGTTGGCGGTGCCGTCACCGCAGGTGTGGCAGTCGCTCGCGTCCACGACGCAGGCGCCGTTGCAGAAGATGTTGCCGTGGGCGGTGGGGTCGCCGAGGTAGGCCGCGCAGGTCTGCTGGCCCGAGGGGAGCGCGCCGTCGCACTCCTCGCCCGGATCGGGTTTGTTGTTCCCGCACCCGGGCGGGGCGCCGCCTGCGCCGCCGGGCCCGCCGCCGCCCGGTCCGCCGCCGCCCGGTCCGCCGCCGCCCGGCCCGCCCGCCTTCCCTCCGAACCCTCCGGGCCCTCCGCCGCCCGCCCCGCCCATGCCGCCGGGGCACTTGAGGCTCTCGCACGGCTTGTCGCAGTTGCCGCACGCGCACGCGTGGAGCGCCACGGCGGCCGGGATGGACGCGCACTTGGGGTCACCAGGCATCAGCACGCAGTCGACGCAGGCGTTGTCGATGGCGCACTGGTTCAGCAGCGTCGGGCACTGCGCGGTGAGGCACGCCGCGCACTTGGGCTCGAACATCGCCTTGCCGCCGGAGCCTCCGGCGGGTTGCCCCGCCTGCCCCGCGCCGGCCGCCTGCCCCCCGCCCTGCCCCGCGGCGCCGCCGCCGGCACCGGCCGCGCCCGAGCCGTTGAAGGTGGCGTCCGGGACGAAGGTCAACCCTCCGTCGACGCCGCAGCCCGCGGCCCAGAGGAGCGCGCCGGAGAAGCACCCAGAGACAACCAGTCGAGAGAGTCGCATATGTCAGACCTCGAAGAGTCAGAAGCTACCGAACGCCACCAGCCCGGCGCCAGCGGGGGTGACGGCGAGCCGGGGCGCCGCGTGGGCCGCCTCCTTCTTGCCGCCGAGGACGATCAGCGTGGCGCCCGCGCCTGCCGCGACGACGCCGCCGACCAACAGGACGTTCGTGATCGTCGCCAGCGACTTGGCGCTGTCGTAGTCGCCCTTCGCGCTCTCGGGGCAGACCGAGCCGCGGCACTTGTCCTTGACGCTGCTCTCCTTCGACTTGGACATGAGCCCGGTGATCACGCCGCCGACGATCATCGCGCCGCCGACCCCCGCGGCGACGTACCCGGCCGTCCTCATCGGCGACGGGCCGGCCTGCGCGGGCTCGCCTGGCGGGGGCTGCGCGGGCGGAGGAGCCTGGGTCGAGGCAGGTGCCGTCGACGCCGCCGCGACGGGGGGCGCGACCGCCGGCTTGTCCGTGAAGACGAACGTGTGCTCGAGCTGCTGCCCCGGGGAGAGGTCGACCACCCACTCCTGGGTCTTGCCGCCCGAGGTCGCGCGGAACGTGTGGTTGCCCGCGCGCACCCCGAGCACGAGCGCGCCGCCCTTCAGCGTGAAGGAGTTGCTGTTCGCGCCGCTCTGCCGCTGGCGCGAGTCGACCACCGGCACGTCGGTGGTGACGTCAGCGCGGAGCGTGACCTTCGCGATGCCCACCTTCAGGTTGCGGACGTCCCGCTCGACCTGCTCGCGCTCGGCGGCGTCGATCTCCTTGCCGCCGCCCTTCAGGTACAGCTCGTAGTACTCGATGGCCTCGCCGTCGCGCTCGAGCTTCATCGCGGAGAGCGCGAGGTTGCCGAGCACCTTCCAGCTCTTCGACTTGTCGTAGGCGAGCTTGAACTGCAGGTACGCCTCCTGGTAGCGCGCGCCGTCGGGATCCTTCAGGAGGTCGACGCCCGCGCGAAAGTGCTCCTTCGCGTCGGCGGAGATGGCGCCGGAGGGCGCCTGCGCGGAGGTGACGGGCGCGAGCGCGAGCGCGCCGGCGAGCAGGGCGAACGGGACGGTGCGACGGAGGTGGGGGAGACGCATGGATGGGTTCTCGGGTGGGGGGCGATCGTCGTCGACTAGGGCGTGCGAGCGCAACGAAATCCGATCTGATCGGACGGGGAGCCGCTCGGCGCGGAGGTGCGCGCGGCGGCCCGGCCGAACCCCGGGCCGCTGCCGAACGAACCGCCGCGGACGACCGCGTTGAAGGTCCCGCCGGACAGCGGGGGCGGGTTGATGCACGTCCCGCCGCCGCACCCGCCCGCCGGGTACGGGCCCGCGAGGTCGAGCGTCCACTCGCTGATGTTCCCGGCCAGATCGAGCGCGCCGTCGATCGACGCGCCGAGCGGCGAGCCGCCGACGTCGTGGGGGGAGAAGCCGCACTCCTTCGAGTTGGTGTGCGCGCACGTGGCGGTCGAGCCGAGGAACGGGAAGAAGCGGTCCTGCGTGCCTGCGGCCGCCTGGTGCTCCCACTCGGCCTCCGTCGGGAGCCGCCCGCCGTCCCAGAGACAGAAGGCCTGCGCGACGTACCACGTCACGCAATTGATGGGCTTGCTCTCGTTCTGGAGGAGGAGATCCGTCCAGGTCTGGTACGGCGAGTTGCAGTTGAGCTGCGAGAGGAGGGCCGCCTGAGTGGCGGGGAGGCGGGACTTCCAGTCGGGTGACCACCCCGTGCCGGGCATGCCCTCCACGCGCCCGTCGCCAGGCCCGGGCGTGTACGGATAGGAGTCGACGAACGCGCGGAACCGGCCGACCGTCACCTCGAACTTGTCGAGGTAGAACAGTCCGACGCTGGCGACCGCCTCCGGCCCCTCCCCGAGAGAAGCGTCAGGCCCCGTGTAAGCGTCGTTCGCGCCGAGGGTGTCCGGCTGCGCGCCGTTCTGGCCACGGTAGAAGTTGCCGCCGTAGTCCTTCACGAAGGCGCAGCAAGAGTCGATCTCGCCCGTCGTCCCGGCGGCGCCCATCCCGCCGATCCCGAAGCCGGCCGCGGCGCCGCTCCCTCCTCCTGCGGCGCCGCCCGCGCCGCCCACCCCGCCGCACATCTGGCCGCCGAAGCAGCTGGCGGAGGGCTGGATGCACATGCCTTGCCGGCACACCTGACCCACCGAGCCGCAGCTGGACGAGCTCTGCCACTGACCGTTTGTGCACGTCTCGACGTTGAGGTTGGACTGACACCTCGCCTGACCCTCGATGCACGCGGCGCAGACCCCGTTGGAGCACACCCCGCCCTGGCACGGGTTGCCGCTGAGGGGCGGGAAGCTCGGGCCGTTGGGCGTGCACTGCTGCCCGGTGCACGGGTCGCCGTCGTCCTTTGGCAGATCGGTCGGGTCGAACGAGGTCACCACGTTGCCAGCGCCATCGCAGGATCGCTTCAGGCAGTCGTAGGGGGTCTGAGAGAGCGCGGCGCCGCTTGGCTTGTACCCTGGATCGCACGATCCGCTCGGGTTGCAGGTGGGGACCGCGCACTCGGTCGCCGCGCCGCAGTGCGAGTTGCTGGTGCACGCCACGCACTCGCCCGCGCCCTTGCAGTAGGGCGTCGCCGACGGACACGCGCTGAGCTTGTACGTGCCCGCGGCGCAGGTGGCGACGCTGTTGCCGGAGCAGGTCGGTGGGCTTCCCACCTGGCACGTCCCGCACACGCCGCCGGCGCAGAACCCGCCGCCGTTGCACGAGGTCCCGTCCTTCTCGGGGAGCTGGACGGGGCCGCTCGCGTCGCAGGCGCCCTGGGTGCAGGGGTTCCCCTCGTCCGGCGGGGGATCGCTCGCGTCAGGCGCCGAGATCTCCTTGCCGTTGCCGTCGCAGACCTGCTTCAGGCAGTCTCCCTGGTTCAGCTGACCGACGACGACGCCGGCGCCGAGGTTCGTCTGCTTGCAAGAGTTGGCATCGCACGAGCTCGTCTGGCAGCTCGTGCTCGCGGCGCAGTCGCTCGATCCCGCGCACTGGACGCACTGGCCCTGGCCGATGCAGATCGGCGTCGCCGCGCCGCACGGCTCCTGCGTCAGCGCCTTGCCGTCGAGGGCGCAGGTGCCGCGGGTGCCGCCGTCGAGGCAGGTCGTGGCGCCCGGCGTGCACGTGTTGCATTGACCGAACGACTGGTTGCACATGCCGGGCGCGCACGTGCTCTCCTTCGCGTAGCCGCTCTCGTCCGCCTTGCACTTGTGGAGCTCGTCGCCGACGCACTTGTACGAGCCGGCGAGGCACGTCTTCGTGGTGCACGCGCCCGCGTCGGGGTTGCACTCGGCCGCGCTCGCGCAGGTCTCCTGGTCCTCGAACCCGGTGTGATCCTTCTTGCACACCCGGAGCTTCGCGCCGCTGCAGACGTGCTCGTTGTCCTCGCACACCGCGCACGCGGCGCCGACGCCCAGCTGGCAGAGCGCGGCCGAGCCGCAGGTCACCTTCGTCGACGTGACGAGATCCACGCCGCACACCACCCGGTCAGCGCCGTCACAGACTGCGTCGCCGGGCTTCTTCCCCTGGCACGCGGGCACGACCGGCGCGCAGACGTTGGGGGAGGCCGAGGTGTCACAGAGCTGGCCGGTGGGGCACGTCTTGTTCGAGCTCCACACCGCGTCGACGCACTTCATCACGGTCGACGAAGCGTGGCCGTTGCACGCGACCGAGCCGTCCGGTGCGCACGGCTCGCCGAGCGTGGGCGCGCCGCCCGCGCCGCCCATCCCCGCGCCCGCCTGGCCCGCGACGCCCGCCTGCCCCGCGCCCGCCTGCCCGCCCGCGCCCGCCTGTCCGGCGCCTGCCTGCCCCGCAGCCCCCCCCTGCCCGGCACCCCCCTTCCCTGCCTTGCCGCCGGCGCCCCCCGCGCCCCCGGCGCCGCCCTCGCCGCACTTGCCAGCGAGGACGCAGACCGAGTCACACTTTCCGCACATGCACGCGCGCAGCGCCTGGACGTCGGGCTTCGCGAGGCACGCCGGGGTGGGGTTCACGACGCACGCGACGCACGCCGGATCTTGCTCGCAGACCGCGGTGAGCGTCTTGCACTCCGCCTCCGCGCACGCGAGGCACTCGCCTGGGATCTGCGGCGCGCCCGCGGCCCCGGAGGCGCCGCCTGTCGACGTCCCGGCCGCGCCGCCCGTCGCCGCCCCGGCCGCGCCCGTGGCGTTGAACTGCTCGTCCGGGACGAAGGAGAGCTCACCGTCGACGCCGCAGCCCGAGGCCCACAGAAGCGCGAGCCCCGACACGAGCGCCCACCGGGGGCGAGACAAAGCGATCCGCATGCGACGAGGTTACCGCAAACGTCACCGGGTTTCCGCCGGCGCGCGAGCGCCGCTGTCGCTTTGCGCGAGTTGCGCAACCCGCGCGGCCCTGATGGAGCTGGCCGCTCGGCGCGATCGGCGCTAGCGCCTGCGCGAGATGGCCTTCCCGGTCGACCGCCCGCGGCGGCTGCGCCGCACCCCGGCGCTGCGCGCGCTCGTCCGCGAGACAGCGGTCGCGCCGCGCGATCTCGTGCTGCCGATGTTCTTCCACGCGGCCCTCGAGGAGCCGCGGCCGATCGCGTCGATGCCCGGCGTCCACCAGCTGCCCGTCTCGCACGCGGCGCGCGTCGCGAGGGAGGCGACGGCGCTCGGGCTCGGCGGCGTGATGCTCTTCGGCCTCCCCGCCGCGAAGGACGAGCGCGGCGAGTGCGGCGCCGATCCGGACGGGCCCGTGCCGCGGGCCATTCGCGAGATGAAGGCGGCCGAGCCCGGCCTCGTCGTGATGGCCGACGTGTGCGTCGACGAGTACACGACGCACGGCCACTGCGGCGTGCTGCGCACGGGGGCCGACGGGTCGCGCGAGGTCGACAACGACGCCACGCTCGACGTGCTCGCGCGCATCGCGGTCACCTACGCCGAGGCGGGCGCCGACGTCGTCGCGCCGAGCGACATGATGGACGGACGCGTCGCCGCCCTCCGCGCGGAGCTCGACCGCCACGGGCTCGGCGACACGGCCATCCTCTCGTACGCGGTGAAGTACGCCTCCGCGTTCTACGGGCCGTTCCGCGACGCGGCCGACTGCGCCCCGCAGTTCGGCGATCGCGCCGGCTACCAGATGGATCCAGGCAACGCGCGCGAGGCCTCGCGCGAGGCGCGCCTCGACGAGGAGGAGGGCGCCGACATGCTGATGGTCAAGCCCGCCCTGCCGTACCTCGACGTGCTCTCCAGGGTGCGCGCCCAGACCGCGCTGCCGGTCGCCGCGTACAACGTGAGCGGCGAGTACGCGATGCTGAAGGCGGCGGCCGCGGCGGGCATGGTCGACGAGGCGCGCGCCGTGCTCGAGGTGCTGACCAGCATCCGGCGCGCGGGCGCCGACTTCATCCTCACGTACCACGCGCCCGACGCGGCGAGGCTGCTCGGATGACGGCGCGGCGCCTGCTCGCGCTCGTCTCGGCGGCGACGGCGGCGACCTCCCTCTTCGGCGCGGCCGCGTGCAACGAGATGGGCTGCGACACGAGCCCCGACTCGAACCCGCCCGCCGATTTTCGCGGCGGCGAGGTGGTGACGACGTCCGGTGGGCCCGTCTACCGCACGAGCACCGCGGAGGGAGAGCACCTCAACTTCGCGGCAGGCGCGCAGTTTCGCGTCCACCACCAGCTGGGCGGCGTGCCGCAGACGGTGCAGCTCTGGGTGAGCTTCAGCGCGCACGGCACGACCGACGGGAACGAGGCGCAGCCCGCCGGGAACATGGCGGAGGTGCTCTGCGTCAACGAGGACTTCATCCTCCTGCGCAACGACTCCTGCGGCGAGTACTGGCTGCGCGTGGTTGCGAGCGATCCCGTGGCGCCGATGTCGACGGGCGCCGTCGACTCAGCGTGCCCCTGACACCGCCTGCTCCGCGGACTAGGAGTTCAGCTCGACGCGCAGCAGCTTGCGGCCGAGGAACACGTAGTCGCCGTGGCCTAGCGGGCGCTCACCCTGGATGCGCGCGTAGGTGCCGTTGCGGCTGCCGAGATCGGTCAGCGTGAAGCGGCCGCCGGCGTCGTCGATGCGGCAGTGCGAGCCCGACATGTAGATGTCGGACGGGAAGTTCAGATCGCCGCCCTCGCGCCCGACGACGAGCGACGGGCCGCGCGCGCACACCGTCATGCCGAGCGAGCCGCCCTCGAGCACCTGCGTGATGCGGAACGGGCTCGGGTACTTCGGCGACGAGTAGAACTGCGTGCCCTCGGCGTCGCCGCCGTCCGTCGCGCGGGGCGTCGGATCAAGGCGAAACACCTGCTCGCCGGCGAGGAACGTGTCGCCGACGGCGATGTCGACCGTGCCGCGCACCCGGACGAACACGCCGTTGAGCGAGCCCTCGTCGCGCACGAACAGGCGCGCGTCGCGGTAGAAGAAGTTCGCGTGCTTCGGCGAGATGAACGGATCGTCGGGGAACTCGATGCCGCCGCGGCGCCCGGCCACGTGCTGCTCCTGCTTCAGGTGGTACGCGAGCCCCTCGAGCCCCTCGCCGCGGATGACGACGATCCGCGCGTGCTTGGGGTTCTGCATCTCGCTGAAGTAGCGCTCCTGCGCGTCGGCGATCTCCGCGGGCGTCTCGGCGCCGCAGCGGCCGCAGAATTTATGCCCCGAGGGGACGGGCGTGTAGCACTGCCAGCAGAGGTAGTGTCGGGCCTGATCCATGAGTTCCTCCTGAGATAGATGCGCGTACGACGGGGCCTGCCTGGGCCTCGATCCGGTGGTGCTTCGAGAGGCGGCAGGATGGTCGGTCTTCTGCCGCGAGGGAAGGGGCTCCGCGCTCGCGCCGCGCCGAGCGGCGACGCGGAGGTCGCCGGCGGGCGCCGTGCGGGCGCGCGCGGGCCGCTCGGGCGAGGCCTGGAACAACGCGAGGTCGTGGCCGCAGGCGCAGGCCCGCGTGCCCATCGGCGCGTACCGGTCGCAGGCGCCGCAGACGATGCCGATCTCGAAGTCCATCAGACCCGCGCGGGGCGATCACGGTAGCCGCGGCGCTCGGGCGCGGTCAAGCGCGCCGCCCCGTCAGCGGTCGTTCGCGAGGCGCCGCTCGATGGCGTCGAGGTGGGCGCGCACCTGCTGGTCGGTCCGGCGCAGCTCGCCGACCTTGCGCACGGCGCTCATCACGGTCGTGTGATCCTTGCCGAACGCGCGCCCGAGCTCGGGGAAGCTGACCCCCAGCCGCTGCTTCGCGAGGTACATCGCGACGTGGCGCGCGAGCGCGACGGTGCGGTGCCGGTCGCGCGACGCGAGATCGGTCGAGCGGACGTGGAAGTGGTGGCAGACCGCGCGCTGGATGTCGTCGAGGCTCGTCATGCGCCTCGCGCCCTGCACCTGCGACAGCTCGGCCTCGGCGAACGCGAGATCGACCGGGCGCCCGAGCAGCGACGCCTTCACCGCGAGCCGCACGAGCGTCCCCTCGAGCTCGCGCACGTTCGAGCTGACGGCCTGCGCGAGGAAGACCGCGACGTCGGGCGCGATCTCGAGCCCCTCGGCCTCCGCCTTCTTGCGCACGATGGCGACGCGGGTCTCGAGCTCGGGCACCTGGATGTCGGCGACGAGCCCCCACGAGAAGCGGGACACCAGCCGCTCCTCCATGCGCTCGAGCGCCTGCGGGTACTTGTCGCTCGTCACGACGATCGGGCGATCGCGCTCGTGGAGCGCGTTGAACGTGTGGAAGAACTCCTCCTGCGTCTGCTCGCGCCCCGCGAGGAACTGCACGTCGTCGACGAGCAGGATGTCGCACTGGGCGCGGTAGCGCTCGCGGAACGCGTCCATCCGCTTGTTCTGGATGGCCGAGATGAACTCGTTCGTGAACCGCTCGGCCGACACGTACACGATGCGAGCGTCGGGCCCCGCGGCGCGGACCTCGTGCGCGATCGCCTGCATCAGGTGCGTCTTGCCGAGGCCGGTGCCGCCGCAGAGGAAGAGCGGGCTGTAGCGCCGACCGCCCCCGCCGGCCGCCGCGATCGCCGCCGCGTGCGCGAGCTGGTTCGACGGGCCGACGACGAAGTTCGCGAACGTGTACTTCTGGTTCAGCCCCTCGGGGGCCTCGGGCGCGGACGGCGGCGGCACCGACGGGCGACGCGCGGGCTCGGGCGGCGGCGACACGGGCGGCACGGCGCTCGCGCGGACCCGCGACCGCGACGTCGGCGCCTCGTCGTCCACCTGCGCGAGCGGGCGCTCGATCGGGCCGAGGGTCCAGGTGAGCTGGATGGAGAGCTGGGTCGACGCCCGCAGGTGCTCGACGACCGACGGCAGGTAGTGATCGCGCACCCAGTCTCGGTGGAAGGCGTCGCGCGCGCGCAGGCACACCACGCCGTCCGTCAGCGACTCGAGCTGGATCCCCGAGAACCACCGATCGAAGGTCGCCGGCGAGAGCTTCCGCGTGGCCGAGAGGGCGGCCTCCCAGGCCTGGATCGAGTCGACTTCGTGCATGCTTTCTCGAGGAGAGCTGTGTTCTCTGGACAAAAGAAACCCCCAGGTTCTCCACAGCCTGTGGAGAACCGAACGCGACGCCGCGCCCCGCGACCCCCCCTAAGGGTCGAGCATCGCGGCCCCGTCGAGGCGCGGGAGATGGCTCCCGAGGGCGGCGTGGGCCGGTGCGCTGCATCGCGAAAAAGTTGGTACCAGAGCTTCTCTCGCGGCGTCTATCGCAACCTTTCGGCTCGCCCAGAAATTGCCTGAATTGCCCGTGATTTTCGCGATTCTTGACCCCACGCGGGGGCGCGGGTCGAGGCCGGTCGAGAGGCGCCGGGCGCGCCGCGCCGCCAAACCCCGGCGGAACCCCCGAGGGCCGGGCGCACGCGGCCGGGCGCCCCGCAAAACTGGCCCGTTCACGAAGTCAAGAGACGCATTTGTTGGCGATCGAGCCGCCGGATCGGCGGATCGCCCCGTGGATGGTCAGAAATTTGGCCCCGGCGCGGGCGGGCGGGTAGCGAGCCCAGGATCCGATGGAGCCCTGGTCCCCCCCGCGAGGCCGCGCGAGCCGCTGGCACCTCTGTGCGTGCGCGCTGTCGGTCGCGTCGACGGTCACGGGCAGCGCCGCCGCGGAGCCCTCGAAGCTGCCTCCCGAGGCGGGGTACCAGCGCGGGGAGATCGAGACGGGGCGCACCGGCGCGCTCGGCGGCGCGACGCGCGCCATCGGGGCGGACATCTCGGGCCACTTCTCGAACCCGGCCAACGTCGCCGCGTCCCGGGTCTACCACCTCGGCGCGCTCGCCATCATCGCGCCCGAGGCGCGGCGTCAGAGCTACGGCGCCGCGATGAGCGACTCGGTGACCAACTCGCGCGGGATCGCCGGCGCCATCAGCGGCGTGTACACCGCGCAGGACAGCGGCGGGCTCTCGCGCAAGGCGACGGACGCGCGGTTCACGCTCGCCTTCCCGATGTCGGACAAGCTCTTCGTCGGCGTCACCGGCAAGTACCTGAAGCTCCGCCAGGACGGCCTCGGGCCGCTCGGGCAGAGCTTCGCGTCGGGCGGCCGGAAGAACGAGGCGATCGTCAACGGCTTCACGTTCGACGCCGGCCTCTCCGCGCACCCGGTCGACATGCTGTGGATCGGCCTCGTCGGCACGAACCTGACGGCGACGGGCGACGGGTACCGGCCGCTCGGCGCGAGCGGCGGCGTCGGGCTCGGGACGCGGACGTTCAACCTCGAGGGCGACGTCGCGGCGGACTTCACCACCTACGGCCGGACCACGCTCCGCTACATGGGCGGCGCGGAGCTGCTCGCGGCCGACTCGTTCGCGCTGCGGGGCGGGTACCGCTTCGACGACGGTGACAAGAGCCACTCGGGCTCGCTCGGGTTCGGGTACGTCGATCCGGCCTTCTCGCTCGAGCTGTCGCTGCGCCGCACGTTCAGCCCGTACACGAGCACGATGCTGTTCGTCGGCGTGACCTACTTCCTCGAGTCGACCGGCCTGACGCGCGCCCCGAACGAGATCCCGGTCGGCGGCGACTGAGCTGACAGGCGGGGCCGGGGGCTTGGCAGCCGGCGGAACCACGGTCATCCTCCGGTGTCGCTCCCGGAGACGCCCGCTTGGCCCGCCGACACGATCCCCCCGCGCTCGACGCCTTCCTGGCGAGCGGGCTCGTGCCGAGGCGGCGGGTGGAGCGACGCCGCGCCCGACGACCCGTGGAGCTCGAGCTGGACGAGGTGCGGCTCGCGCGCGCGACCGCGGGGCCCACGCTCGCGTGGCTCGGCAGCGTCGCGCTCCACGCCGCGGTCCTGGGCGTCGCGGCGGCCTTCTTCGCCGGGCTCGCGAGCGGCGCGGCGGCTGCGCGGGCGCCCCTGGCCGCGCGCCCGCCCACGCCTGCGGGGCTGCCCTCGATGACGGTCGAGCTCGTGGGCGCGCCCGAGGTCGCGACGCGCGCGCCGATCGACGCGCCCCGCCCGAGCCCCGGCGGCGCCGAGCGCGCGCCCCGCGCCGACACGGGGACCGAGGGGCGCGGGGCCCGCGAGGACGGCGCGCCCGCGTGGAACCTCGCGCACCGGCTCGACGACATCGCGCTGTCGCGCGAGCAGCAGTCGCGGCTCGATCGAAGCCAGGTGCAGCGCACCCGCGACGGCGACGCGCGCGAGACGACCGATCCGCGCCGCGCGATCTCCGATCCGATGGAGCTCACGTTCGTGCTCGTCGGCCACGGGGCGACGCAGGCGCCGCGCGCGCCCGGTGAGCTCACCCCCGCGGCGGGCACGCGCGACGGCCGCGCGGAGCCCGCCGCGCGCGGGGGGGATCCGAGGCCACGCGCGCCCGAGGCCGCTGGCATGGACGCGCCGGGAGACGCGTCGAGGCCGGGCGAGCTCCTCCCGACGCGTGCGGCGGGCGCGCTCACGACGACCGCGGGCGCGGCGCGCGTGACGACCGCAGACGTGAGCCCGGCGCGCCCGCAGATCGCCGAGGGGCGCCCGGCGAACCCCGCGCCGCTCTCGTACCGATCGCGCGACGACGTCGACGCGCAGCAGGAGGTCGCGGCGACCCGCGTGGCGGCGCTGAACGCGAGCGCGGCCGGCGGCGTGGCGGCGCTCGGCCCGGGCGGCGATCGACGCGACGCGACCCGGCCCGGCGCAGGCGGCGACGCGCGCGAGGGCACCCACGCCGCGCCGAACGGCCACGGCGGGCCGGGCGCGCCCGATCCCGATCCGCTCGACGCGCGCCTCACCGACTACCGCCGCCGCGTCGCCGGCAAGATCGATCCGCTCTGGGGCGACGCCTTCCCTCGATGGGCGGCGCTCGAGGGTCGCCAGGGCCGCGCGATCGTGCACTTCGTCATCCGGCGCGACGGATCGGTCGAGCTCGCGCGCGTCGTGCGCAGCTCGGGCATCGCCGAGTTCGACGAGAACGTGCGCCGCGCCGTGCTCCGCGCGGCGCCCTTCGGCCCGCTCCCGGACAAGCTCGGCGCGTCGCTGCCCTTCTACCTGAGCTTCGACTCCCAGAACCCCGCGGTCCGCTGATCAGTCGCGACATCGCGCGGGAACTTGCCGGTCGGCCGCGCTTTCGCTAGGTCCACCCCTGCGCGACAGATGGCATGCGGTACGTCCTGCGGGTGCAGTCAGACGGGCTCGCGGGGCGAGCCCACGGTGCGACTCGCCCCGACCGAGCGCCTCGGCCCCCCCGCGCCGCTGCCCTCTCCCATCCCGTGGGGAGGAGCGCCGGGAGAGGTGCCCGCGCTCGACGCCGACGTCGCGCTCGACGCCCACGCGGCGCCCCCGATCGACGCCGCGCCTGCCGCCGCGCGCGACGCGGGCGAGATGCGACGCCGCGAGCGCGCGCGCGTCTCGTCGGTGGAGCGCGAGCTCGGCCTCGTTCCCCCGGGCGACGCGCAGGCGAGCGCCGTGCTCGACGCGCCCGCGCCGCTCGCCGCCCCCAGGCCCGCGCGCCCGAAGAAGCTCGACCCCACGCGACCCGGCTCGGGCATCCCGGCGCGCCTCGTCATCCGCGTGCTCGTGTGGGTGCGGCGCGTCTCGCAGGCGGGGTTCCTGTCGCTGTTCGTGTACTTCCTCTTCCAGACCGCCTTCCGCGGCAGCTTCACCGCGGGCGCGGGCGAGCCGGTGCGGCTCGCGCTGCCGGTCGAGGCGTTCCTGCTCGCCGATCCGTTCGTGACGGCGATGACCGTGCTCTCGACGCACACCGTGTACCGCGGCCTGCTCTGGTCGGTCGCGATGCTGGCGCTCACGCTCGTGTTCGGGCGCGTGTTCTGCGGGTGGATCTGCCCGTTCGGCACCCTGCACCACCTGACGGCGTGGCTGTTCCCCTCGCGCGTCGGCCGGGGAGCGTCGCGCGTCGAAGCGAACAAGACTCACACCTACCAGCGGGTGAAGTACTACCTGCTCTACGCGTTCCTGGTCGCCGCGGCGGCGGGCAGCGCGATCGGCGGGCTGTTCGATCCCATCTGCATCGCGGTGCGCGCCATCGGGCTCGGCGTCATCCCGGCGGCGCAGTACGTGTTCGGCTTCGTCGCGGGGCGCGGCAGCGAGTCGAGCGTCGCCGCGGTGCAGCGCCTCTCGGACGGCTCGCAGGATTTCCTCGCGGCGCACGTGTGGAACCCCCGGCAGTTCCACTTCCACCAGGCGTGGTTCATCGGGTTCTTGCTGATCGCGGTGCTGTTCTTGAACCGCTTCATCCCGCGGTTCTGGTGCCGCGTGCTCTGCCCGCTCGGCGCGTTCCTCGGCGTGTTCGCCCGGTTCGCGCTCTTCGGCATGGAGAAGGACCACGCGAAGTGCACCGACTGCAACCTGTGCCTCGTCAACTGCCAGGGCGCGGACAGCCCGCAGGGCGGCGTCAAGCACAAGCAGGACGAGTGCCACATGTGCCTCAACTGCGAGGCAGCGTGCCCCGAGGACGTGATCAAGTTCCGCTTCCTGCCGTCGCGGCGCTCGACGACGACCCGCCCCGACACCGAGCGCCGCACGTCGCTCGCGGCGATGGCGGCGGGCGCGGTCGCGCTGCCGGCGATGCGCGTCGCCGACTCGCTCGACACGAACTACCACTCGCGCGTCATCCGGCCGCCGGGCTCGGTCGAGGAGCGAGAGTTCCTCGAGCGCTGCATCCGCTGCGCCGAGTGCATGAAGGTGTGCCCGAACAACGCGCTGCACCCGGCGTTCTTCGAGGCCGGCGTCGAGGGCCTGTGGACGCCGATCCTCATCATGCGGATCGGCTACTGCGAGCACTCGTGCGTGCTCTGCGGCCAGGTGTGCCCGACGGGCGCCATCCAGAAGATCACCGAGAAGGAGAAGCTCGGCCAGGGCGTCGCGCCGGTGCGGCTCGGGACGGCGTTCTACGATCAGGGGCGGTGCCTGCCGTGGGCGATGGCGACGCCCTGCATCGTGTGCGAGGAGTTCTGCCCGACGTCGCCGAAGGCCATCTGGGTCGAGGAGCTCGACGTCCCGAAGCGCGCCGACAAGCCCGGCGCGGACGGCAAGGAGCCCGAGATGCTGACAGTGCACGTGCAGCGGCCGCACGTCGACCCGGCGCTCTGCATCGGCTGCGGCGCGTGCGAGAAGGTCTGCCCGGTGCAGGATCAGCCCGCCGTCTACGTGACGAACGTCGGGGAGACGCGCTCGAAGACCAACGTCATCCTGCTCGAGGGCGAGAGCTACAACCGCAAGGGCTGAGGCTCGGCCTCCCCACGCGAGGCGAGGAGCCGCTCGATGCGCCACATCAGCGGCGGCGCGAGGAGCGACAGCCCGATCGCGACGTAGGTGACCGTCGACATCCCCACGAGCCCCCCGTCCGCGCGCGTGGAGAGCAGGCGCGACGACAGGACGCCCGCGAGCGCCGACGAGACGTGCTGCACCGACGAGAGCAGCGACATGAACCGCGCGCGCTCCTTCGGCGACGGCACGCGCGACTGGAGCTGGTTGAACGGGACGTTGCGCAGCGAGGTCGACGCCATGAACACGGCGAACAGCGCCGCGGCCGGCGTGGCCGGGCTCGCGACCACGAACCCCACGTAGAGCACCGGCACGAGCAGCAGCGTCCCGAGCGCGGCGATCCGCCACGCGCCCACGCGATCGACGAGCGCGCCGGCCGCGCGCAGCACCACGATCGAGGTGACGCCGCCGGCCATGTACAGCAGGCCGAGGCGCGCCTGCGGGTACCCGACGTTGAACACCATGAACGTCGAGATCTGCGGGATGAGCACGAACATCGCCATCATCGACGACGCCGCGAGCGCGGCCGCGAGCCGCACGTCCGAGCGCCGGAGCATCGAGGCGTACGTGGGCTGCGGCTGCGGATCGTCGAGGTGCTCGCGCGCGCTCGGGAGCGCGAACGTCGCGGCGGCCGCGATCACCGCGCCCATCGCCGCGACGACGAAGAACGGCGCGCGCCACCCGCCGTGCGCGGCGAGGAACAGCCCGCACGGCACGCCGAGCACGCTGGAGACGCTGAACGCCGTCATCAGCGACGCGAGCGCGCGCCCCCTGCGCGCCTGCGGGATCTTGTCCGAGACGATCGCGAGCGACAGCGCCGTCGCGGGCCCGCCGAACGCGCCGGCGACGACGCGCGCGAGCACGAGCGTCGTCAAGCTGGTCGCGAGCCCACCCGCCGCGGTGCCGACGACGAGGCCGAGCATCGCGACGAAGAGCGCGGGGCGCCTGTCGAACCTGTCGAGGAACCACGACCCGACGAGCCCCGCGACCGCGGCCGACGCCGTGTAGCTGCCCGCGACGAGGCCCATCTGGTTCGTGTGGATGCCGAGGTGCTCGACCAGGTAGGGGCCGAGCGGCATCACCATCATGAAATCGAGGATGTTGACGAACTGCACGGCGCCGAGCAGGGCGACGATCGAGCGCTCGCGCCGGGCGTCGCTCATCGCAACAGGAACCTCGAGACGCGCCGGTCGAGCAGCGTCTCGACGAGCAGATCGGGCTCGGCCGCGCGCAGCGACGTCGAGGGGGTGCCGCCCGTCGCCACCGCGACGACCTCGGCGCCGATCGCCCGCGCGGCCGCGATGTCCCGCGCCGTGTCGCCGATGACGACGACGCGGCACGCGGCCGGCTCGACGCCGAGCGCCGCCGCCCCGCGATCCGCGCCGACGCGGAGCAAGCGCGGGCGCGCCTCGTCGTCGCAGCCGAACCCGCCGAAGCCGAACGCGTCGAACAGTCCCGCGCGCTCGAGCTTCAGCCGCGCGCCCTCGCGCAGGTTGCCGGTGCCGAGGCCGACAGCCACGCCCGCATGCGCGGACGCCGCGCGCACGAGCGCCTCGGCGCCGTCGTGCACGACGAAGCCCCGGCTCGCGGGGAGCTCCTCGGCCAGGCGCGCGAGGTAGCGCGCGAGGAGCGCCTCGATCTCGTCGTCGGTGACCGGTGCGAGCCCGACGTCGAGCCCGCGCCGCGCGATCGCGCGGTCGGTCATCCCGCCGAACGAGAACGACAGCGTGTCGGCGGAGCCGCGCGCCTCGACGAACGCGCGCTCCATCGCGCGCCGACCGGCGCCGCCGGTGGACACGAGCGTGCCGTCGACGTCGAAGAGCAGGACGGTGGGGCGAGGCGCGCGGGGCATCGATCGATCGCGCTAGCGCACGACGAGGCATTTGCCACGCGCGAAGAAGCGACGGTCGCCCGGCGCGTCGGGCACCTCCTCGCTCCACTCCTCGGTGATCTGGACGGCGGTGCAGCGGTGCTTCTCGGCCTCGCGCACCAGCCGGTCGCGCGCGCGACGGACGCCGCCGCTCGACGCGGCGAGCTCGCTCACGACCTCGTACGCGCGCCCGTCCGTGGGCTCGCGCGTGAAGACGAGCACGCGCGGGGCGGGCTCGGCCGTGCGCGCGGGCGCGACGGCGCGCGCCCTGCCGTCGCACCCCGCCGTGAGCGCGCACGCCGTGAGCAGGAGCGAGGCCGGCGCGCCCATCACCGCCCCAGGACGAGCAGCGCGACCAGCAACAATCCTACCGTCAGCCCGGCGGCGAGCGCGAGCGCGACGCGCGCGCGTGACGCCGGAGCGCGCGCGGGGGCCTCCGCGGTCTTCGAGCCCGGCTTCGCCCGCAGCGCGTCGCGCGCGAGCCGGATCGCGCGGTCGGTCTCGGCGACCTCCCCCTCCTGCGACTCCTCGACGACCAGGGGCGGAGCGGGCCGCGAGGGGGTCGGCGCCGGCGCGCGCGCGGGCTGCTTGCCCGACGAGGCGCCCTTGTCGTCGCGGATGTCGTCGGTCTTCTGCGTGCTCACCGACCTCGCGAGATCGGCCAGCCACGCGCGGCGCAGCATGACCGAGCGCCCCTGCGGATCGTCCTCGTAGACGTCGACGTCGTCGTCCGGCGACGTGCGGCGGAGCTTGTCGAGCACCTCGCGCGGCAGCGACGAGCGGTCCATCACCTCGGTCACCGCCTCGCCTCCCGACGAGGACGGCGGCGCCCCGGTCGACGCGGGGTCGGGCCCGGCGGTCGCGCGCCCCGCGATCTCCACGGCCGCGCGCGCCGCGGCGGGCTCGGGCTCGGGCTCGGTCGCGCGCAGATCCACCTGCTCGAAGTGCAGGAGCACGTCCTCGAGCCGCGCCGCGAGCTGCGCGGCGCTCGCCATCCGCCGGTTGCGATCCTTGACGAGGCACAGATCGACCGTCTCGCTCAGCATCGGCAAGAGCCCCGGCACCACCTCCACGAGCGGCCGATGACGACGCGCGAGGATCGCCGAGAGGACGGCGTTGTAGTTCGGCTCGTTGAACGGCACGACGCCCGCGAGCGTCTGGTAGAGGATGACGCCGAGCGACCAGACGTCGCTGCGCGGATCGATGTCGGCCTTGCCGCTCGCCTGCTCGGGGCTCATGTAGAGCGGCGAGCCGACGAGCGCGCCCGCGCGGGTGAGGTGCAGATCCTCCTCCTCGACGTTCTTCGAGACGCCGAAATCCAGGATCTTCGGCGTGATCTCGCCCGACCGCGAGCGGTGAAGGAACAGGTTCGCCGGCTTGATGTCGCGGTGGACGATCCCGGCCTCGTGCGCGAGATCGAGCCCGCGCGCGACCTCGAGCATCAGCGGGCCGATCTTGCGCGGGTCCATCCGGCGGCTGCGCGCGAGCACCTGGTCGAGCCCCTCGCCGCGCAGCAGCTCCATCACGAGGAAGGGCGCGTCGCCCAGCTCCTCGGCGACGCCGAGGTCGTAGATCTCGACGAGCGACGGGTGATCGAGCCTGCCGCAGATGCGCGCCTCGTTGAGGAACCGCTGCACGAGCACCGGATCCTTCGTGTACTGCGACAGCATGAACTTGATCGCGAACGCGCGATCGGTCGCCTGGTTGCGCGCGGCCCACACGGAGCCCATCGCGCCCTCGCCGAGGAGCTTCTCGAGGCGGTACTTGCCGCCGACGACGTCGCCCGCGCGGAGGGTCTCGACGGTGAGCTGCGTCTCGAGGGCCACCAGGGCCCGAGAGGCTAGCGCATGTCGGCGCACCGGGCGCGAAATCGGTCGCTACTTGCGGCCCTTCTTGCGCGCGTCGCGCTCGCGCTTTCGTTGCGCCTTCTTCGCATTTTTCTGCTGATCGGACAGCGCCTTCATCTTCGTCAGGCTCGGCGCGTCGGCGCCCATCCCGGGCATCCCCATCCCCGGCATCATCCCGGGGAACCCCATCCCCGGCATCCCCATCCCGGGGAACCCCATCCCCGGCATTCCCATCCCGGGCATCCCCGGGAAGCCGCCCATCCCGCCCGCCATCGCCTTCTTCATGTTGCGGGCCATCGCCACGTTCTTCATGCCGGGGATGCGGCCCATCAGGCCGAGGTTCTGCCCCATCTGCGACATCATCTGCTTCATGAACCCGTAGCGGTTCACGAGATCGTTGACCTTGGCCTCGTCGGCGCCGGCGCCCCGCGCGATGCGCTTCGCGCGGCCGGGCTCGCGCACGATCGACAGCGGATCGGCCTTCTCGAACCTGGTCATCGACTGGATCATCGCCTCGATGCGCACGAGCTCCTTGTCGTCGAGCGCCTCGTCGGGGATCTGCATGCCGCCGAACATCGGGAGCTTGTCGACGATGTCGCGCAGGCTGCCCATCCGCTTGATCATGCGGAGCTGGTTGAGCAGGTCGTCGAGCGTGAACTCGCCCTGCATCATCTTCATCGCCTCCTCGGCGGCCTGCTCCTTGTCGATGACGTCGTCGAAGTCCTTCATCAGGCCGACGACGTCGCCCATGCCGAGCACGCGCTGGGCCATGCCGTCGGCGCGGAAGGGCTCGAACTTGTCCATCGTCTCGCCGACGCCGGAGAACAGCACCGGCGCCTGCGTCACGTCCTTCACGCTGAGGGCCGCGCCGCCGCGCGCGTCGCCGTCGAGCTTCGTCAGCACGACGCCCCCGATGCCGAGCCGCTCGTGGAAGCTGCGCGCGGTCTTCACGGCGTCCTGGCCGATCATCGCGTCGATGACGAGCAGCACGTTCTCGGGCGTGACCGCGCCCTTGATGGCCGCGAGCTCGCCCATCAGCGCCTCGTCGATCGCGAGGCGCCCGGCGGTGTCGTAGACGATGACGTCGTGCTTGCCGCGCCGGGCCTCGTCGCCCGCGCGCGCGCAGATGTCGACGGGATCGCCGCCCTCGATGTTGAACACCGGCACGCCGATCTGCTTGCCGAGCACCTTCAGCTGCTCGACGGCGGCGGGGCGCTGCATGTCGGCGGCGACGAGCAGCGGGCGCTTGCCCTGCTTCGCGAGCCACTTCGCGAGCTTCGCCGAGCTCGTCGTCTTGCCCGAGCCCTGGAGGCCGACCATCATGATGCCCGTCGGCTTGTCGCCCGTCGCCCACGCGATCGGCTCGCCGTCGTGCTGCATCATCTCGACGAGCTCGTCGTGGCAGATCGAGACGAAGACCTGCTCGGCCGAGCGCACCATCGTCTGGCCCTCGCTCTTCACGCGCGTGCGCACCGTCTCGCCGAGCGCCTTGTCCTTCACGCGGGCGAGGAAGCGCTTGACGACGCCGAGCTCGACGTCGGCCTCGAGCAGCGACAGCCGCACCTCGCGGAGCGCCGGCTCGATGTTCGCCTCGGTGAGCTCGGTGAGCCCCGCGAGCCGGTTCTTCGCCTGTTTGAAGCCCTTCGTCAGCGAGTCGAACATGGGGCGCGGGCGTAGCAGAGGCCCGGCGAGGCGACGCCCCAAATGTCGCGGGCGTCAGGCCTGCTTCGACTTCAGGTACCGCGTCAGGCCGTCGGAGACCTCGACGAGGTTCGGGCGGATCTTGTTGCCGAGGAACTCCTCGAGCGCCTTGCCGACCTTGCCCGCGAGGAACCCCGGCACGCCCTTGACCTTCGTCGCGTCGATCGCGATGACGCCGCGGATGCGGAGCGTGGTGCCGGCGTCGTCCTCGATGAACTCGTTCTTGCCGCGGCAGGTGACCGCCTCCTTGAACGAGTGGGTCTCGATGCGCCAGTCGCACGTCCACGCCGCCTCGTCCCAGCGCGCGTGGTCCGTCCACGACAGCATCGCCTCGGAGAGGAACGCGCGCGCGGCCGCCGGGATCTCGCCGCCGCCGTGCCAGATGTTCACGAGCTCGGTCACGGGCGGCGCGTCGGCGCGGCTCTTCACCTCGATGGCGCGGACGTTCGGCAAGAACGGTACGAGCTTCACCATCTCGTCGCGGTACGCGGCGAACACGGCGGCCTTCGGGAAGGGGATCTTGGCGTCGGCGACGAGGTCCATCGACGCCGCGCATAGCGCACCCGCGCGAGGTGGGGAACAGCCCGCTGCGCCGCGCCCCGTCCACCGACGAGGTCTGGACGGCTCAGAAGCGCGCCCGGCGCATCACCGCGCGCGGCAGGCGCCGCACGACCGACATCACCGGCCCCCAGGCGCGCGGCGTGAAGACGACGGCGGCGTCGCGATCGAGCGCGCGCTCCACGTCCCGCGCGACCTGGTCGGGCTCCCCCGCGAACGGCGGCTCGCGGAGCCCGGCGGTCATCGAGGTGCGCACGAAGCCGGGCTTCACGTCGAGCACGCGCAGCCCGTCTCGGTGGTGGCGGTGGTCGAGCCCCTCGAGGTACGCGGAGAGCGCGGCCTTCGTCGCGCCGTACAGGACGTTGGACGACCGCGCCCTCGCGCCCGCGACGCTGCTGAACACGACGAGCGCGCCGCCTCCCGCCGCGAGCATGCGGCGCTTCGCCGCCTCGCAGAGGAGCACCGTGCCCCGCACGTTCACGTCGAGCACCCGCGCGAGCAGCGCAGGATCGTCCTCGAGCGCCTCCTGGGTCGCGAAGAGCCCGGCGGTCACGATCACGACGTCGAGGCGCCCGAGGTCGGCCTGCGCGGCGTCGAGCGCGGGGTCGAACATGGTCGGATCGGCGAGATCACAGGGGATCTGCGCGGGCGGAGGGCACGCGCCGCGCACGCCGAGATCGTCGGCCGCGCGCCGCAGGGCCTCCGCGTCGCGCCCGAGCAGGCAAAGGCGGTCTCCGCGCTCGGCGAGCCTGCGGGAGAGCGCGCGCCCCATGCCCCGCGTCGCGCCGACGAACACGACGCGGCGTCCGGTCGCGCGGCTCACGGCGCGTCTCCGAGCAGCCGCACCGACTGCGCGCTCTTGATCCTGCCGGCGGGATCCCATCTCCTCCGCACCTCCTGGAAGGCCGGGAGCCGCGGCTCCATCCGCGCGAAGTGCTCGCGCCGCGTGAGCGAGTCCTTCGCGAGGTAGATGCGGCCGCCGTGCGCGATGACCTCCTCGTTCAGCGCGTCGACGAGCGCCTGCGTGCCGTCCCGGAGCGGCAGATCGAGCGCGATCGAGACGCCCGCGAGCGGGAACGACAGCATGCCGCGCCCCTCGGGGCCGCAGTCCTTGATGACGCAGAGGAACGACGCGCCGCCGCGGCGGGTGAGCACGTCCATCACGCGCGCCGCGCCAACGCGCGCCGAGCGCTCGGGCACGACGCACTGGTCCTGCGTGAAGCCGCGCGCGCCGTACATGAGGTTCCACCCGTCGAGCCTGTCGAGCGGGTAGAAGAACGACTCCCACGGCACGCGGCGGCGCACGGTGCCGCGGCGGTGCAGGTGAAAATGCGCCGCGTTGAACGCGCGCACCGTCCCTCGGCCGAGCGTCCACGACGGCAGCTCGAACGGCATGCGCGGCACGCGCGCGCGCGGCCCGGGCGTGCCTGCGCCCGGCGCGTCCGAGAAGTCGCCCGCCATCAGCACGCCCCGACCCGCGCTCGGTCCGCGCGTCAGGCAGTCGATCCAGCCGACCGTGTAGCGGTGCCGCGGCGCCGCCGTGCGGAGCGCGTCCTGGAAGGCGTCGAGGCCGTCGACCCGGGTCACCTCCTCGTCGATCATCCCCGAGGGCACGGCGCGCATCGTGACGCCGACCTCGAGCACGTGGCCGAGCAGGCCCATGCCGCCGACGGTCGCCCAGAAGAGATCGGGGTGCTCGTCGCGGCTGCAGGTCACGACGCGCCCGTCGCCGACGCGCACGACGAGCGACGTCACGTGGTCGCCAAAACCGCCGTCGACGTGGTGGTTCTTGCCGTGGACGTCCGCCGCGACCGCGCCGCCGAGCGTCACGTGCTGCGTGCCGGGCGTGACGGGGAGGAAGTACCCGCGCGGCAGGAACAGCCGGTTGATCGTCGCGAGCGACGCGCCGGCCTCCGCGCGCAGCTCGCGCGTCGAGGGATCGAACGACACGAAGCTGTCCGCGTGGCGCGTCGTCAGCACCTCGGGGCGAGAGGCCGGCGGCAGCGCGCTGTCGCCGTACGCGCGCCCGAGCCCTCGCGACAGCACGGCGCCGCGCGAGGCCTCGAGCAGGTTCTCCGGGAGCACCTCGCGCGCGGGGCGGAACTGACGCCCCCACCCCGCGAGGCGCGAGGTCGATTGGGTGAGCATGCGCGCCTTCATGGGCGCGCCCGGCGTCGTCGTCGAGCGCGCGGCGCGTGCAAGCGGGCAGGCCGCGTGCAGCGCCCGCGCAGGCGCCGTGCAGGGCGCGGGGAGCGCCGCGCCGCCCGCGCCGACTTCGGGGCCCCGCGGCGTCGACGCGAGGAGGGTTCGAGGAGCGAGCCCCGACGCCGACGCCTCCGCGCCGGGCGCGCTCGGGCGCGGCGCGACTTCGAGGGTGGATCCTCCGCCCCTCCCGTGCGAGCCCTCCCGGCGATGGCTCGCGGTCGCGCGTCGGCGCTCCTCGTCCTCGTCGCGCTCGCGGGCTGCCGCAGAGCCGCGGCGCCGCCCGCCGCGCCGCGGCCCGCGGAGATCTCGGCGTCCCCGCCCCCGGCCGCGCCCGCGTCGTCGGCGGCGCCGCCCGTCGGCGCCCCCACCTCAACGCCTCCCCCGCCTCCCCCGCCCGACGCCGCGGGGCGCGCCGCGCACGAGGTCGACGACGACGACGACGGGATGGACGCCGCGCCGTCGCGCGCGTCTCCGGCGCCGACCAGCCCGCTGCTCGCGCTCTCCGACGAGGAGCTGGTGCGGCGCTACCGGAGGGACAAGACCTCCGTCGGCTCGCTGTCGGTCGGCAAGCCCAACCTCGGCCTGCTGATCAACGGGGTGCGCATGGGCGAGTCTCCCGCGTGGTTCTTGCTCGAGCCGTCGGGCGCGTACGGCACCGAGGAGGTCGTCGCCGCAATCGCGCTCGCGATCGGCCGCGCGCACGAGGAGTTCCCGGAGACGAAGCCGCTCCCCATCGGGCACATCGGCGCCGCGCACGGCGGGCCGCTGTCGCCGCACAAGAGCCACCAGTCGGGTCGCGACGTCGATCTCGGCTACTTCCTCACCCACGGGCAGCGGGGGCTGGTGGCAGCCAACAAATCCAACCTCGACGCGGGCCCCACGTGGGTGATGGTGAAGACGGCGCTGGTCGAGACCCCGGTGGAGATGATCTTCATGGACAGCGCGGTGCAGCGCCTGCTGGTCGAGCACGCGCTCGCGCACGGGGAGAGCCCCGCCTTCCTCGACGAGGTGTTCCTCGTGCGCGGCAAGAACCCCGCGGCGCCCATCCGCCACCTGCACGGGCACCACAACCACCTCCACATCCGGTTCCACTCGCCGAACGCCGAGGCGCTCGCGCGGCGCCTCTCCCGCGTCCTGCCCACGCCCAGGCCCGCGCCGCCGAAGGGCCACGGTCGGAGCGCGGCGCCGGCGCCGGCTGCTGGCGGCTTCGAGCTGCGCGCGCGCAGCGGCGACACGCTCGTCGTCTGGGCGAAGCGCTACGGCGTCAGCGTCGAGGACATCCAGCGCGCGAACGGCATGAGCGATCACGCGCTGAAGATCGGGCACGTCTACCGCATCCCCAAGCCCGCGCTGCCGCCGCTGCCGCCGCCGAAGAGGTGAGCCCGGCCCGCGCCTACCGGCCGGGGCGGAGGTTCGGCAGGATGCGACTCAGGGCCGCCGGCGGGATCGGCGGGACCGCGGGCTGGGCCGCCGCCGCCGCAGGCTTCGCGGGGGCCTCGGGCTTCTCGGCCGGGGGCGCGTCACCCGTCACGAGGAGCAGGATCCCGCCGAGCGTGAACAGGCACACGCCGAGCACGGTGAACCAGAGCGGCGTCTCGCCCTCGGGGGGCGGCGGCGGCTCGTGGTGCGCGTCGTCGTGCGCGTCGTCGTGGTCGTCGTGATCGTCGGCAGCGGCGTGGGACATGAAGCCGTGGGGGTCTCGCTCTCGGCGCGCGCGGCGTCAACGGCGACGGCGGCCCGCAGGGGTCGTCGGCGGCGCCTCGTCGAGGAGCGGGAGCTGCGACAGCGGGCGCAGCCCCGCCGAGGGAGGCGACGCGTCGGCGCCGAGCGCCTCGCGCTCGCGGCGCAGATCGTCCTCGACCAGCTCCTCGTTGTCGTACGCGAACGCGAGCGCGGCCAGGATCTTCGCCGCGCCGAGCTGAGGGTACCGCCGCAGCAGCGTGTCGACCGACGAGCCGCCGCGGTGCCAGGCCCAGAGCCGGCGCACCGGCACGCGCGATCCGGCGACGACCGGCGACCCGCCGAGCACGTCGGGATCGAGCTGCACGTGGGGGTACATCACGCGGACAGTCGCCAAGCGGCGGCACCATACGGCCCGGCGGACGTGTTAGCAATGCGACCGTGGCGGACGTCGTCGTGGTGCTCGCGCTCGCGCTGTCGACGGCGACGATGCTGACCGCGCACGCGGCGACAGTGTACGGGCTCGCCCTTCGCCCGCCGCGGTGGCGCGCGCTCGCGGCCCTCGTCGCGCCGCCGCTCGGGCCGTACTGGGCCTGGCGCGAGGGGATGAGACTGCGGAGCGCGGCGCCGATCGTCGCGCTCTGTGTGTACGTGGTGGCGCGCCTCGTCGCGCGGAGGTGAGCACGGATGAGCCAGCCCTATGATCAGCAGGATCGCGGCGCCGAGGAAGACTACGCCGCCTATTTCGCCGGCATGGACCGGTCGATGCAACAGAAGATCGCGCTCACCACGGCGCACTTTCCGCCCACGGGGACGGTGGCCGACATGGGCTGCGGCTCGGGCCAGGGCACGGCGGATCTGGCGTCGCTCGCGACCGGGCTCACCGTCGTCGGCGTCGACATCGATCCGAAGACGGTCGCGCTCGCGGCGCGGGCGCACGCGCGTGAGAGGGTGCGCTTCGTCGAGGGGGACATCTCGCGCGAGGTGTTCGCGCCGGGCGCGCTCGACGCGGTGCTCGACTCGAGCGTCCTGCACCACGTGACGAGCTTCAACGGGTTCTCGCTGGCAGCGCTCGAGCGCGCGCTCGACCACCAGGTGGCCGCGCTGCGCGAGGGCGGCGTGCTCGTCGTGCGCGACTTCGTGATCCCGCGGGGCCCCCTCTCTGTGCTGCTCGAGCTGCCGGCCGACGACGGCGACGACGACGGCCCGGTGCCCTCACTGTCGACCGCGGCGCTGTTCGAGCGCTTCCTCGCGACCTTCCGCGGGAGCCTCGGGCGCCCGACGGCGACCGCGCGGCCGGCGAGCCGCCCGGGCGCGCGCAGGTACGAGGTGACGCACCGCCTCGCCGCCGAGTTCGTGCTCAGGAAGGACTACCGCGACCACTGGGAGGCGGAGCTGCGCGAGGAGTACACTTACTACTCCCAGGCCGATTTCGAGCGCGCGTTCGCGTCGCGTGGGCTGCGCGTCGTCACGAGCGTGGAGCTGCACAACCCGTGGATCGTCGAGCACCGGTTCGAGGGGCGGTTCACCCTCCACGATCTCGAGGGCGCGCGGCTGCCGTGGCCGCCGACGAACTTCCTCATCGTCGGTGAGAAGGTCCCCGCCTCGGCCGGCGTCCGGCTGGAGGAGGCGTCGCGCGAGCGGCTGGCGGCGCCGAGGTTCCTGTCGCTGTCGCGGTACCGGGACCAGCGCGACGGCGAGGTCTTCGAGCTCGCGTCGCGCCCGGGCCGCACCGTCGACGTCTTGCCGTACTTCGTGGAGGGCGACCGCGCGTTCGTCCTCTGCAAGCGGGGGTTCCCGCGGCCGATCGTCAACGCTGCGAGCGACGCGCCCGATCTCTGCGGTCAGACGGGCGCGGGCTGGATCACGGAGCCCATCTCGCTCATCGCGGGCGACGACGAGCCGCCCCGCGACGCCGCGCTGCGGGCGCTCGAGCTCCGCGCGGGCGGGGCGCGCGTCGTCGAGGTGAGCGAGCCCTGGCGCTACTACACCTCGCCGGGCGGCGTCGACGAGCGGGTGGAGGCGTTCCTCGTCGAGGTCGAGCCGTGGCGCGCCGAGCGGGCCATCACGAACTACACGCCCTTCTCCGGCGCGGGCCACGTCACGGTCCTCGACGCCGCGCAGCTGCTGCGAGCGTGCCACGTCGGGGGCATGTTCGACGCGCGCCTCGAGCTGAACGTCTCGCGCCTCTGCCACGCGCGCGGCCTGTCGCGCGGGCCGTGGATCGGCGCCGAGCCCTCGTTCGTCGAGCACGCGACGGCGCCCGACCCGCGCCCGCTGCCACCCGCGCGAGCGTGCTTCGTCCGCCTGCCGGAGGACGGCGCCGAGCCCAGCTTCCTCGAGGTGATCCGCGGGACGTTCGTGGAGCGCGCGGCGGACGGGCGCGCGCTCGCGGAGGCCGAGTTCGAGTACGTGCGCCCGCGGGCGCTCTCGCACAACACGCTGACGATGCTGCCGGTCATCCGCGCGGCGGGGCGCGTGTGGGTCGGCCTCGAGCCCCGCGAGCTGCCCGCGGTGCAACAGCGGGAGGGCGCGAGCGCGCTGCTCACGCTCCCCGCGCTCCGGCTGCCGCGCTCCATCACCACGCTCGACGCCGCGCGCGCCCACGGGCTCGCCCGGCTGGAGGCCGAGCACCACCTGCGCGCGCGGCGCGCGTACGGGCTCGGCGGGCGGTACCACCCGAGCGCGGGCGTGACGCCGGAGATCGTGTACCCGCTCGTCGTCGACGTGGCCGAGCTCGGGCGCGGCTGCGAGCTGTGCTTCCGCCCCCTCGACGAGGCGCTGGCGCTGCCGCTGGTCGACGCGCACCTGTTGACGTCGCTGTACCGGCTGGCCCACGCGCTGGCCTGACCGTCACTCAATAAATCTAACCAACCGAAGCGCGCGGCCGGCTGAGCACGCCGAGGAAGAGCGCGCCCGCCACCACGTAGCAGGCCATCCCGAGCACGAAGGCAGCGCGCAGGCCGAGGTGGATGGCGACGTAGGTGGCGACCGCGGTGCCGGCGACGCCGAGCATGCCGTTCATGCCCCACGACCACGCGACCAGGCCCTTCTTGTCGCCGAGCGTGCTCATCCCGAGCGGCAGCGGGCAGCCCAGCAGGAACCCCATCGGGAAGATCGCGACGACGAGCCCCAGGGTGCGCACCGGCAGCTCGAAGCCCGTGAGCGCGTTCGCGATCGGCTCGGCGGTGACGAGCGCGATCGTCAGCACGACGAGCAAGGCGCCGAACGCCGAGGCCGCGCGCCTGCGGACGTCGGGCGCCTTCGCGAGGCGGTTGGCGTACAGGGCGCCCAGCCCCGTCGAGACGAGCAGCGCCGCCAGCACCGCGGCGAGCGACAGCGTCGGGTTGCCGACGACGAGCACGCTCTGCTGCAGCAGCTTCATCTCGACCAGCATGAACCCGAGCCCCAGCAGCGAGAAGTACGCGGAGGGCGCCGCGATCTCCGCCGGCGAGAGCGCGCCCTTCTTCAGCAGCCGCGCGAGGGGCACGACGAGGAACGCGGCGATGAGCACGAACAGGGTCACCATCGCCTGGCGCAGGATGAGCACGTCGTTGCCGGCCGGGCGGCCCTGGCCCGCGCGCAGGAAGAAATAGAACGGGCGGTCGTCGTGGTTCGGCTCCATGTCGAACGGGAACGACGCGTAGACGGCCTCCCTGTCCCGGTCGACCACCAGCCGCGTGATGGGCGCGTCGTTGTCGGCGCGCCCCGGCGTGTACAGGTTGCCGAACCACAGGCGCCCGCGCAGCTCGTCGACCTTCGCCAGTTCCTCGGGGGTGAAGGGCTTGGTCTTCACCATCACGTGGGTCAGCTCGCGCCAGCCGAAGTGGGGGCTCTTGACGCTGGAGACGACGACGCACCGCTCGGGATCCTTCACGCCGAGCGAGCGCAGCGCCTCGACCGCGATGCCGATGCCCTTGATGGCGTCGTAGTCGGGCGAGTAGCGCGCGCGCATGAACGCGAGCACGCCGTCGTCGGAGAGGCGCGCGATGTAGTCGCGGAACGCGTCGACCGTGTAGAGGTAGTTCTCGGTGAGCGCAAACGCGCCCGCGCCGGTCGCCGCGCCGCTGTCCACCCACGTGACGGTGACGATGTCGTACCGCGCCTTGTCGCGCTTCACGTAGGTGCGCGCGTTCTCGTAGTGGATGGTCACCCCCGGCTGAAGGTACGGGCGCCCCGAGTACGCGCCGAACGTCTCGTTCACCGTCTTGCCGACGAGCGGGTTGACCTCGACGCCGACGATGGGTGACTTGTCAAAGTACTTCGCCATCATCACGTCGAACCCGGCGCCCACGCCGAGCACCAGCGTCGAGCCTCTCGGGCGCAGCACGTGCGGCATCGAGGAGATGTCCCACTCGAAGAAATCGAGCTCCTTGATGTGCTGGCCGTCGTACTTCTGTATCTGCGTGCCGGCGACGCCCTCGATCAACAGGTCATACTGCTTGTCGTGCGCCTTCTCGTACCGCTGCGACAGGCCCCAGGTGTAGAAATTGCCCTTCTTGACGATGACGCGCGAGAAGTCGTTCCACTCGTCATGGACGAGATCGGTGAGCGGCGCGTTGCGGATGACCTTGCAAGCGAAGAGCTCGGAGCCCGACAGCCCCGCGTACGCCCCGCCGAACCCGACGACGAGCGCGGCCGCGGCGACGGCCGCCTGGCGCCTGGCGCCCGCGCCGAGGAGGAAGAGCGGGCCCGCGAGCGCGGCGAGGGCGCCGATGACGATCATGGCCTTCGGCGCGGGGACGCGGTCGAGCAGCGGCGCGGCGACGACGCAGCCCGCGGCGGCGCCGAGCAGATCGATCGCGTACAGCTTGCCGAACTCCGCGCGGCCCGCCTCGAACACCACGCTGATGACGACGCCGCCGAGCAGGAACGGCACGAACAGCGCCGCGAAGAGCCCGACGTACGCGAGCTGCGACGTCGCGCCTGGCGCGCCCATCGCCGGGTAGAACCTGAGGTAGAGCAGCGTCGCGGCGACCGCGGTCACGCCGAGGCCGACGGCCGCCCGCCCGGCGCGCGCGTCCGGGTGGAGCGCCACGTCGCGGAGGGTGACCCAGAGGCTGCCCGCGCCGAGCCCGAGCATCGCGACGCTGATGCTCATGAACGCGAAGTAGTAGCCGATGGTGCCCGAGAACACGCGCGTGAGCGCGATCTCCGCGAGCAGGAGCGACGCGGTGACGAGCGCGAACCCCGCGCGCGCGGGCAGGCTCTTCGTGGGCGCGGGGGCGGCGGACGTGGACACGGGGCGCGCCCGTACCACGAGACGGCCGCCGTCGTCCCGCTCGACGTCCGGCGGGCCCGCGCGCGGGGTCGGCGGGATCGCCCGCGTGAGAGGATGGTGAGGTTCGGCCTCGTCACCCCTCGCGGAGGAACCTCGCGAACGTCTCGACGTCCTCGCGCGATCCGAGCACGAGCGGCGTGCGCTCGTGGGTCTCGGTCGGCTGCAGATCGAGGATGCGCGAGGTGCCGTCCGTGGCCGCGCCGCCCGCCGCCTCGAAGATGTACGCCATCGGGTTCGCCTCGTAGAGCAGCCGCAGCTTGCCCTTCGGGCTCTTCGTGTCGGCCGGGTACGCGAAGATCCCGCCCTTCAGCAGCGTGCGGTGCGCGTCCGCGACGAGCGAGCCGACGTACCGCGAGGAGTAGGGCCGCGAGGTCGCCTTGTCCTCCTCCTTGATCCACGCGGCCCACTTCCTCACGCCCGCCGACCAGCGCGTGCTGTTGCCGCCGTTGATGCTGTAGACGCTGCCCTTCTCCGGGCAGCGGATGTTCTCGTGCGACAGGAAGAACTCGCCGACGCCTGGATCGTACGTGAACCCGTGCACGCCGCGCCCGAACGTCAGCACGAGCATCGTCTGCGCGCTGTAGAGGAGGTACCCGGCGCAGAGCAGATCGCGCCCCGGGCGCAGCACGTCGTCCTTCGTCGCGGGCAGGCCGCCCTCGCCGCGCTTCTTCAGGATGCCGAAGATGGTGCCGATCGCGACGTTGCAGTCGATGTTCGACGAGCCGTCGAGCGGATCGACCACGACGACGTATTTCGCGCGCGGATCGTCGCTGATCGGCGTCATCTCGTCGTCCTCCTCGCTGACGATCGCCGCGCAGTGGCCGCGGCGCGACAGCACGCTGCGCAGCGTGTTGTTGGCGAGCTCGTCGAGCTTCTGCACGGCCTCGCCCTGCACGTTCGTCTGGCCGGTGTAGCCGAGCACGTCGGCGAGGCCGGCAGCGCGCACGTGCGCGGTGATCATGCGGGCGGCGAGGCAGACCTGGTTCAGGAGCGAGGTGAAGTGCCCCGTCGCGCCGGGCGAGCCGATCATCCCCTCCATGATGTAGGTCTCGAGGGTGATCCCGAGCTTCGGCGGCGGCGGCTGGATCGAGGCGCTCATGTCAGCGACCTGTAACACGGCACGACGGGCCCGCGTGACACGAGAGGCCGCGCGTGCGAGGGAGGGCCGCGAATGAGCGGCGTCGTCTACCTCATCGGCGCGGGCCCCGGCGATCCAGGGCTCATCACGGTGCGCGGCCGCGAGCTGCTCGGCCGGTGCGACGTCGTGCTGTACGACGCGCTCGCGCACCCGTCGCTGCTCGAGCACACGCGGGCGGACGCGGTCCTGCGGTTCGTCGGCAAGCGCGGCGGCCGGTTCGAGACGCCGCAGGCGGAGATCAACGCGGCGCTCGTCGAGCACGCACGCGCGGGCAAGATCGTCGGACGGCTGAAGGGCGGGGATCCCTTGCTGTTCGCGCGCGGGGCCGAGGAGGCGCTCTTCCTCGCCGAGCACGGCGTGAGGTTCGAGATCGTGCCGGGCATCTCCTCGCCCGTCGCCGCGAGCGCGTACGCGGGCATCCCGCTGACGCACCGCGATCACGCGTCGTCGGTGCTGTTCTTGACGGGCACGCCGCGCGCCGGCACGGGCCCCGACGGCCACGACTACCGGCGGCTCGCGACGCGCTCGGGCACGATCTGCGTGCTGATGGGGCTGTCCCGCGTCGGCGAGATCGCGGCCGAGCTCATCCGCCACGGGCGCCCGGTCGACACGCCGGCGGCGGTCATCCAGCGCGGCTCCTGGTCGTCCCAGCGCGTCGTCGAGGCGCGCCTCGACGAGCTCGCGGGCGCGTGCGAAGGCGCAGGGCTCGGCGGGCCCGCGCTCATCGTGATCGGCGACGTCGTCAGGCTGCGCGCGCAGCTCGCCTGGTTCGAGGCGCGGCCGCTGTTCGGCCGGCGCGTGCTCGTCACCCGCGCGAGGGCGCAGGCGGGCGCGCTGTGCGAGCGGCTGCGCGAGCTCGGCGCCGAGCCCGTGCTCGCCCCTACGATCGAGACGCGGCCCGTGCTCGACGAGGGCCTCGACGACGCGGTCGCGCGGCGGTCCGCCTACGACGTCGCGGCGTTCACGAGCGCGAACGGCGCGCGCGCCGCGCTCGACGCGACGTGGAGGCTCGGGCTCGACGCGCGCGCGTGGGCGACGGTCAAGCTCGCGGCGGTCGGCCCCGCGACGGCGCGCGCGCTCGCGGAGCGCGGCCTCCGCGCCGATCTCGTCGCCGAGGATCACCGCGGCGAGGCGCTCGGGGCCGAGATCCTGCGCGCCCACCCGCGCGCGCGGGTCGCGCTGTTCCGGGCTCGCGCGGGGCTCGACGTGCTGCCCGACGTGGTGCGGCGCGGGGGCGGCGAGGTCACCGTCGTCACCGCCTACGAGACGCTGCCCGCCCGGCCGGAGCTCGCGGAGCCCCTCGTCGATCAGCTGTCGCGCGGCGAGCTCGACGCGGTCACGCTGATGTCGCCGAGCGCCGTCGACGGCCTCGCGGCGACGCTCGGCCCGCGCGCCGGGGAGCTGCTCTCGCGCGCCGCGCTCGTGTCGATCGGCCCGACCACGAGCGACGCCGTCCGCGCGAGGGGCTGGCGCGTCGCGGCGACGGCGGCGACGCACTCGCTCGAGGGCCTCGTCGACGCGCTCGTGGCGACCGGGGCCGCGCGCGGCGATCAGGCCGGGTCGTCGTCGCGCGCGCGCGGCGCTTCGGGCTCCGGCGGCGCCTCGAAGCCCAGCGTGTAGACGATCCAGAGCCCGAGCAGCGTCGCCGCGATCTCACCCACGAGCGCGAGCGGCCCGCCGAGCCAGCGCCTCACCGGCATCGTGTAGTAGGCGACGACCTCGTTCGCGCCGAAGAGCGCGAGGAACAGGCCGGCCCCGAGCCAGAAGAGGTTCACGCGGCGGAGGAGCTCCACGTCGCCGCGCACTCTACCAGGCCGCGAGAAATCAGCGCGTGCGCGGGCCCGCTCGGTCGTCGTATCCTGCCAGGATGCCGCGCTCGTGCCGTACGCCCGCCCTCGTGCTCTCCGCCCTCGCGCTCGCCGCCTGCGCCAGCGCCGAGCCCGACGCCGGCCCGAGCGCGGAGCCCGCGGGGGAGGTGTCCCTCCCGCTCTCGTCCATCTCGTGCGCCACCTCGCAGGCCACCGGCTACGTGAAGGGCAAGGCCTTCTCGATCACGGTCGTCACGGTCGACGGCAAGAAGATCCAGCAGGACACCGCGAACGCCTACTACGTGATGGCCCAGGCGGCCGCGAAGGCCGGCGTCACGCTGAAGGTCGTCAGCGGCTTCCGCACGATGGCCGAGCAGCAGTACCTCTACGGCTGCTACGTCAACTGCAGCTGCAACAGCTGCAACCTCGCGGCGAAGCCCGGGTACAGCAACCACCAGAGCGGCCACGCGCTCGACCTCAACACCTCCTCCTCGGGCGTGTACGCGTGGCTGTCGAAGCACGGCGGCTCCTACGGCTTCAAGCGCACGGTGCCGAGCGAGGCGTGGCACTGGGAGTGGTGGGGCGGCGGACCGGGCGGCGGCCCCTGCGGCGACGACAAGGACGGCGACGGCCTCCCGAACAGCAAGGACAATTGCGACACCGTCTCCAACAAGTCGCAGCTCGACACTGACAAGGACGGCGCGGGCGACGCGTGCGACAAGGACGACGACGGCGACGGCGTCGCCGACACCTCCGACAACTGCCCGACCACCAGCAACAAGTCACAGGCCGACCTCGACAAGGACAAGAAGGGCGACGCCTGCGACGGCGACGACGACGGCGACGGCGTCGACGACGCGAAGGACAACTGCCCCACCGTCTCCAACAAGTCGCAGCTCGACTCCGACAAGGACAAGAAGGGCGACGCCTGCGACGACGACGACGACGGAGAAGGCGTCCCCGACGACAAGGACGTCTGCCCGCTCGTCGCCGATCCGTCGCAGGCCGATCTCGACAAGGACGGCAAGGGCGACGCGTGCGAGCTCGACGACGACGCCGACGGCGTGCCGGACGACAAGGACGTCTGCCCGAAGGTGAAGGATCCCGAGCAGGACGACACCGATCGCGACGGCAAGGGCGACGCCTGCGACGACGACGACGACGGCGACGGCGTCCCGGACGCGAAGGACGACTGCCCGCTCGCGCCGAACCCCGACCAGTCCGATCTCGACAAGGACGGGAAGGGCGACGCGTGCGACGCGGATCAGGACGGCGACGGCGTCGCGGACGACGACGATCTCTGCCCGCTCGTCGCCGATCCCGACCAGGTCGACGAGGACGCCGACGGGCGCGGCGACGCGTGCGACGACGATCTCGACGGCGACGGCGTCCCGAACGCCAAGGACGTCTGCCCCGACTTCGCCGACCCCGAGCAGCTCGACACGAACCACGACGGCAAGGGCGACGCCTGCGACGATCTGGGCACCCCCGAGGCCGAGGGCACCGACGGCAACGGGCCGTCCTCCCCCGAGCCCCCGCACGTCGACGTCGCGCTCGACCAGCCCGTGACGGGGTCGAGCGGCGGCTGCGCCGTCGCCCCCGCGGCGCCCGGGGCGTGGGCCTGGGCGCTCGCGCTGGCGGCCGCGTGTGTCGCGCGTCGCAGGCGCTGAGCATGGTGTTCGGGATCCCTTCGTCGGGCGAGCCGGATTCCTCGCGTCCTTCGCCCGGCTCGGCTGAACCCGTGCGCGCTTGCCTGGCGCTGTGGGTCGGTCTATAGGGGCGGGCGTCATGGTCTCCTTCCGCGCCGCCCTCAGCGTCTTCGCGCTCGCCGCGCTGCCCTTCGTCGTCGCCTGCACGGTCGACGGAGGCGCGCCGAAGAACTCGTTGAAGTCCGCGGGCGGGCTCGACGAGGCGCGGATGCCGGTCGGGCTGAAGGGCGACTCGCCCGCCCCCACCGGCGCCATCCCGCGCGACAAGCGCCTCGAGGCCGCCTGGTACAAGCGCGCGAAGCACGGCGAGAAGCCCCCGACGGCGGGCGATCGCTCGTCCCTGTGAGGCTCGTCGCGCTGCTGCTCGGGGCGCTCATCACCACCGGCTGCTCGACGGCGAGCGATCGCTGCGGCGCGCGCCCTCCGGTGCTCGGCGTGCCGACGCCCCCGCCCGCCCCCCACGAGGAGATCGTCACCGCCGCGCCGGCGGAGGGCATGTCCTGGGTCGGCGGCGAGTGGCACTGGGACGGCGTGCGGTGGGTCTGGGTGCCCGGCCACTGGATCACGCCGCCCTCGGGAACACGGTGGATCCCGGCGTCGTACGGCCGCGACGGCGGCGGGCCGACGTTCCGCGCGGGATCGTTCGGCTGCGAGTGAGCCCGAGCGCTGCGCGCCCAGGTGGATGAGCGCGTCGCCTTGTGTGCCACCTGGCACGCTCGCCGCGCGTGAAACGCCTGGTTTTCTCGCTTCTCACGCGGTGGCACGCCGGGTGCTCTCTCCTGCGCCATGTGGACCCAACGCACCCTCTCCGCCAAGCGCGCCACCCTCGCCTTCACGCTCGTCGCCCTCGGCCTCGCCGCCGGCTGCTCGGGCGGAGAGGCAGACTCGACCACGCCGGGCGGCGGACCGTTCGGGGGCGGCGGCGCCCCGGCGTCGGGGGACTTCGAGTCCGACTCGCCGCGCCCGGATCAGCAGTTCGGCAGCGCCGGCAACACGGCAGCGCCGGGCGCAGGGTCGGCCGCCGGCGGCGCCTCGGGCGCGGCGCCCGGCAAGCAGGACGGCAACAACGAGGCGGCCGAGGCCATCCTCGAGGCGGACGTCATCCAGGTGCGCGGCAGCCGCCTGTACGCGCTCTCCCGCTACGCCGGGCTCGCGGTCGTCGACATCTCGCAGCGCGACCAGCTGAAGCTGCTCGGCAAGAAGCGCCTCGCGGGCCAGCCCTTCGAGATGTACGTGCGGGACGACGTCGCGTACGCGATGTTCTCGTCGTGGGGGACGTACACCTACGACGCCGCGGCCGACTCGTACTCGTACGCCCAGACCAGCCACGTCGAGGCCATCGACGTCACCGATCCCGGGGCGCTCACGACGATAGGATCGTTCGATTTGCCGGGCGAGATCTCCGACTCGCGCATGATCGGCGACGTGCTCTACGCGGTCAGCTACGAGAACGGGTACTGCTGGCGGTGCACCAACGGCAACGCCACCACCGTCACGTCGCTCGCGGTGGGCGACCCGAAGGCCGTCTCCGTGATCGACACGCTGTCGATCGCCAACCCGAAGAACCAGTACGGGGGCTGGGGCCGGCGCAGCGTGACCGTGACGAACGACCGGATGTACGTCGCCGGCGAGGAGTACTCGTCCACCTCGACGACGCACGGCTCGACCATCCAGATCGTCGACATCAGCGCGGGGACGGGGAAGCTGGCGAAGGGCGCCGCCGTGCCGGTGAAGGGCATGATCGAGAGCCGCTGGCAGATGGACGAGCACGAGGGCGTCCTGCGGGTCATCAGCCAGCCGGGGTGGTGGTCGACGACGGAGGCCCCGGCGATGCAGACCTTCGCGGTCGGCTCCGCGACGGAGATCACCCCGCTCGCCAGCGTCGATCTGAAGCTCCCGAAGCCGAACGAGCGCCTGCGCAGCGTGAGGTTCGATCAGAAGCGCGGGTACGCCATCACCGCCGAGCAGCAGGACCCGCTGTTCACGCTCGACTTCTCCGATCCCAAGCAACCCAGGCAGGTGGGCGAGCTCGAGATGCCGGGGTGGGTGTACCACATGGAGCCCCGCGGCGACCGGATCTTCGCGCTCGGCTTCGACAACCAGCAGCAGGGCGGCAGCCTGCACGTGTCACTGTTCGACGTGGCTGACTTCGCGAAGCCCAAGCTCCTCTCGCGCGTGCCGTTCGGCGGCAAGTGGAGCCAGCTGGCGGAGGACCAGGACCGCATCCACAAGGCGTTCAACATCCTGCCCGAGCAGGGCCTCATCATGGTGCCCTACAGCGGGTACTCCTACGACAGCGAGGGCGGCGTCTCGTGCGGCAGGTACGAGAGCGGTATCCAGCTCGTCGACTTCACCAACGACTCGCTGACGAAGCGCGGCGTCGCCCCGCAGAAGGGCGACGCGCGGCGCGCTTTTCTCGCCGACGGGCGGCTGTTCGCGGTCTCCGACGACGCCGTGCGCACCTTCGACATCGACGACCGCGACGCCCCGAAGCAGACCGCGCAGCAGCTGCTGGCGAACAGGGTGAACCGCACCATCAGCGCGGGTGACAAGCTCGTGCGCGTGTCGATGGACTGGTACAACAGCAGCGTGTCGCTCGAGGTCGTGCCGCGCGCCGAGGCCGACACGCCGACGCCGCTCGGCACCATCGAGCTCTCGAGCTCGAAGGAGAAGGCGAAGGGTTGCTACTCGAGCTGGGGCTGGGACGCCCAGATGTTCGCGGTGGGCGATCTCGTGCACCTCATCGCGCCCTCGCGCGACTACCAATACTACGAGGGCGGCAGCACCCAGGGCTCGAGCGTGCGCATCGTGACGGTGAGCGTCGCCGATCCCACCCACCCCGCCGTCGTCGCGGACACCGAGCTCGACCTCGGCGCGGCGCTCAACGAGATCTCGTGGGGGGGCTACGGGTACGGGTACGGGTACGGCTACTACGGCTACGGCGCGCTCGTGGACACCGGCTCGGACAGCGTGCAGGTGGGCACGACAGTCGCCTTCGCCCGGCGCAAGGGCTCGTACACCAACGGTCAGTACGTGCCCGAGGCGCGCGCGCTCGAGGTGTTCGACCTCTCCGATCCGAAGGCGCCGAGGCACGCGTCGACGGTGACGCTGCCGAAGGCGGACGGCGAGACGGGCCTGCTCACGGCCGGCGACGTGGTGCTCTCCTCGCACTGGGAGAAGCAGCCGAGCGGCAAGGTGCGGTTCTACGTCGACCGCGTCGACCTCTCCGACCCCGCGCAGCCGAAGGTGCTGCCGCGCTGGAGCGTCCCCGGCTCGCTCGCCGCCTTCGATCCCACGTCCCGCCAGGCGGTGACGGTGGACTACAAGTCCGAGGCCGTCCCCGCGGGCCAGTACGGGTGCGGCAACGTCTACGGCGGCGACGGGCCGAACGGCCCCGAGGACATCAACTACGAGCCCATCTGGTGGACGCAAGCGGGCTGCGTGCGCACGCACCGCACGTTCAAGCTCGTGAAGATCGACGGCGCGGACCACGGCGCGCTCACGGACTCGATGCCCTTCCCCACGTCGGGCTACCTCGACGGCCTCAGGCTGGGCGACGCGCGGCTGTTCACGATGCTGCGCTCCCAGAGCGCCGGGTCGCGCGTGTTCACCCTCGGCCTCGGCGGCGACAGGCTCGAGACCTCCGAGGTGCTCGTCGAGGAGCCCAACAAGAGCGGCGGCTACTACTACTGGGGCAACACCTACATCACGGCGGTCGCGGACACGCGCGCGCTCCTCCTGAAGTACAGCGGCACCACCCCGAAGGTGTTCGCCTTCGACACCCGGGTGCTCGCGGCGCCGACGCTGACGCCGCTCGGGGATCTGTCGGGCTATCCGTACGAGACGCGCATCGAGGGCGACACGGCGGTCTGCGCGCTCGACGTCTACGGGGTGCAGCTGCTGGGCATGAGCGGGAAGTGACGCCCCCGGCCGGGCGCCCGCCCTCCCGTCAACCGCGGGAGACGGCGAGCGGGTGCTCGGCCCACGCGTCCGCGAGCGCGAGCACGATCTCGCTCGGCTGCGCGGGCCCGACGAACGGCAGCCGCAGGATGGGCGTCCCGCGCGGCAGCCGCGGCTCGAGCGCGCGCACGGCCTCGTCGGCCGACGCGTGCCGGAGCGCGTGCTCGCGGCGGAGATCCTCGAGGGTCTCGCGCAGCACGGCCTCGTCGGCGAGCTGCACCTCGGGGCGCTTCTGGTCGAGCAGCGCGAGCACGCCCTGCTCGCACGCCGGCGGCTCGCGCTCCGCTCGGTTCAGGACGACGGCCGTCGGCCGCAGCTTGCGGCGCTCGAGCGAGCGCACGAGGAACCCGATGTCCGCGATGGCGCCGCCCGACGGCGCGCCGATGAGCATGTAGCGGGTGCGGGGGCTGCCGAGCAGCCCGTCGGTCTTGCGCGCGAGGTCGGCCCAGCGATCGCGCACCGTCATCAGCTCGGTGAAGAGATCGGCGAGGTTGCGGATGCCCGAGTTGCCGAGGATGCGCCCGAAGAGGCCCTCGACCTTCGCCCGGCCCCACGCGAACAGGCCGCCTCGCTTCTCGCCGCCCTGCGCGGCGTCGGCCATCGCCGCGAGCCAGGTCATCGCCTTCGCCTCGAGCAGCCCGAGCAGCTGCGTCGGATAGGTCAGGAACGCGAGCGCGTTGCGGCTCGGCGCGGTGTCGAGCACGACCTCGTCGAAGTCGCCGGTGTCGATCTCGCGCTGCACGAGCGCGATGGTGAGGATCTCGTGGACGCCCGCGAGCGAGTCGGCGAGCTCGTGGTACGCGGGGTTCCGCTTCACGCGCTCGCGCTGCACGGGATCGACGAAGAGCCACTCCATGAAGTCGCCGATCGACGAGCGAGGATCGGGCATCTTGGCGAACAGGCGCCCCTCGGCGCGCGGATCGATCGGCGCCTCGCGCGTCGCCTGCCCGATCTCGACGCCGAGCGCGTCGGCGAGGCGGCGGGCAGGGTCGACGGTGACGACGAGCGTGCGCGCGCCGCCGCGGGCGAGCGCGAGGCCGAGCGCCGCCGACGACGTGGTCTTGCCCACGCCGCCGCCGCCGACCGACACGGTGATGCGCGGGGTCTTTGTCATGGGTTTCGGGATCCCTTCGTCGCGAGCACCGGATTCCTCGCGTCCTTCGGCCGCCTTGGGTGAACCCGTGCTCGACGTGGCACGGCCACGCCTGCGCTCGGATTCAGCCCAATTCGGCTCGAATTCCGCTTCGGACTCCGGCACTCGCTCCTTGGGCTCCCCAAATCCATGCTCATGCCGTCACCTTCGCCGAGAGATCGAGCCACCGGACGACGTCGAGCACCGACGGATCGACCGCGGACTCGGGCACCGCCAGCACCTTGACGCCGTCGAGGCCGCGCGCGAGCCGCAGCGCCTCGAAGGCGTCGCGCGCGCGCTCGGCCCGGCCGCGCAGGATGCCGGCGAGCTCGCGCGGGCGGGGATCGTCGGGGAACAGCGCGGCGAGGCGCAGCGCGGCGTCGAGAGCGCCCTCTGGATCGCGCGACGCGACGCGGTTGACCACCACGAGCGACGGGCGGCGCCCCATCTCGTCGAGGAACCGCTGCGACAGCTGCTCGGTCTCCTTGATGACGAGCGGCTCCGCGAGCGCGACGATCACGACGTCGGCGCGGCCGCGCGCGACGACCTCGTCGTGGACGCGCCGCCCGAGCGCGCCGAGCGGCCCGCCGGCGAGGAACCGCTCGAACGCGCCGGGCACGCGCAGCCAGTCGACCGCGTGCCCGCTCGCTGGCAGATCGACGACGATGACGTCGTGCTGGCCGTCGGCCTTCAGCGTGCGCACGGCCTCGAGGCTGAAGAACTCGCGGGTCGCGGGCATGCCGCGGATCAGCTTGCGGACCGCGTGCTGGCGCGCGACCGCGCGGGCGACGAGCGCGCCGCCGACGATCGGCGCGAAGGCCGCCTCGATCGACGACTCGAACGTGATGACGACGTGATCGACCTTCGCGTCGGCGCCGCGCAGCGCGCGCTTGCCGGCCTCGTCGTCGTCGACCTCCATCAGCGCGACCCGCAGCCCGGCGCGCGCCTTCGCGACGGCGATCGCGCCCGCCACGGTGCTCTTGCCGACGCCGCCCTTGCCGGTGACGTAGATGACGGGGCAGCGCAGCGCGTCGGCGATGCCGGGTGGGGCCGTGGCGGTCGACAAGGTGCGACCTCGACCCGTACTAGAGCGCCGCCCTGGGTGCAAAGCGCGACTGCCCCGCGAGGATTCGGCGCGCGACGACGCGCGCGCTCGACTACCGTGGAGGCGTGGCTGGTCGGCTCGGGTTCTTCGGCGCGGCGAGGCACCCGTGGCGGGGTCTGTGGCTCATCATGCGGACGCCCGCCGCGTGGCCGTTCGCTATCGTGCCCATCGCCGTCGCGACGCTGCTCATCTCGCTCATCGCCGCCGTCGCGATCACGTGGCTCGTGCCGTCGGTCGGCGAGCTCGTCGGCCCGTCGCACGCCTGGTACGCGACGGCGGGCAGGGTCGCGCTGCAGGTCCTGGCGGCGCTGCTCGCGCTCGTCGTCGGCCTCCTGCTCGCGTCGGTTCTCTCGCAGCCGCTCTCGGCGCCGGCGCTCGAGCGCCTCGTGCGCGTCGCGGAGCGCGAGCTCGGGCTGCCCGCGCGCCCCGAGACGCCGCTGCTCACCGATCTCTGGCGCTCGCTGCGCTCAGCGGCGATCGGGTCGGTCGGCGTCGCGCTCGTGCTCGCGCTGACGATCGTGGAGCTGTTGATCCCGGGATCCTCGATCGTGATCCTGCCGGTGAAGATCATGGTGTCGGCGGTGTTCGTCAGCTGGGACCTGCTCGACTACCCGCTGTCCGTCCGCGATCTCGGCCTCGTCGATCGGCTCGGGTGGATGCGGCGCCACGTGCCGGAGGTGCTGGGGTTCGGCGTGTCGCTCGCGGTCGTGTTCCTCCTGCCGTGCATGCAGCTCCTGCTGCTGCCCGCCGGCGTCGTGGGCGCGACGTCGCTCCTGCACGCCGTCGACCTCGTCGAGCGAGAGGGCGCCGACGCCCCCGAGGAGCCCGCGTGAGCTGGGACGTCGTGGTCGTCGGCGGCGGGATCATGGGCACCGTCAGCGCGCTCGAGCTCGCGCGGCGCGGGCGGCGCGTCGTCGTGCTCGAGCGCAGCGTGCCGGGCGCGGAGGCGTCGAGCGCGGCGGCGGGGATCCTCGGCGCGCAGCTCGAGGCGCACGGCCCCGGCGAGGAGGCCGACCTGTTGCTCGCGAGCCGCGCCCTGTACCCCGGGTTCGCCGCCGCGCTCGAGGACGAGAGCGGCGTCTCGGTCGGGTATCGGAGGTGCGGCGGGCTGCGCGTCTGCGCGCCGGGCGTGCGCCGCGAGGTCGAGCTCGCGGTCGCGTGGCAGCGCGAGCGCGGCCTCCCGGTGGAGCTGCCGTCGGCGCCCGTCGAGGAAGCGATCAGCGAGTCGTTCGCGCAGGCGGTGCGCTTCGTCGAGGACGGGCAGATCGATCCGCCGAGGCTCTTCGCGGCGGCGTCGGTCGCGGCGGCGCGCGCGGGCGTCGAGTTTCGCGCGGGCGCGGAGGTGCGGCGCGTGATCGTGGAGCGCGAGCGCGCGACCGGCGTCGCGCTCGGCGGCGGCGAGGTGCTGTCGTGCCCCGACGTGGTGCTCGCCGCGGGCAGCTGGTCGTCGCTCGTCGCGGGGGCGGCGGTCGACGACGTGCGGCCGGTGCGCGGGCAGATCGTCGAGCTCGGCCTGCGGGCGCCGCTCTTCTCGCACGTGGTGCTCGGGCCCGGCGCGTACCTCGTACCGCGCGCGGACGGCCGCGTGCTCGTCGGCTCGACGATGGAGCGCGTGGGGTTCGAGAAGCGCGTGACCGCGGGCGCCGTGCGCGATCTGCTCGACGCCGCGCTCGCGATCGTGCCGGGGCTGCGCGACGCCACGCTGCTCGGATCCTGGGCGAGCTTCCGCCCCCACTCGGCGTCGGGCCCCCGGATCGGCGCGAGCGGGATCGCCGGCCTCACGCTCGCCACGGGGCACCACCGCAACGGGATCTTGCTCGCGCCGCTGACGGGGCGGCGGGTCGCAGACGCCGTGACGGGCGCGGCCCCGTCGGCGTAGTTGAGCCGCGGGCGCGGCTCGCCCACGGTGCCGCGGCATGTCCGACGCCTCGCCCGCTGCGCCCCTGCACCTCGTCGCCAACGTCGTGCTGCTGGCGCTGATGACCTTGCTCCACCTCGCGGGGATCGGCTCGGTCGCGGTCAACCTCGTGATGTTCTTTCAGAAGCCCTCGACGCGGCCGCTGCTCGAAGACCCCGAGCGCATCGGCAACATGATCGCGTACGTGCTGTGCGGGCTGTGGGCGGTGAGCGGCGTCATCGCGGCCCCCGTCACCGCGGTGGGGCTCGCGGCGCGCGCGGGGTGGGCGCGGGGGCTCGGGCGCGTCTACTGGGGGCTCTCGCTGCTCACCGTGTGCTGCCTGCCGGTCGGAGCGTACGGGCTCTGGTCCCTCTCGCGCGACGACGTCCGACGCGCGCTCTCCGCTCGCTG
>JADLFU010000239.1 GCA_020849655.1 Polyangiaceae bacterium | reverse complement strand
CGTCGCTCTGCGTGACGCGCGTGGTGACGACGGACGTGGCCGTCACGGGCGCGACGCCGTCCTGGGGCTCGCACGGCGGCCCGCTGACGTCGACGTCGGCCGCCCCCGCCGAGGTCGAGCTCGTGCGCTGGGCGCTCCCCGCGACCGCGACCGGCGGGGCCGTCCCCACGAAGCACACAGTGAAGCCGAGCGGGCTGCCGAGCAAGCTGTTCTGGGGCGCCGCGGCCGACGTGCCCGCGCTCGGGGGCACGCTGCTGTCGTACACGACGGAGGGCGCCGGCTTCGCGGGTGAGGTCCTGCTGCTGTCGACCGACGGCGCGACCGAGAAATCGCGGGCCTTCGTCAACGGGTTCTTCTCCGGCGTCGCGCTGCCCGGGGCGACGCCGCGGCTCGTGTACACGGGGCTCTCGACGCTCGCCAGCGTCGCGCCGGCCGCCGTCGACAACGGCCTGTGGGCGGGCGACTACTGTGACGGCTTCGTCTCGAGCTGCGCGCCGCCTGCGAAGGTGGGCTCGTGGGGCAAGGCGTCGGGGCCCGTGGTCGTCGACGGCGCCGGCGCGGTGTTCGCTGACCAGAGCACCTTCGGCGCCGATCACGAGATCCGGGGCTTCACCGCGGACGAGCTGAAGAGCGCGACGCCGGGCGCCGGCGCCTCGATGCGCAAGAACCTGAACTTCGTCGGCTCGCAGGCGGCCCTCCGCCCGTCGGCCGGCGACGACGGGTGGCTGTTCGTCGCGGAGAGCGATCCCGTCACGTTCGCCGCGCTGCCGGTCGAGGCGGTCCGCTACACGGCCGGCGCGCCGACCGCGGGCGCGACCGTGGCGCCCGCGATCACCCCCGCCAAGGCCGGCGCGAGCCTCTCGCTGTTCGGGGACGGATCGTCGCTGTGGATCGCCGTCGACACCGCCACGGGCGGCGCGTTCGTCGAGGTCCGCCGCAAGTGATCGCCGCGCGCGGGGTCGCCTGTCGGGCCCCGCGCAAGCGCGCCGATCAGTTGGCGATCGTGAGGGTCGCGAACACGAGCCGCCCGGTGGCCGCTTGCCAGGCAAGCGGCCCGGCGTCCGTGTTCGCGAACCGCACCGCGTACCGAGGGTCGGAGGCGAGCGACGCGGACGCGTCCGGCAGCGCGAGCGCGAGGCGGTAGTCGCCCGCCGCGAGGCCCGCGGGCAGCGACAGCTGACCGACGACCGTCGTGTCACTGCCGGCGCCCCACCGCCGGGGATCGATCCCCGCGAGCACCTGATCGACGACGACCGCGCCCCCCGCGTCGAGCAGCGAGAGGTGCGCTGGGCGAGGGTTGAACAGCTCGCCGAAGCCCGAGTTCGTCACCACGAACGACACGTCGATCGTCGCGCCCGGCGCGGCCGTCACGGGCACCACCGCGCTCTTCAGCGAGAAGCGGTAGCCGAGGCGGCGCGAGATCTCGTCGTGGCAGCCGTCCGCCTTCCACCGATCGATGACGCCGCCGAAGTAGTCGTGGTTCAGGTGGTTGGTGTGCAGCTTCGTCATCTCGGCGAGGGCCGCCGGGCACAGCGAGCGCGCGTGCAGCGCGCAGCTCTCCCCGCCGCACGGCACGAAGGCGCCCTCGCCGCCGATGTAGTCGAGCTCCTGCGAGAGCGGCCACCCGCTGCCCGCGTAGGTGCCGACGTCGTCCGCCGACGAGAGGAAACAGTCGTTCAGGTGGCCGACGCGCGCGACGCCCGAGCCGTCGAACGCGTTGGCGGCCGTGAGCGGCGTCGAGAACATCGCCCGCTTCGCGTCCGGCGTGCGGATGTACACCATGCGCTCCACGGGCACGGCGGCGAGGATCGCCTCCATGATCGTCTTCTTGTTGGCAGGGGTGTCGAGGCCGTTGCTGCTGGTGTGCCACTCTCCCCAGCCGCCGATGAACCCGGGATCGACGACGTTGATGACGTCGGCGTTCTTCGTCCAGAGCGGCTTCAGCTGGGCGATGTGGGACAGCACCTGGGCGAGCGGCGCGTCGCAGCCGTACTGTGCGGGACAGCCCGCCTCGGGCCCGTCGTTGTAGGAGACGCGCGGGTTCACCTTCAGACCCGCGGCGCGGGCGTCGTCGAACATCTGCTGGATCTCGGCGAGGAAGGCGGCGTCGAAGTCCTTGCCCTTGAACGCCGACGCGAGGATGCGACCGAACACGAGCGTGCGCGGCGGCGAGCCGGCGCGGAGCGCGGCCAGGCCCCACATGTCGTCGTGCCCACGGAACGCGTGAAAGCCGCGCTCGGGGTTGGGAAAGTCCACGCTCGACGCGGTGAACGACAGCGTCTGCGTCGCGCCGCCCCCGGCCCCTGCGCTCCCCGCCGCGCCGGCCTTGCCCGCCGCGCCGGCCTTGCCCGCTGTGCCCGCGCTGCCCGCCTTGCCCGCTGCTCCTGCGGAGCCCGCCGTGCCTGCGCTGCCGGCCTTGCCCGCTGTGCCTGCCGTACCCGCTGTGCCTGCGCTGCCGGCCTTGCCCGCTGTGCCTGCCGTACCCGCCGATCCCGCCGTGCCTGCGCTGCCCGCCGCACCTGCCGTGCCTGCTGTACCTGCCGATCCCGCCGTGCCTGCCGCGCCTGCGCTGCTGGCGGCGCCCGCCGTGCCCGACGCGCCGCTCGCGCCGCCGGCTACTCCCGCGCTGCCCGCCTTGCCTGACGCGCCTCCCGTGGCCTTCCCGGCGGCGCCGCCCGCCCCGCTCACGGATCCGCCGCCGCCTCCTGCGCCCGCCAGGCCTCCGGCAGCGCCGGCAGCGCCCGCGGGGGCGTCCGCGCCGGAGGAGCCCCCGACACACGCGGCGAGCAGGAGCGGGAGGAGCAGCGGGCAGCGCGCGGACCAGGCTGGCATCCGCCCCTTGTACGGCACGGGAGGCGAGGTTGACTACTCCGCTCTCGGCGCCCGCGCGATCAGGGGCCCGGGATCTCGGCCTCGACCAGCTGCGCGAGCAGCGTCAGGGACTCCTGCCACCCCAGGTAGCAGGCCTCGACCGGGATCATGGTCGGGATGCCCGTCTGCACCACCGAGAGCTCGGTGCCGCACGAGACTGTCTTCAGCGACACCGTCGTCTCCATCTGGCCCGGCATGCTCGGATCCGCGAACCTGTCGGTGTGGCGGATGCGCTCGCCGGGCACGAGCTCGAGGTACTCTCCCCCGAAGGAGTGGCTCGCCCCGGTCGTGAGGTTCGTGAACGACATCTCGTAGGTGCCGCCGACCTTGGCCTCGAGGTGGTGGACCCTGCCGGTGAACCCGTGCGGCGGCAGCCATTTCACCATGGCGTCCGGGTCGAGGAACGCGCGGTAGATCCGCGCCGCGGGGGCCTTGAGGACGCGGTGGAGCCGGACAGTGTTCTCGGTCGTGGTGGTCATGTGTCTCTCCTTCTTCTCCTGGGCGACGATCGAGCGCGGCGCAGATCGACACGCCCATCCACATTTCTCGATCGTGCGGCCGAGGGGTCCCGGCCGTCGTTCGCCGCTACTCCGCGGAGAGGAACCGCTTGTACGCCTCGTCGCTCGGCGGGCGGCCGAGGAAGCGCGCGACGAGCCGCGCCTCGTCGTCGCTGCCGCCCGGCGCGAGGATCGCCGCGCGGTAGTCGGCGGCGGTCTTCGGGTTCATCATCCCCTCGGCCTGGAACCGGCTGAACAGATCGCGCGCGATCGACAGCGCCCACTGGTACCCGTAGTAGCCGGCGTCGTAGCCGACGAGGTGCCCGAAGGTCGCTTGGAAGTGCGTGCCCTCCACGTACTTGAACGGCGTGTACGAGTCGTGGATCTCGCGCAGGACGGCGGTCGTGTCGAGGCCGGGTGGGCGCGTGTGGTACGCCTGATCGAGCGCGGCGAGGAAGAGCTGCCGCTGGGTCGCGAGCGCGCGGCCGAAGCTCCGCGCGCGGATCATCTTCGCGAACAGCTCGTCCGGGAGCTTCGCCCCCGTCTCGTGGTGCCGCGCGAAGGCGTCGAGGGTCTCCTTCGACCACGCCCACTCCTCGAGCATCTGCGACGGCGACTCGACGAAGTCGCGCGCGACGGCGGTGCCGGCGAAGCTGGCGAGCGCCGACTCCGACAGCAGGTGGTGCAGCACGTGCCCGAACTCGTGGAAGAACGTCGTCACCTCGCCGTGCGTGAGCAGCGCCGGCGCGCCCGGGCGGCTGCGCGGGAAGTTGCAGACGATGGCGGCGATCGGCAGCAGCCGGGAGCCGTCGGGCTGTCGCTTCGTCTCGCGGATGCTGAACACCGCGGCGTGCTTGTACTTGTCGGCGCGAGGGTACAGATCGAAGTAGAACCGTCCGAGCGGCGCGCCCGCGAGATCGGTGACAGCGTAGGTCTCGACGTCGTCGTGCCACGCGGCCGCGCGCTGCCGCAGGAAGCGCAAGCCGAACATCCGGCCGGTCAGCTCGAGCACGCCCGCCTGCACGCGCGAGACCTCGAAGTACTGGCTGACCTCCTTCGAGTCGACGCCGTACTTGGCGCGCTTGACCTGGTCCTCGAGGTAGACGCGGTCGGACGGCGGCAGGGGGTCGTCGGGCTTGCCGCCCAGCGAGACGTGCATCCCACGCAGCTCGCCCATCTCGCGCGCCGCGCGCGCCTCGAGGTGCGACCGCAGCCCCGCGAGGAACGTCGCGACCTCGGCCGGCGTCTTCGCCATCCGCGGCTCGATCACGAACTCAGCCCACGTCGCGTACCCGAGCAGCTTGGCCTTCTCGTCGCGGAGCGCGAGCAGGCGCTCGAGCACGGCGACGTTCTTCGCGGCGCCGCGGTTGTCGAACTCCTTGTAGAGCGCGAGCGCCGTCGCGCGGTCGGTCGCGTACTGCATGAACGGCAGGTAGTCGGGGTAGTCGGTCGTCACGCGCACCTTGCCGTCCTCGCGCGGCGGGTGGGCGTCGACGTACGAGCGCGGCAGCCCGGCGAGCGCGGCGGGAGGCACGTCGAGGTGCCGCGTGTCCGCCGCGAGGTTCGCCTCGAACGCCTGCCCGAGCCGCGTCAGCTCTTCGTTCAGCGCGCGCAGCCGCGCCTGGCCGTCCGGCGGCAGCTCGAGCCCGTTGCGGCGGAAATCTCGCAGCGTGTGGTCGAGCAGCCTGCGCTCGGGCGCGGACATCGGCGGCGCGAGCGCGGCCACCCGACGGAACACCCGCGCGAGCTCGGCGTCGAGGAAGAGCGCCGTCGTCAGCGCGTCGACCTTCGGCTCGGCCGTCTTCGCCGCGTCGCGGACGGCGGCGGAGGGGTGCGCGACCGCGACCAGCTGCGCGAAGTCGCCCGCGTTGCGGAGCGCGAGCGTCGCGTCGTCGAGGCGCCCGATCGTCGCCGCGACGGTGAGTTCGGCGTCGGGTCGCGCGGCGAGCGCCCGGATCTCGTCGAGCCGCGCGCGCGCCGTGCGCAGGCACGCGTCGGTGAGCTGGATCATCGCGTCGGCCGAGTGGGCGTACGCGACGGGGTCGACGTCGAGCGGCGCCGGGGCGAGTTCGGTGTTCATCGTCTGGGGAGGTCGAGGAGGGGCGCAGGAGCACGCGAGCGCGAGCAGCACGAGCGGCCACGAGCGCGCGCGACACCTGACGGCCATCGGCTCGCCAAGATGGACGAGGAGCGTCGACAAGTCGAGCCGTCTTCGCGCTACAAGCGCGCCCGTCGTGAAGCCGCTCCGCCTCCTCTCGCTCACCCCGCTCCTCGGCCTCGCGTGCAGCGCCGCCGCGCCCGGCCCGGCGCCCGCGCCGCCGGGCTCGTCGATCCCGGAGCTCCCGCCCCCCTCGTCCCCAGCCGCCGCGTCGAGCGCGGGGGCGGCGTCGAGCGCGGAGGCGGCGTCGAGCGCGGCGGCGTCGTCGAGCGCGCCGCCCCCGCCCGCCGCGAAGCCCCCGTGCCCCGAGGGCATGGCGCACGTCGACGGGACGTATTGCCCCACGGTCGAGCGCGTCTGCCTCCAGAAGGAAGAGAACAAAGCCAACCACATCACCCTCTGCCACGAGTTCAAGCGCGGGAGCACCCGGTGCACCAGCCCCGAGGAGCGGCGCGAGTTCTGCATCGACAGGTACGAGTACCCCAACCGCGAGGGCGGCCACCCGGCCTGGATGGTGTCGTGGCACGACGCCGAGGCCACCTGCCGGCACCAGGGCAAGCGCCTCTGCTACGAGAGCGAGTGGGTGACCGCGTGCGAGGGCCCGGAGCACACTCCCTTTCCGTACGGCTGGGCGCGCGACCAGACAGCCTGCAACATCGACAACACCTGGATCAACCCGCACCTCGACCAGATGTACTCGTCCGACCCCGCGCGCCGCGATCCCGAGCTCGCGCGCCTCGACCAGAGCGTCGCGAGCGGCGCGATGCCTCGCTGCGTCTCCGGGTACGGCGTGCACGATCTCACCGGCAACATGGATGAGTGGGTGACGCGCGACTCGCGCGCCTCCGCGAAGGACAAGAGCAAGTGGGCGGGCCTGAAGGGCGGCGCCTGGGGCCACGTCCGCAACGCCTGCCGCCCGATGACGACCAGCCACGCGCCCGAGTTCACCTACTACTTCGTCTCGTTTCGTTGCTGCGCCGACGTGGAGGGCAAGCCGCCCTACGCCCCGACCGTCGGCCCGAAGGCCCCGAGGGTGACGCCCAGCGATCGCGCCCCCGAGCCGCAGCCGAAGGACCGCGTCGGCCCCAGCAAGCACAAGGTGAAGCGCGGCGGATGACCGTCAGAACCTCACGGTGCCGTTGAGGTTCACGTAGTAGATGCTCTGCTCGTAGCGGCCGTCGCTCGAGGGCGTGCGGGACGGCGCCTTGTAGGTGTCGACGCCGACGGCCCCGTTGGTGTCGAGCGGCAGCATGTAGGACTGGTTGAAGCTGCCCGCGAGCACGAACCGCCGGGACGCCTCCCACCGCGCCCCGAGCGCGTACGATACGCGGTAGTTGTCGATGGTCGACGCGTCGACGGTCGACTTGGGCGCCGCCGGGGTCGTCACGGAGAGGGCGCCGAACAGCTCGAGCCCAGGCACGACGAGGTAGCCCCCGCCGCCCCGCACGCTGACGGCGTCCTTCCAGTTGCGCGGGACGTTGAGGATGACGCCCGGGCCCGTCTGCGAGCCGTCGGCGGCCACGTCGCAGTTCATGTGGGGGGAGACGACGCACTGCCTGTCGAAGACGCTCCACCGCACGTACTCGAGGTCGGCGCGCAGCTCGAGCTGCTTCGTCGCCGCGAAGGCCGCGCCGAGGCGCGCGACGTCGGGCCAGCGCTGCAAGAACTCGATGTCGGTCGCCTTCGCCGGGTCTCTCACGCCGCCGAACTGCTGGGTGAGCTTGCCCTTCCAGCGGGTCTCGCCGAACCCGGGCGCGAAGGTGTACGAGGCGCCGACCCGCACGGAGTGGTCGGGGCGCGGATCCCAGTAGACGCCGAGCCCGGCGCCGAGGTCGACCCCGCTCGCCGTCACGTGCGAGCGCCCCTCGACGAGCGCGCCGGTCGCCGTGACAGTGTCGTCCGAGCCGTTCGCGTTGCGCGCGCGCACCGTGTCGACCTGGTCGATCACGACGGAGAAGTTGGCGCCCACCGTCAGCTTGGCGGCCTCGAACGTGTAGGAGGCCGCGACAGTGTTGTACATCGCGACGAGCTTGCCCTCGATCACCTGCCAGCGCTGGGGCCCGTCGGCGTACACCGGGTCGGGGTTGCCAGTCTTCGACCAGCTCGCCGTGCCCCCGAACGGCACGTAGAACGCGTAGCCGACGCGGAGGTTCTTCGTGCCGAGATCGGAGACGGCGCCGAAGAACGGCAGCGCGATGACGTTCGACAGCTTGGCGTCGCCGAGGTTCGACGAGCGGTACTGCGGGTCGTCCTCGACGCCCGCGTTCGACGGTGACAGCGCCTCGAAGGGTCGCGAGTAGCTCGCCTGCCGGAGCGCCAGCGTCAGATCGAGCGTGAGCTCCGTGCCCTTCACGCCGCCCATCGCCGCCGGGTTGAAGTACACGGCGTAGGGGTTGGCCATCGCGGGCATCCCGTGCGCGGACCCGAACCGCGCGGAGAGGTACCCCGAGGCGAGCGCGGAGGCCGGGGTGAGCGCCGCCAGGGCGGCTGCCGCGAGCGAGAATCGACGGAGGAGTGCCACGGAGCCGTGCTACCATGGCGCGCCGTCAGTGGGCGGGCATTCCCATGAACTCCAGAATTTTCCTCCTCGCCGCCTCCGTCTCAGTGGTCGCCGTCTCCGCCTGCGTCGACCCCGAGGGGCGGTTCGATGACTACGTCTCCGACACGACCGCGCGCCGCGGCGGCGGCGTGGCGGGCGCGGGGGGCGGCGCGCCCTCCGGCTGCTCCACCCCGGACGGCGCGGTGCCCGACCCCACTGGCGATTTCCTCGTGTCGTGCGTGACCAACATCACCGGGCGCAACCCGAAGCAGCCGCTGCGCTTCGCGGGCAAGCTCGCGTACACGCCGGACGGCGGCGGCGCGGGCCTGCTCTCGATGACGCTGACGCCCATCCTGGTGTCCGCGGGCGCGCCGCAGACGCTGGCCGACACGGTCGGCGCGAGCATCGTCCTCCCGGACGCGCCGGTGTCGACGACGTGCGGGTTCGAGGCCGGTGTCGGCAAGGTCACGGTGGCGGGGGCCGCCAACTCCATCTCGGGCAGCGAGATCGTGCTGGAGCCGGCGCGGCTGATGGGCAGCATCCTCTCGGCCGACAGACTGTGCGCCGAGCTCGACGGCGCGCTCACGGTGCCCTTCGAGTTCGACATGAACTCCCCCGGCGACAGCTGCGTGTTCCTCCGGTGTGAGGGCGGCGCGTGCCCCCCGCTCCCGGAGCTCGACCTCCCGGACTACGCTTGCGGCGGGGGCGCGGGAGGCGCCGCGGGCGCAGGCGGATCGGGTGGCGGTGGCGCGGCCGGTGAGGGCGGCGCGGGCGGCGCGGGCGCAGGCGGCGCGGGTGCAGGAGGCGCGGGCGGAGGCGGCGCAGGAGGAGCGGGCGCCGGTGCAGGCGGCGCGGGCGCGGGTGGCATGTGCGAGGCGGGCGGTGGCGCGGGCGCGCCGTCGATCCCTGCCGGCCCCTGGGGGTGCGCGGGCGTGGAGGTGCCGCTCGGCCCGACCACGCCGACCATCGATGTCACGCTCGACGTCGTGAACGGCCTCACCGACGCGCCCGTCGCGGGCGCGGTCGTCAAGGCCTGCTCGAAGGCCGATCTCGAGTGCGCGAGCCCGCAGGCGGGGCCGCTCACCTCGGGCGCCGACGGCAAGCTGACGTTCACCGGGCTGCCGACGGGCTGCACCGGGTGGGACGGCTACTTCGAGGTCGTCGCGCCGACGTACGCGCACACGCTCCGGATGTTTCCGTTCCCCATCACGAAGGGCGGCGCCTTCAAGGCCTCGCTCGCCAGCGAAGCGATCTTCCAGGCGCTCGGCAAGTCCATCGCCGGCGGGCTCGACCCCGCGCGCGGACACCTCACGGCGAGCGCGATCGACTGCACGGGCAGCCCGCTCGCGCCCGGCGTTACCGCGACCGTGTCGACGGCCGACGGCGCGTCGAAGATCGCGTACGGCGGCTCGACGCCGTCCGCCGCCAACACCGCGACGACGACCTCGGGCAACGTGTCGCGCGTGTTCGGGTTCAACCTGCCCGAGGGGCCCGCCATCGTGTCGGGCGCGCTCGAGAGCGGCGGCACCCACATCCATGACTGGCCGATCGTCGTTCGCAAGGGCCACGTCACGAGCATCGCGCTCGAGCCGCTGCCAGCGCCCTGATCGCTGGCTAGAAGACCGCGCTGACGCTGAGGCCTGGTGTGGGCAGCGCGGTCGGCGCGGCGGCCGCGCTCTCGACGCCCCAGCGGCTGCGCGAGGGCAGCGCGCCGACGGCGCCCGGGACGACGCGGATGCTCGCCTCGTCGTCCTTCGAGCTCATCACCCCGCCGATGATCGCGCCGCCGAGGAACAGCCCGATGCCGGTGAGCAGCTCGCTCTGGTGGAACTTCGTCCTGTCCTGGCAGACGTTCTGCGCGTCGCACTCGGTGACGGCGTACGGCGCCTTCACCGCGATGAAATACAGCCCGCTGAGCACGCCGACGACGGTGACCACCGTGCCCGCCGCGCGCAGGCCCGAGTAGCTCGTGTACTTCACCTCCATCGTCGAGGGGCCGGGGATCTCGACGAGCCCCTCGGCCTCGACCGGGGCGCCGTTGCCGCGCGAGAGCGCGAGCGTGTACTTGCCGGTCGCGACGTTGGCGTCGCAGGGGGCGCTGCACACTCGCTGGTAGCCGCGCCCCGAGGTGATCCCGGAGCCGCCGCCCACGCTCATGAAGCCGCCGGTGCCGACGCCGACGGCGCTGCCGAGCGTCGTCGCGGTCGAGCTCGAGACGCGCACGTGCAGGGTGACGTCGGACTGACTGGACACAATCTTCACGGGCGCAGTGTCGCCCGTCACCTCGACCATCGCGCGGGGGCCCCGGGGCGCCTTCTCCTCCACCGGCCCCGCGTACGCGACCTGCGCCGACGGGATGCGCCGGGTCTCGCCCGCCACCGTGACGATCACGACGACCCCGGCGTTGACCTCCGAGATCGTGCCGCGCAGCACGCCGCCGTCCTTCAGCCGCACGAGGTCCGGCGCCGCCTGCGCGTGGGCGAGGGCCACGAGGCACGTCGCCGCCGCGACTGCTCGCAGCGACAGGGCACGGAGAGACGCGGGCATGCGCGGATTGTGATCGACCCCGCGCGCCGACGCGAGCACGAAAAAAGCCAAAGGGCCAGGCGCAGCGCGCCCGGCCCCTTGGTGCCGTCGACGACGAAGGCTCGGCGCCGTCAGCCCCGACGACGGCGGAGCCGCGCGACGAGGCCCGCGAGCAGCCCGAACCCGAGCCACTCCGCGCCGCCGCTCGACGGCGCAGCGACGTTGCACCCGCCCTCGAGCTCGACGCCCTCGTTGGTCGCGCTCGAGCTCGGCGCGTTGCCGCTGCCCGTCCCGGTGCTGCCCGCGCTCGCCGCCTTGCCAGCCGATCCGCCGACGGCCGCGCCCGCCGCGCCCGCTGCCGCGCCGCCCGCGCCCGCCTTGCCGGCCGCGCCGCCCGTGCCCGCACCGCCCGCCTTGCCAGCGGAGCCGCCCGTACCCGCACCGCCCGCCTTGCCAGCGGAGCCGCCCGTGCCCGCGCCGCCCGCCTTGCCGGCGGAGCCGCCGGTGCCCGCGCCGCCCGCCTTGCCGGCGGAGCCGCCGGTGCCCGCGCCCCCCGCCTTGCCGGCGGAGCCGCCCGTGCCCGCGCCGCCCGCCTTGCCGGCGGAGCCGCCGGTGCCCGCCGCGCCGGCCTTGCCGCCGCCCGCGCCCGCCGCGCCCGCGCCTGCCGCGCCCGCCGCGCCCGCCGCGCCCGCGCCTGCCGCGCCCGCTGCACCCGCGCCCGCCGCGCCTGCGCCCGCCGTACCCCCTGCGCCTGCCGCGCCTGCGCCCGCGGCACCTGCCGCGCCCGCGCCCGCTGCACCGGCTGCGCCGCCGCCGCCGCCCGCGCCGCCGCTGCCGCCGTTGTCGTCGGAGGGATCGAGCGGGTTGGTGCCGTTCTTCAGCTCGGTGCCGTCGTCCACGCCGCCGCCATCCGTGTCAGCCTTGCGAGGATCAGTCTCGGTCGGGTCGACCACGCCGTCCTTGTTCGCGTCCTCGACGCCGTCGTCCAGGCCGTCGCCGTCAGTGTCAGCTTTGTTTGGATCCGTGCCGGTGCTGGTCTCGGTGCCGTTCGGGATGCCGTCGCCGTCGAGATCGCCGGTGGGCCCGTCCTTGTCGTTGACGTCGAGGTAGTTCGGGACGCCGTCGCCGTCGAGATCGCCCGTGCCCTCGACGCCGTCCTCGGCGCCGTCGCCGTCGGCGTCCTTGTCGAGCCAGTTCACGCCGCCCGTGCCGTCGACGTCGGTGGAGACGCCGCTCGCCGTCGTGTCGGCGATCTCGGTCGCGGTGGGGATCGTGTCGCCGTCGTCGTCGGTGTCGAGGACGTCGGGGACGGTGTCGCCGTCGGTGTCCTGCGCGACCGCGCCGGGCGCCTCGACGCCGTCGTCGAGGCCGTCGCCGTCGGTGTCCTTCTTGCGCGGATCGGAGCCGAGCGTGCCCTCCTGGTCGTTCGTGAGGCCGTCGCCGTCGATGTCGAGGCTGCACACGCTCGGCACGCCGGCGCAGAGGAAGCCGGGCTCGAGCGTGCAGGTGTCGGAGCAGCCGTCGCCCGCCACCACGCCCGCGTCGTCGCACCCCTCGGAGCCGCCGCCGGAGAGCGCGTCGATCGTGCCGTTGCCGCAGAGCAGGCTCGGATCGTTGATGATGCAGATGTCGCTCGGCAGGCCGATCTTCGGGCCGCACGTGTCGGGCGTCTTGTCCGCGTCGCGGATGAACAGGATCGCGTTGTCGACCGAGCCGTCGCCGAGCGCGAGGAAGCTCGCGGGCAGGCCGTTCGACGCGCCCTGGCTCGTCAGGTCGTCGGCGCCGGCGGTGCCGACCGGCGCCGGGTTCGCGCTCGAGTTGCCGGTGAAGACGACCTCGTCGTCGGACATCGCGACCTCGAAGAACGCGAGGCCGCCCTGCTCCCAGTACACGAACTCGTACTCGTAGACGCCCGCTGCCTCGAACGTCACGCGGCGCGTGTCGATCGCGGGGCCGCGGTTCGCGTCGAACGCAGACACGACGACGCCGCCGATCGTGAGGCGGTAGCCGTCGTCGCTCGCGACCGCGATGGTCTTCGTGCCGGGCGTCTTGATGTTGATGAGCGCGCGCCCGACCATCGCGAACGAGTCGTAGGGCGCCGGGGGGACGCCGACCGGCTGCTGCGACTCGCAGACGAAGCCGTTGCGCTGCGACCACGGCAGCAGGTTGTTGTACGGGAAGTTGCCCGCCGGCGTCGTCGCGTCGGTGTAGTCGATGAGGTACATCACGCCGTGGAACGACGACTCGGCGTTGTTGAGCCCCGGAGGCGCCGCCTGCGCGGGCGTGCCCGAGCCGGTGAGCAGGCCCATCGCGAGGGCCGCGGTGCTCACCGTGCCCGACGCGGCGGCCTTCACGAAGTGAGCGCACGAGCCGTCTCCCTTGGTGATGCGCGGCGCGGCCTCGACCGCGCTCGCGGCGGGGACGACCGACACGGGGGCCGCGAGGGCGGGCGCGGAGAGGGTGAGCGCGCCGACGAGCGCGGAGGTGCCAAGGGCGGAGCGAGCCAAGAGGGAGCGACGAAGCGTCATGGGAAAATCTCCTGCGGGTGAAGGATCTCGGCGAGGCCGAGCCGTTGACGCTACCACGACTCGGCCGCCGCCTGCGCGCGAACGAGGTGACGAGGGGGTGGACGCTGACCGGCTCGCCGTATAGCCTCCCGCGCACCGGAACTATCCGGCCGCCCTGGATGTCGGACCGCGCAGTCGTCACCCAGGCGCTTGGAGAAACAGCATGACGCAATCGCAGAACTCAGGTCCGCAGTCGGGGCAGCCGGGTCGTCCTGGGCGGATGACCGCCGTGATGCGCGCGATGCCCGTGGCGTCGGGCCCGAAGGTGCTCCGCATCGGCATCGTGCAGGGCGGCAAGGTGATCGAGGAGCGCGTCATCAAGCAGCGCACGACCGTGACGATCGGCCCGTCCGAGAAGAACACGTTCGTCGTCGTCGGCCCGAGCCTGCCCGCGTCGTTCAAGATCTTCGAGCTGGTCGGGCAGGACTACCACCTCAGCTTCCTCGACGGGATGACCGGCCGCATCGCGCTGCCGAGCGGCCCGACCGATCTCGCGGCGCTGCGAGGCCAGGCGAAGCGCAACCAGCAGGGCGCCTACCAGGTCAAGCTCACCGAGGACTCCCGCGGGAAGATCGTGGTCGGCGAGACGACGTTCCTCTTCCAGTTCGTCGCGCCGCCCCCGGTGCAGCCGAAGCCGCAGCTCCCCGCCAGCGTGAAGTCGGGCATGTCCGACAAGATCGACTGGTCGATGACGATCATCTCGGCGTTCTCGTTCCTCTTCCACTTCGGCGCGATCGGCGTCCTCTACTCGGACTGGTCCGACAAGGTGCTGCCCGACGAGGCCGACGTCGCGGGGCTCGTCGACAACATCAAGCGCCTGCCGCCGCCGCCGCCCGTCGAGGAGAAGAAGACCACCGACGAGGACAAACCCGCCGACAAGCCGGCCGACAAGCCCAGCACGGCGAAGGCGACGCCCGGCGGCGGACCGAAGTCGAACGCGCCCGGCAAGGGCGGCGCGACGATGTCGAACGCGCAGGGCGCCGCGCTCCTCGACAAGCTCGCGCAGATGGAGGCCGCGACGATCGGCGTCCTGTCGAACTCCGGCCCCGCGACCGCGGGCGTGCTGAGCGACTCGAACGTGCCCACCGGCCAGCTCGACGCGATCGCGAAGTCGTCCGACGGCGTCGGCGCGACGGGCCCCGGCGGCCTGAAGATGGGCGGCGGCGGCGGCGTGGTGAAGCCCGGCGGCGGCGGCATCGGCGATCTCGCCGGCTCGGGCAAGGGCGCGCAGGGCTCCGACGGCTCGGGCACCACCGCGGCGGTCGCGGCGCCGAAGGCCAGCGTCAGCGGCGGCGGCTCGGTCAGCGCGGGCAAGATCAACGGCGCGGAGCGCGTGCTTCGCGGCGCGCAGGGCCGCATCCGCGGCTGCTACCAGGCCGGCCTCGGCTCGAACCCCGACATGGAAGGCCGCGTCAGCTACACGCTGTCGATCAGCGGCTCAGGCTCGGTGTCGAACGCGTCGGTCAGCCCGTCCGGCAGCCTGAGCGGCGGCGTCGTCAGCTGTATCCAGGGCGTGCTGCGCGGCCTCTCGTTCGATCCGCCCGAGGGCGGCGCGGCGTCGGTCGCGGGCTCGTACTCCTTCGTCAACGCGAACAAGGGCAAGTTAGGGTCGCGAGCTTGCCCCCGTGGCGCAGGCCGCGGGATGCTGCGGCGCGATGCGCGCGCTCGTCACGGGTGGGGCTGGTTCTCTCGGGTGTCGGCTGGTCGAGCGGCTCGCCGCCCGAGGCGCGGTCACCGTGCTCGACGATCTCTCCACCGGGACGCGCGCGCGCCTCGCGCCGCTGATCGATCGAGGCGCGGTGGAGCTGGTGCGAGGCGACGTCCGCATCCTGTCGGACGTCGACGCGGTGATGTCGGGGCACGACGCCGTGTTTCACCTCGCCGCGAGCGCGGAGCACGGCGACAGCGACGATACACGGCTCGATCTCGAGGTCGGCACGATCGCGACGCACAACGTGCTCGAGGCCGCGCGCCGCCGCGGGGTGCCGCGCGTCGTCCTCTCGTCGTCGGCGGAGGTGTACGGCGACGTGGACGGGCCGGTCGACGAGGCGGACCTCGGGGCGCTCCCGTCGACGCTGCGTGGGGCGAGCAAGCTCGCGAGCGAGGCGCTCGCGGCCGCGTTCGCGCGGACGTTCGCGATGTCGTGCGTCGTCGTGCGCGCGGGCGCCGTGGTCGGGCCGGGGCGAGCGCACCCGACGTTGACGGCGCTCGACGCGAGGATCGAGGCGGCGACGGACGCGCTCCTGCTCGGCGGTGATGGCGAACGCCTCGCGGGGTTCACGCACGTCGACGACTGGGTCGAGGCCGCGCTCCTGGCGTTCGACCGCGCGCCGGCGCCGCTCTCTGCGCTGAACGTCGCGCCGCGCGATCTGCTCCGCGAGGACGCGCTCGTCGCGGCGCGGCTCGCTGCGAGCGCGCGCCCGTCGCTCCCCGTCAGGTTCGTCCCGGGCGCCCCGCCCTTGCCGTGGCCGCGCGTGCAGCTCTCGGGCGAGCGCCTCGCGGCGCTGGGGTTCGCGCCGTCCCGAGGCTCGGAGGAGGCCCTCGGCGACGCGCGAAAATTGTGAGCTTGAGGCTCGTTTGGGTAACCTGCGCCAGGTGACCCAGGCGCTCGGCCGCGTGCTGCAGAGAGACGAGCTCGAGGGGCCGCGCGGGCCCGACGGGCGGCTGCGCGTCACCGTCCCGCGCGGGTGGCTCGCGGAGGGGCGATCGATCGAGCTCGAGGTGCCGCGGATGCTCGAGTGCGCGCGGTGCGGCGGGGGCGGCTGCGACGGCTGCGAACGTAGCGGCGCGGTGACGACGCGGGGGCGCAAGGAGCCGCCGGAGCTCATCGATCTCCACCTGCCCGCGTCCTCGCAGGCCGTGACCGTGCGCCTGCCGCGGCGCGGGGGGTTGCCGTCCGACGAGACCCCCGACCTCGCGCGTGGCCTGATGCTGCTCCTGGTCGTGCCGGGCGATGAGCCCTCCGCGGGCGTGCGCGTGGTCGAGGTCGCGGCGCAGCCCGCGGCGGTGAGCGCGCCCACCCTCGCCGCGCGCTACGCGCTGACCCCCGCGCGCCTGCTCGTCGCGGCGGCGGTGCTCCTGATCGTGCTCTGCGTGTTCGTCGCGACGCGCTGACGCGCGCGGCTCACTCGTCGCAGTTCTCGAACACGAAGTAGCCCGCCAGCACCGAGCACGAGCTCGTGTCGGTCTGGTCGACGATCGAGAGGCGCGGGCACGAGAAGCGCCCCCAGATGCGCCCGGCCGCGACGGCGAGCGCGTTGTCGCCGCCGGCCGTCGAGAGCGACACCGTGCAGCTGGCCGTCGGGTTCGACTGGTAGGGACCGAACTGCGAGTCGGCGAACGACACGGTGACGCCCTGCGCGTCTCCGCCCTGCACGGCCTTGCCCTGGATGTCGAACGAGAGCTGGGTCGTCGACGTGCGCGGACCGGAGAGGCTCGCGGCGAAGGTGCCGTCGGCGGCGACGCGGCAGTTCACCCGGTAGTCGCCCTGCTCCTCGTCGACGGGCGTGTGCCCGTTGCCGTCGACGATGCCCATCTTCAGCTCGCTGCCGTTCCAGGTGCAGTTGATCGTGTTGCCCTTGTCGTCCTTCAGCGCGGGCGTGACCGTGCCCAGCTCGAACCTCACCGCGCCCTTGCGGACGGGCGGCACGGGATCGTCGCAGCCGAGCGCGGAGGAGCCGAGGACGGAGACGACGGACATGGCGAGCGCGAGGCGGGCGAAGGTCTTCATGGGCGCGTGCGACAACCTAGCGAACGAAGCGGGGCGGTGCAGCGGAAAAAGTAGCTAGACGCGCGCCGCGGCGTCGAAGGCAGACGACAGATCGCCCCACAGATCCTCGACGTCCTCCAGGCCGACCGAGAGCCGGATGAGGCCGTCGCCGATGCCGAGCGCGCGGCGCGCCTCGGCGGGCACCGACGCGTGCGTCATGATGGCCGGGTGCTCGGCGAGCGACTCGACGCCGCCGAGGCTCTCCGCGCACGCGAAGATCGAGAGCTGCTTCAAGAACGCGCGCGACGCGCCGAGGCCGCCGGCGAGGTCGAACGAGATCATGCCGCCCGCGCCGCGCATCTGTCGCGTCGCGAGCGCGTGCCCCGGGTGGCTCGGCAGGCCGGGGTACAGCACGCGGGTGACGGCCGGGTGCGCCTCCAGCCTCGCCGCGAGCACGCCCGCGGAGGCGACGTGCTGCCGCATCCGCACCGGGAGCGTCTTGACCCCGCGGAGCACGAGGTAGCAGTCGAACGGGCTCGGCACCGCGCCCATCGCGTTCTGCAAGAAGCGGAGCTGCTCCGCGGTCGCGGCGTCGCTCGTGCACGCGAACCCACCGACCGCGTCGGAGTGGCCGTTGATGTACTTCGTCGTCGAGTGCACGACGACGTCGGCGCCGAGCGCGAGCGGCGACTGGAGCATCGGCGTCGCGAACGTGTTGTCGACCACGAGCCTCGCGCCCGCGCCGCGCGCGATCGCGGCCACCTCGGCGATGTCGAAGATCTTGAGCATCGGGTTCGACGGCGTCTCCATCCACACGAGCTTCGTCTCGGGGCGCAGCGCGCCGCGGACGCGCGCGGGATCGGTCATGTCGACCGGGGTCGACGAGACGCCGAGCGGGCGCATCACCTTGTCGAAGATGCGGAACGTGCCGCCGTACACGTCGTCGCCGCACACCACGTGATCGCCAGGGCGGAGCGCGTGCAGGATGACCGTCGTCGCCGCGCACCCCGACGCGAACGCGAAGCCGTGCGCCGCGCCCTCGAGCGCCGCGAGGCACCGCTCGAGCGCGTCGCGCGTGGGGTTGCCGCTGCGCGAGTAGTCCCACCCCTTGTGCTCGCCAGGGCCGCTCTGCGCGAACGTCGACGAGAGCACGATGGGCTGCATCACCGCGCCGCTCACCGGATCGGGCGACTGACCTGCGTGGATGGCGAGCGTGTCGGGGCGGTGCGTCGGCGCGTGGCTCATGGCGGCCGGCGCTACCACGGCCGCGCGGGGGTGCCAGCGCGCATCGCTCGCAGCGGAGGATTCCGCCTCGCACGGCGGGGGTGGAAACAGCGCGCGCCAGGGCGCACAATCGCCCGCATGTCCATCCCTCGCTTGTGGCGCTCCTCGTTCTCGCTCGCCTGTCTCGCCGCCGTCGCGTGTGGGGGCTCCGACGCCTCCAACACTGTCTTCGGTACGTCCGGATCGTCTGGCGCCGGGCAGGGGGGCGGCAGCGCGCAAGCGGGCGCGTCGCAGGCGGGCGCGTCGCAGGCGGGCGCGTCGCACGCGGGCGCGTCGCAGGGAGGAGCGTCGCAAGGGGGCTCGGCGGGCGCGTCGCAGGCGGGCTCGGCGGGGGTGGCGCAAGGTGGCTCGGCGGGCGCGGGCGGCAAGTCAGGCGGAGGGACGTCGGGCGCGGGCGGCAAGTCGGGCGCGGGCGGAAAGTCGGGCGCGGGCGGACAGTCGGGCGCGGGCG
>JADLFU010000238.1 GCA_020849655.1 Polyangiaceae bacterium | reverse complement strand
GGGGACGGGCGGCGCGCAGGCGGGGACGGGCGGCGCGCAGGCGGGGACGGGCGGCGCGCAGGCGGGGACGGGCGGTGCCCAGGCGGGCACCGGGGGCTCGCAGGCGGGCACCGGCGGTGCCCAGGGGGGCACCGCCGGCGCTCCCGTCTGCTTCCCGACGACCTGTCTTAGGCTGGGGCAGACGTGTGGGCCGGCCTCCGACGGGTGCGGTGGCCTTCTCGAATGCGGAACTTGCATCCTCCCCGAGACGTGCGGCGGGGTCTCGAACGGCAAGTGCGGGGACCCCAGCAGTTGTACGGGGCTCTGCCTGCAGCGGGTCACGTGCCCCGGAGGAGCTAGCACCAGTATATCCGGCACGGTGTACGCGCCGAACGGTGTCGATCCGCTGCCGAACGTTATTGTTTACATTCCCAACAGCGCCGTGGAGCCGTTCCCACCTGGCGTATCGTGCGACCGCTGCGGCACCACTCCATCAGGCGACCCGCTGGCCTCGGTAACTACAGGAGCGGACGGTAAATTCACGCTCCTGAACGTCCCCGCCGGCAGCAACATCCCGCTCGTCGTGCAGATCGGCCGGTGGCGGAAGCAGTCGACGGTCACCATCGGGGCTTGTCAGGACACCGCCGTCCCGCAGGCGAACACAACGCTGCCAACCGAGCAGGCGGAGGGCGACATCCCTAAGATGGCGTTCGCGACCGGACCGGTCGACGTCCTCGAGTGCGTGTTCCGCAAGATCGGCATCAAGGACAAGGAGTTCACGCGTTCCGACCAAGGCGGCCGCATCCACATTTACACGGGCCAGAGCCAGCCGGGCGCCGACGCTGGCACCGGCACGGCCACACAGGCCAGCCTCATGGGCATGCAGGCCCAGGTCGACCAGTACGATGTCCTGCTCTTCCCCTGTCAGGGGGATAGCACCCCCAGCGAGGCGTCAGTCACCCAGCGGGCGCGCCTGAAGGCGTACCTCGACAAGGGTGGCCGCCTGTTTGCCACTCACTACGCCTACGCGTGGTTGCACCCGCCCGACACGTTCGACGACGCCGCCGACTGGCGCATCGGGACGAGCTCCCTTCCGGACCAAATTGGGTTCGTCAACATGACGTTCCCGAAGGGCGCGGCGCTCGCGCAGTGGCTGCAACTGGTGGGTGCGTCCACCACGCTCAGCCAGATCCCGATCGAGACCCTTCGGATCAACATCAACGCGGTCACCCCGCCGACCCAAATGTGGGTGTCAGTCGCGAACGGCACGCCGATGCACATCACCTTCAACACGCCGCTCGGTGTCCCGGCGGCGCAACAGTGCGGTCGCGTCGTCTATTCGGATTTCCACGTGGAGAACCACTCGAACGCCGAGGGGCTGGATTTCCCGACCGAATGTGTGGACGGCCCGATGACGCCTCAAGAGAAGCTGCTCGAGTACATGCTGTTCGACCTTGCGGCCTGCGTGACGGCGGACGAGCCGTAGCCGCCCCGCGAACCGGACCCAGCAATGCGCAGTCCCGCTGGTCCAAGGCTAGTCGATGAGTGTCGGGACGGCCAGCAGTTCCATGACCCCTCGCACCGACGTCACTTTCTCGACCCTGTCGCCGTCTTCAACTCGTCCCCCGGCGCGGGGCTCTTCGGCGCCGCTTCCACGGGCTGAGCACGCGTGGCAGGCCGCGGACCAGGCGGGGCCGCACGCGGAGCAGCGCCGGGAGGTGGCGTCGCGGGCAGTTGCGGAGGCGCGGCCGCTGCGGCGGTCGCCGACGGCGCGGGCACGTGGCTCGTGCTGGGCGCAGGTGCCGCCGCTGGCTCGTCCACTGGCGCCTTGGCGCTCGGCTCACTGGCGGGCTCTTGGGCTTCACTCGCTGTCGCCGCCGGGGCTGCGCCCGGTGGACCGTTCGGCGCGCTCCTCGACGTCAGCGCGACGCCCACCGCCGCGACGACGAGCGCCGAGACGCCGGCGACCGCCACGACGGGGACGAGACGCCTCCGCGGCGCGGGCGCCGTGGCGTGGGTCTGGCCCCAGGTGCCGTCGGTCTTGCGTGTCGGCTGGCTGCCTGGCTCGGCGGCCATGGGCGGCGCGGGCGGGGGCTGCGAGCGCAGGGCCGTCGACGCCGAGCCGCGCATCGTGTCGACGATGCGCTGCACCGACAGCCTGCCCCGCTCGGACGCGAACGGGTACAGGGCCTGCGCGAGCGCCGCCATCGACGGCATCCGCTCCTCGGGCCGCTTCTCGAGGCACCGAGCGACCAGGCGCTCGAGCGCCTCCGGCGCGTCGGGTCGGAGCGTGCGCAGCGGCGTCGGGGCGTCGGCCGCGATCATCGCCATCAGCCCCGAGACCGTCTCGGCGTCGAACGACGGCCGACCGGTGACGAGTTCCTGCAGCACCACGCCGAGCGACCAGAGGTCGCTGCGCGCGTCGACGGCCTTCGTGCTGCGCACCTGCTCGGGAGACCTGTACAGCGGCGAGCCCATCACCGCGGTCGTCTTCGTCAGCGCCTCGGGGGAGCTCGTGTCGACGAACTTCGCGATGCCAAAGTCGAGCACCTTCACGAGCGGGGACCCGTCGGCGCGGCGGGTGAGGAAGAGGTTCGTTGGCTTCAGGTCGCGGTGGACGATGCCGAGCGAGTGCGCCTCCGCGAGCGCCTCCCCTGCCTGCAAGAGGTAGTCGACCGCCCTCTCGATTGGCAGCGGGCCGCGCTGGCGCAGCTCCTCGCCGAGGTCGTGCCCCTGGAGATACTCCATCACCATGAACGGCGCGCCCGACTCGAACTCGCCGACGTCGAGCACGCGCGCGACGTGCTCGCTCCTGATGGCGACCGCCGCCTTCGCCTCCCGCAGAAACCGCTCGACGAACTCGGGCTTCAGGAGCGCCGCCGGCAACAGAAACTTCAGCGCCACCTGGTGGCCGAGCTGCTTGTGCGTCGCCGCGACGACCATGCCCATGCCGCCCTGCCCGAGCACCCGGTCCACGCGGTACTTGCCGCCGAGGAGATCGCCTGGTCGGAGGGATACGTCGCCTGACATCGCTTCGACCTTCGCACACCCCGTCGGCGCCGGGAAGCCTCGCCGCCCCGTCGCCGCCGCTCACAGCGCCGCGACGAACGCGCGCCCGAGCTCCGTGGGGGTCGGGCGGTCGGCGGCGGAGAGCACCGTCGCGGCGCGCAGCACCTTCGCGACGGCCGCGGGCACGCCGGCGAGGCGCGCGGGGTCTTCGAACGGGTCGCGGCGCATGTGCGCGAGGATGCGGTCGCGCGGGTTGTCGATGTCGTCGAAGAACGCGCGGCGCGTCGTCACGTTGTAGATGGTCGCTGCGAGCGAGTAGACGTCGGCGCGCGGATCGAGCTCGAGCGGATCGAGCACCT
>JADLFU010000237.1 GCA_020849655.1 Polyangiaceae bacterium | reverse complement strand
GAGCGACAGCGGGTCCATGTCGACCGCGACCGTCCCGTCGCCCTACGCGCGCTTCAGCGTGATCCGCACGAGCCCGTCGGGGCGCTGCTCGACGCGCTCCTGTGCGATCGCTGGCCTCAGGATGTAGCGCAACAGCGCCTCGCGTCCTTGCGTGATGCCGCCGCCCTTGGGCCCGTCGCCGCGCGGGGTCGGCGTCGACGCGGCCTCGACGGCGGGCTCAAATCCAGCCTCGACGACGGCTGCGGGGGCTACCTCACCGTCGCGAACCCCAGCGGCGTCTGGACCAAGCGGTACGACGCGGACGGGACCGTGCTCTGGGCCAAGGTGTACTCGGCGCTCGCGGACTCGGCGGGCGCGTACGACGTCGCGAAGGACGCCGTCGGGAACGGCTTCCTCGTCGGCTGGTACAAGAAGCAGATCAAGTTCGGCGGGCAGTTCGCGCTCCCCGACGCGGGAGACTTCGGGGGCCAATTCGCCGTCGAGCTGGACCCCGAGGGCAACCACGTCTGGAGCAACGGCGCCGTCGGCGGTCCCGCCGCGGGGCACCGCGCCGCCGTCGACGCCGCGGGAAACCTCCTCGTGCTCGGTCAATGCGGCGGCGCGATCGGTTTCTCCGGGGTTCTCGGGGGCGTGAGCTGCAACAACGAGGACGTGTTCCTCACGAAGTTCGGGCCGACGGGGAACTTCGTCTGGTCGACCGATGGGCGACTCGGCGACGCAGACCGCAGGCGGCGTCGCCTGGCGCGCCGGCTCCGGCATCGCCTACTCGGCGACCGTGAAGGCGCTCAACCTGGATCTCGGCGCCGGTCCGGACTGATCGCGCCGACTGAACGCCCTCGCCGTCCGGTTGATCGCCCTCTTCGTCCACACGAGCGGGCAGAAGAGAACCTCCACCGGATCGTCGAGGCGCTACCTGCAGCGCTGCTGCTTGGAGCCCGTCGCCATGAGCTGGCACTTCCCGGCGTTGCAGCCACAGCTCGAACCCACCTGGCCTGACTGGCCGCAGGCCGCCGGTGCGCCGACGTAGCCGGGGGCCCGCGCCGCAGAGCGGGCACGTGAGGAGCATCGCGCACGTGCCTCCCTTGGTCTCGAACTCGTCGGCGCCGCTGCAGTCGTGGTCCCAGCTTCCGGACTTGGACGGTTTCGAGACCAGTCGACCTGCCCCGGGATGCACGTCGGGATCCTGATCGTCGCAGCCGTCGGCGGGCTGTGCGCACCCCGTCGCTCCCGACGCCGCGTGCCCGTCCCCGTCGGCGTCGCAGGTCGTGCCCCCGCTCCCCGACGAGCCGGCCGATGATCCGCCCGTCCCGGCCGCCGCGCCGCCGCTGCCAGACGATCCGCCGCCGCCCGCATCCGCGCCGCCCGCGCTGCGCGTCGACCCCGCAGCGCCGCGGCGCGGGGGGAGGCCATGGCTGCCGCGTACAGGAAGCGCGAGGCCCGAACCAACTTTCGTGCGAAGGTCGGCGCGTGAGGGTCGCGTTCTTCGGCCTGCCGCTCGCGGCCCTGCTGCTCCAGCGCGACGGGCACGAGCTGGTCCTGGTCGCGAGCTGCCGGCGCGTCGCGCTCGGCAACCGGCGCGCGGCGCGCGTGTTCGGGGACGCCTTCGTCGTCCGGCCGCGCGTCGACACAGCGCTCGTCTCCCGGCTCCGCGCCGCGCGCCCCGACGTCGTCGTCAGCTGGTTCTGGACGACGCGGCTGCCGCGAGAGGTGCGCGACGCGGCGCCGCACGGCGCGATCGGCGTGCACCCGTCGCTCTTGCCCAGGCACCGCGGGCCCGACCCCTATTTCTGGGCGATCGACGCGGGGGACACCGTCACCGGGGTCACCGCGCACCGGCTCGACGACGAGTACGACACGGGGGCCGTGCTCGGCGCGCGGCGGCTCGCGATCGATCCCGGGTGGACGGCGTGGCGCCTCGCGCGCGCGCTCGACAGGCCCTCGCTCGCGCTCCTGCGCGAGACCGTCGCGGCGCTCGCGGCCGGCGCGGCGCCGCCCGAGCTGGCCCAGGACGACGCCGCGGCCACGTCGGCTCCGGAGCCGGAGGGCGCGCTGCTCGGCCTGCATCCGTCCGACGACGTGGAGGCGTGCCTGCGGCGGGTGCGCGCGCTCGCGCCGGTGCCGGGCGCGTCGATCGAGCTGGGCGAGCACGCGCTCGCGATCACGCGCGCCGAGCGGGCCGACGTCCCGCGGGCGCTCGAGCCTGGCGAGATCGCGGTCGTCGACGGCCGCGCGATCCTGCGGGTGCGGGACGGCGGCCTCTGGCTGCGCGGGGCCACGCGCCTCTCGGGCGGCGAGGAGGTCGAGCTGTCGGAGGGGCAAATCGCCGCGCTCGTCCAAGCCGGGGGATGCAACGACGCCTGACTTCCGTTAGCGTACCCGTCGCTCGAATGTCCGACCCGACCAGCCAGGCCAAGACCGCCCGTGAGACGCTCGCGGGCGCGCTGCGCGCACTCCAGTCCGATCCGAGCGTCCCGCCCGATCTGATGGCCGTCGCCGAACCGGTCTCGCAGGCGATGGGCGCGCTCTTCCAGATCGAGCGCTCGGGCTCGGTCGCGACGGCGACGACGGCGCGCGATCACGTCCGCGCCGCGCTCGGCCAGCTCCAGGCCTTCCCCGGCCAGCACCCAGCGGTCGGCACCGCGATGGAGGCCGTCGCGAGCACGCTCGGCGTCGTGTTCGGCCTGGTGAAGCTGGCGGAGGCGGCCGCCGGCCTCGCCAGCACCCCGTACGCGCCGCCGCCGCAGCAGCCGGCGCCCGCGCCGGTCCAGCCCCAAGCGTACCAGCCGCAGCAGCAGCAGTACCAGCCGGCGCCGCAGGCGTACCAGCCGCCCCCGCAGCAACCGCCGGCGCAGGCGTACCAGCCGCCGCCGCAGCAACCGCCGGCGCAGGCGTACCAGCCGCCGCCGCAGCAGCAACCGCCGGCGCAGGCATACCAGCCGCCCCCGCAGCAGCAGCAACAAGCGGCGCCGCAGGGCGCTGTGGCCGCGCCCGCGGGGGCGTTGAAGTTCGAGGCGCCGCTCGGCACCAACAGCCCGACCAACTTCTACAAGGGGCTGTCCGGCAACGACGTGGTCGAGCACGGCGGCATCTTCGTCGCCACGTACCAGAAGGCCCCGAAGGTCGGCTCCATGATCCAGCTGAAGGTGGTGCTCCCCGGCGGCTACGACTTCGACGCCGTCTGCGAGGTGATGTGGACGCGCGAGGCGGCCGGCGAGGCCGACGGGAGCCCGGGCTTCGGGGCGCGGTTCAAGCAGATCTCGCAGGAGGCGCGGCAGCTCGTCTACCGCTACGTCCGCAACCGCGAGCCGCTGTTCCACGACGACTTCTAGTCGTGGCCCCTTCGCCGTCGGCGCGCTTTCGCCGGGCGTGGGCCGCCCTCGGCGCGTCGGCGATCCTCGCCGTCGCCGGGCAGGCGGGCGCGGCCGGCGATCCGCGCCTGCAGTACTGGACGATCGAGACCCCGCACTTTCGAATCCACTACACGAAGGCGCTCGAGCCCATCGCCCTGCGCGTCGCCGACCTCGCCGAGTCGGTGCACCGCCGGATGACCCCGGTGATGGGGCACACGCCGAAGGAGGTGACGGAGCTCGTCATCACCGACAACACCGAGTCGGCCAACGGCTCCGCCACCGCGATCCCGTACAACACGGTGCGCCTGTACGTGACGGCGCCCGACGACATGTCGCCGCTGTCGGACTACGACGACTGGTTCCTCGGGCTGGTCACGCACGAGTACACACACATCCTTCACACAGACAACATCTCGGGCGCGCCCGCGGTGGTGAACGCCATCCTGGGCAAGACGATGGCGCCCAACCAGGTGCAGCCGCGGTGGATCCTCGAGGGGCTCGCGGTGCTCGAGGAGTCCCGCCGCACGAGCGGGGGGCGCAACCGCTCGAGCATCTTCGACATGTACCTGCGCGCCGACGTGCTCGCCGGCGAGGTGGCGCGCCTCGATCAGGTGAGCCACAACCCGCGCCGCTGGCCGGGCGGCAACTACTGGTACCTGTACGGCTCGCGCTTCCTGACGTGGATCTCCGAGGTGTACGGCGAGCACGTCATGCGCGCCGTCTCGGCCGACTACGGTCACCTGTTGATCCCCTGGGGGCTGAACCGCAGCGTGCGCCGCGCGACGGGGAACACCTACGACAAGCAGCACGACGGCCCCGCGCTGTACGACGGCTGGCGCGCGCACCTCACGAGGCTCTACGCCGGGCAGATCGAGCGCGCGTTCGCCGAGGGGGGCGGGCAGCGAGAGGGCAGGCGCCTCACGCACCACGGCCGCGACACCGCCCACCCGCGCTTCCTGCCGAAGAAGCTGCGGCGCGAGATCGACGTCCCCGAGCTCGTCTACTACAGCGCGGACGCCCACCGTCGGCCGGGGTTCTACCGGATGCCGCTGCCCCAGCCCACGGTGGCGTGGGAGTCACAGAGAGACCTGTTCTTGCGGGTGCAAGGCGAGAGCAGCGTGTCGTTCGACATGCACGGCGACGCGGTGTTCAACACCGTCGAGGTGCACAAGCGCGTCTGGCCGTTCTCCGATCTGTCGCTCGTGCGCGCGGGCGGCGAGTCACCCGACGGCGACGAGCCCGAGCGCGTGCGCCTGACCACCGGCCTGCGCGCGCTCGATCCCGACGTGAGCCAGGACGGCCGCACGGTGGTGTTCGCGAAGAACCGCCGCGGCACGACGTCGCTGTGGGTGGGGGACCTGACGGCGGAGGGGACGCTCGAGCACCCGCGCCCGCTCGTCTCGTCGCCGAAGCTCGACCAGACCTACACCCCGCGCCTCTCGCCCGACGGCCGCCGCGTGGCGTACAGCGTCTGGCGCCACGGCGGGGCCCGCGATCTCCACGTGGCGGAGGTCGCGACGGGCAAGGTCACGAAGCTCACAGACGACCGCGCGCTCGACCAGCAGCCCTCGTGGTCGCCGGACGGCAAGACGCTGTTCTTCTCCTCCGACCGCACCGGCATCCACAACATCTACGCGCTCGACCTCGCGTCGGGGGAGCTGCACCAGGTCACCAACGTCCGCACCGGCGCGTTCATGCCCGAGGTGAGCCCGGACGGCGCCTCGCTCGTGTACGTGGGGTACGGCGTCGACGGGTTCGATCTGTACGGGCTGCCGCTCGACCGCGCGACGTGGACGAAGGCTCGCCCCTACGTCGAGCGCCGCCCCGATCCCCACCCGCTGCCGGAGGCGACCGAGTGGCCGCGCCACCCGTACGATCCCTTGCCGTCGTTCCGGCCTCGGGCCTTCACGTTCCAGTACGGGCCGGGCACCGTGGGCGACGCCCTCACGATCTCGACGGAGGCCTTCGACGCGGTCGGGTTTCATGGGTTCAGCGGCTCCGCCACCGTCGACTCGCGCGGCGAGCCGCAGGTGTTCCTCGGCTACAGCTACGGGCGGTTGCCCATCGATCTCGGCGTCAGCCTGTTTCGCTCGGTGGGCCCGCGCACGGGCTACCACGTCAACGGCAAGGACGAGGCGTTCGAGGAGGAGTACCTGGCGCTCTCGACGAGCCTCTCCTACGCGGTCCCGAGGGCCTTCGACAGCTTCGTGTGGAGCCTCGCGTACACCGCCTCCGCGTACCGCGGTCGCATGCCGGCCGGCCCGCGCCTGGATCCCTTCGAGCCCATCCTCCGTGAGCCCGCGGGCCTGGGGGTGTACAGCATCGTCCGCGGCAGCTTCTCGTACTCCAACCTCGAGCGGTACCTGTACAGCGTGGGGCCGTCGCGCGGCACGTACCTCTCGACCAGCTTCGACTACGCAGGCAAGGAGACCGCGTCCGAGCTGCCGTACTGGTCGTTCGGCCACAGCGTCGGGCGCTACACCCGCCTGCCCTGGCACCCCGACCACACGCTCGTGACCAAGCTGGAGGGCGGCATCGTGGGCGGCGACGGCCCGCGCCGCGGGGCGTTCTACACGGGGGGGTTCGTCAACCTGCCGCTGCCAGAGGCCGTGCGCTCGCCGCTGTTCTCCGGGTCGTTCCTCCTGCGCGGCTACCCGCCGAACGTCTACGCGGGGCGTCAGTACCACCTGGCGACGGGCGAGGTGCGGTTCCCCCTGTGGCACCCGGAGCGCGGCTACTCGACCTTGCCAGTGTTCTTCAACCGGCTCTCGGGGGCGGTGTTCACCGACTACGGGGGCGCCTTCGAGACGCTCGACCTCGACCACTGGCGCAGCCAGCTCCACTCCTCCTTCGGCGCGGAGCTGCTGGTCGACGCGACGTTCGGCTACTTCTTCGGGCTGACAGCGAAGCTCGGCTACGCGTACGGGCTCTCGGAGCAGGCGTACTCGGGCGGCCAGAAGTACCTCGTCATCAGCACACCCTACTGATCGGGCTGCCAGTCGAGCGCGGGGAGGCTCCGCGCCTCGTGCTCGGGCAGCTCGATGCCAAACCTGTCGCGCAGGGCGCCGACGAGCGCCTGGGGCGTGGGCAGCTCCTCGACCCGCACGGCGTCGCCGTCGCGCACCGTCAGGCGGCGGTTCAGCAGCGTGACGCGCCCGCCGGGCGTCGCGCGGGCCACTGTCAGTTTGTCAAGAAAATGTGATTTCGGATGACGGCTCGTGTACCAGTTGCCGACCTCGCGGTCGACGGGGTGGCTGCGCTCCAGCGTCAGCTCGCAGACGTCCTGCCACGCGCCGTCGAGCGCCACCTGGTGGAAGATGCGCGCCTCCGGGCCGCGCGCCTCTCCTGCCCAGTCGCCCTCCCACACGAGGCGACGCGGCTCGTGGGTGCGGCGCTGCTCGCCGGGCGCGAGGCGGAGCGCGAAGGTGGGCGACAGGCCGCCGACGCCCACGTCGAGCAGGTAGCTCACCCCGCCGAGGCGCACGCGGTTGAGCACGTGCGTGCGCGCCGGCGTCACGTCGCGCCCGCGGCCGAGGCGCACGCGCGCGCTGAGCAGCTCGGCGTCGTAGCCCAGCGACGAGAGCACGCGGTGGAGCAAGGTGTTCTGCTCGAAGCAGTAGCCGCCGCGCCGGCGCCGCACGAGCTTGTCGAACACGGCGTCAGGGTCGATTGACACGCCCCGCCCGAGCAGCACGTCCAGGTTCTCGAACGGGACGCGCTGCACGTGCGCGAGCGCGAGCGCGTGGAGCTGGGCCTCCGAGGGGCCCGTGCCGCCGGCGTCAGGCCGCCAGCCGATGCGGGACCAGTAGGCGTCGAGGTCGAGCGTCATGGGGGATCGAGGGCGGAACCTACCAGTGATCCGCCGCTCGCGCCCCGCGTTGATGGCAGCCCGTCGCTCGCGTAGTGTGCGCGGCCCCATGTCGGCGGTCCCGCACTCATCTTGCGCCTGCTCCGCGCGGCGGCGCGCGGTCGCCTGCAGGAGGGCGCGGCCGCCTCGCGCGCGCCTCGAACTTCGTGGCGGTGGTCTCCTCGGATGACGCTGACCCCTCGCGCGAGGCGCCTGCTCGCCGAGGTCGTCCGCGGCACGCCGCAGGCGCCGGAGAGCGGCCTCCGCTCGCGCCTGGAGCGCGCGCTCCACGACGAGGTCGAGCGCGCCTACCGCCTCTCGATCCCCCTCGCGGAGGCGGGGCTCGACGAGGCCCGCCGCGCCCTGCGCGCGCGGCTGGAGGCTCGGCTCCGCGAGCGGACGGGGAGCGCCTCGCCGGGCGCCGCCGCGCTCACGGAGCAGCTGCGGCGCGCCGAGACGGCGGTGGCCGCGAGCCTCCTCGTCAGGCTCGTCCTGCTCCGACAGCGAGAGGCGTTCGGCCTCGCGCGTCCGCCCGTCGCCACTGGCGGGTGGAGCAGCAAGGGCTACCTCGAGTTTCGTGAGCTTGCACCGGCCCTCTGCGCGGACGACAGCGAGGGCTACGGGACGCTGCTCGGGCTGGTCTTCGCCGAGCAGGAGGCGGAGATCACGGGCCTCGCCGGTGACGAGGAGCTCGCCGGGATGCTCCCCGTCCCCGCCGCGGCGCTGCGCGAGCTGGTGGAGCGGCTCGACGATCCCGCGCTCGCGTCGGCGTGGACGGACGACACAACGCTCGGCTGGGTGGTCCAGTTCTGGGTCGACCCCGAGCGGCGCGAGATCGACGCGCGCCTCGACGCGCAAGGCAAGCTCCCGCCCGAGGACGTGCCCGCGAAGACGCAGGTCTTCACCGATCGCTACATCGCCGAGTGGCTGCTGCAGAACGCGCTCGGCGCCGCCTGGCGCGCCATCTGTCAGCGGCGGGGGTGGCCGTGCCACCTCGACGGGGCGCTGTCGTCGCTCCGCCGCCACAGAGCGGACGGCGCGCCGCTCGACGCCCTCGCCTGGCGCTGGCGTTACCTGCTCGACAGGCCCGTCGCCGACGACGCGGTCGCGGGGGCGCCCGACTCGGTGGGCGAGCTCACGCTCCTCGATCCGGCGTGCGGCAGCGGTCACTTCCTCGTCCTCGCGTTCGATCTCCTGGTCGACTTGTACCGCGAGGAGGCGCGTCACACGGGCGTGAGCCTCGGTGACAGGGAGATCGCGGAGTCGATCGTCGAGCGGAACCTCCACGGCGTCGATCTCGATCCCCGCGCTGTGCAGGTCGCGGCGGCGGCGCTGCACCTGAAGGCGAAGACGCTGTCTCCGGCCGCGCGGCCGCGGGCCACGCACGTCGCGGCGCCGCTGGCGGGGGCAACCGCGCTCGCGTCGAGCGACCTGGCGGCGTGCCGTGAGGCGCTCGGGCTCGGTCCCGGCGACGTCGACGGGCAGCCGGATGAGTTGTTGTCATCGCTGGCAGGCGTGGAGCGACACGGGACGCTGTGGAAGGGCGCCCCCGCCCTCGTGGACAGGCTGTCGGGTGCGCACGCCGCGTCCGATGGGCGCTGCCCGCGGCTCCTGGAAGGGCTGCGCTTCCTGCGGCTCTGCCGGCCAGGCGCCTACCACCTCGTCGTCGGCAACCCTCCGTACTTCGGCACCCAGTCGCTCGCCGACACGGCGTACCTGGATCGCCACTACCCTGCGTCGAAGGAGAACCTCTGCACCGCGTTCCTCGAGCGCGCGGTCGAGCTCGTTCGCCCAGGGGGGCAGGTGGCGTTCGTCACCGCGCGCAACTGGCTGTACGTGAGCCAGCTCGCGAAATTTCGGAGCCGGGTCTTCCGCGCCGCTCCCCCCGAGTGTGCGGCCGATCTCGGCCTCGGCGCGTTCGACGCGCTGCCTGGTGTCGACGCGATGATGCTCATCGCGAGGCGCGGCGCCGCCGCCGACGCGGAGTGTGTGGTCGTCGACGCCCGGGAGGGCTCGGCCGACGACAAGTCCGCCGCGCTCCGCCTCGCGGCGCCCCTCCATCGCACGTCCGCGGCGTCGCTCGCGCGGCTCCCGGGCAGCCCGTTCGTCTACCGCTGGACGCCCGCGATCGTCGACGAGTACCTCGGTCGCCCGCGCCTCGGCGAGGTCGCGCCCGTCCGCGTCGGGATGAAGACCTCCGACAACCTCCGGTTCCTCCGGCGGCCGTGGGAGCTGCCCGCGGCGGAGGCGCGCGCGGCGATGCAGGCCGACGCCGGCCTGTGCTGGGTGCCCTACGTGAAGGGCGCGGCTGGCAAGGCGTGGATCGAGCCCCTGGCGGACGCCATCGACTGGCGCGACGGCGGCCTCGGGGTGCGCGTCGCCCTCGATGAGCTGTACGCGCAGTCGCCGCAGGGGGAGCGCCACTTCTTCCAGCGCGGCGTCGCGTTCTCGACGATCGGGCGGACCTTCGTCGCGCGCGCGCACAGGTACGCGAGCCTGTTCGACGTCGCGGGCTCGTCGGTGTTCCCGCCCGACGTGGCCACGACCGTGTGCCTGCTGAACAGCAGGTACGCGCGGGAGATCGTCGAGAGCCTCAACCCGACAGTGAATTTTCAGGTCGGTGACGTCGCCCGCGTGCCGTACCTCCCGGATCCACGCGCGGCGCCGGTGTTCGGCGTGCTCGAGGATGCCTTCGCGGAGCACGAGGCGGCCGACGAGCTCGGGCCTGCCTTCGTCCGGCCGGGGCCGTCGGCCTGGGGCTCTGCGCAGTCGTGGGCAGCGCGGATCGTCGACTCCGACCCGTCGGAGGGGCTGCCCGCGCATGCTCCGGTGGTCGAGCCCGCGGCTCTCTTCGCCAGGCTGTCGTTCGCGGTGGGCGTCGCGCTCGGTCGCTTCGGCGCGCGCGGCGAGGGGTGGCTGGACGCGTCGGCGGGCGAGGGCTTGCCAGGGGGTGTGCTGTTTCTCTCGGCGCGCGGCGGAGACGTACGGGGGGACAGCCTGGACCATCCCGCGTGCGCGCCGCTCGCAGCGGCCTGGGCCGAGGGGGCGAGCGCCCTCGGGGAGGGCGATGACCTGCGCACCTACCTCCGTCGGTCGTTCTTCGCGGCGCACAAGCGTCACTACGAGAACCGCCCGATCTACCTGCCGCTGTCGTCCGCGAGGAAGAGCTTCGTCGCGCTGGTGTCGATTCATCGCTGGACGGACGACACGCTGAACCTCGTGCTCGCCGATCACTTGTTGCCCGAGCAGCGCGCGCTCGCGGGCGAGCAGGAGGATCTGCAGCGAGCGCGCGCCGACGCTCGGGGGCTCTCCGCGGCGGCCAGCGAGCGACGGCTCGTCGAGGTGCGACGGCTGCTCGACGAGCTCGGAGACTTCATCGGCAAGGTGACGGAGGTGGCCACCGTGGGCCCGCCGCCCTGTGATCCGCGCGCGCCGCGACGCGAGGTCGACGCGCCGTACCGCATGCACCTCCCGGACGGCGTGATGGTCAACAGCGCCGCCCTGTGGCCGCTCGTCGAGCCCATGTGGCGCGACCCGAAGAAATGGTGGGGCGCGCTCGCGGCCGCGCGCGGCCCGAAGGGCGCGGACTACGACTGGTCGAGGACGGCGGCGCGGTACTTCCCTGCGAGGGTCGCCGCGGCCTGCGCCGGGTCGCCCGTCGTCGCCGTGGCGCACGGCTGCTTGTGGCGTCTCCACCCCGAGTCCGCGTGGAAGTGGGAGCTGCGCCTCCAGCACGAGCACCACCCCGAGTACCGGATCGGAGAGCCTGGGGCAGACGAGGCGAGGCGGGCGTGGCTCGCCGCCGAGCCGCGCGCCGCGGAGGAGGTCCGAGAGAAGGAGCGGCGCCGCTGGGCCCGCCGGGGGTTCAGCGCCGGCGACGGGCGTGGCGTCGAGACGGCGGGGAGCATGGAGGACGCGGGCGAGCGCGGACAGGGCGAGGCGGCGGTGAACCCAGTGGACGAGGGCGCAGACGAGGGCTGATCCGGGGCTTCTGACTGGCGTGCCGTGCTCACCCTGCTCTACCGTGCTCGCTGAGCGAGGCGCCGGAGAACAGAAGCAGCGCCTGCCTGCCATCGGTCATCCACGCGGACACGATTGGACAGGCGGCCGCAGCAGTCATGATCAGGGCCGAGCCGGTCAAGGGCCGTCGTCTCGGCAAATCGAAACTCCCACTTCTCCGTCACAGCGTGCAGACACGCCGCCACCGCGTCGAACGAGTCGACGGCATAGTACCGAGAGCACTTGTCGCCCTTCGACGCGCGCGCGCGTTGGAAGTCGATCCGCGGGACGCCGCCGGTCGTCGTCTCGCGGAGGACGTTCTTGCACTCGATGGTGATGGGCCTGCTGCCCTCGAAGCGAAGCCGAACGTCGACGCCACCCTCCTCGTCGGGCCGTTCGCACTCTGTCACGCCGTCAATCTGGCGAAGTGAACGCACCAAGTGCTCTTCGGCTACCCAGCCCCGCACGGCCATCTTCAGTCGACGGGCACTCGCGATCACATCCAGCACTTCGCTCTCGCTCAGCTCGAGCTCCCGGGCCATCGATTGCAGCCGGGGCGCCACGGGGACGACGAGGGTGGACGGCGCGGCGAGGCCGAACGGCTCCAGGCCATCGATCCGCTCCGCGAGCAGTAGTCGATGCCCCTGTCCTTCCCCGAGGGCATCGCGTTCGAACCGAACGAGGCGAAGGAATGACGACGAAGTTCCCCCGACCAGCACCTCGATCGGCTCCCCTGCGGATCGCCGTTTTCGTTCCCATGCGTGCCAGCCCTTCGCTCGAATCTGCTCCACGTGTTCGTCCTTGAACTCCACCCGAAGGAAGAACTTCGTCGGGTTGTGCAGCACGGGGTCGGCTGCGACGAAGAAGCCCCTCTTGCTCGTGCGTCACAAGGTGCAGGTGCTCCTCGAGGCCGGACACGCGCAGAAGTGCGTGGCGGAACTCGCGGGCGTGTCGCTCGCGACGGTGCGGCGCGTGCAGCGCGAGGTCGCGGTCACCGACGTCGGCGACCCGGCGGGGGTGCGCGCGCGCGGTGTGGGACGGCCGTCCAAGATGACGGCGTTCGTGGACCGCATCACCGCGTGGCTCGCCGAGGACGCGACGCTGCCGACTCCGGGGCTGTCCCGGCGTGCTCGCGAGGCCGGGTACGACGGGCGCAAGACCGCGCTCTACACGGTGGTCGCCGGTCTCCGTCCGAAGCACGACGTCCCGGTCGTTCGCTTCGAGGGCCTGCCCGGCGAGTTCTCCCAGCACGACTTCGGACACGTCGACGTGCGATCGTGAAGAAGAGCGACGTCGAGGCCTTCAATTCCACCTTCGCCCAGGCCGTCGTCGACCTCGGCGTCGGCGTCGAGATGTGCGCCGCGCGCAGCGGCAACCAGAAGGGCGCCGCCGAGCAGCTCGTGAAGTGGGTGAAGAGCGCCTTCTTCAAGCCCCGCGTGTTCCTCGACGAGGCCGATCTCTCGGCCCAGCTCGCCGCGTGGATCGACGACGTCAACCCGAAGACACCGAGCCGCGCGACAACGCGTGATTCCGGAGACGCGAAGGCAGGAGGAGCTGCCGCGCCTCCGCCCCATCAAGGTGTTTCCGGAAAACCTGATGCTCCGCTTCCCGGTGTTCGTCGGGCCCACCGCG
>JADLFU010000236.1 GCA_020849655.1 Polyangiaceae bacterium | reverse complement strand
GGTCCTCCCGTCGCGCGGGATCCGGCCGGGGATGCCGAGGATCTCGCCACCGGCAGTCTGGCAGGTCATCACGACGAGCACGTCGCCGGGGTCGAGCTTGAACCTGTCGGGGCATGCGCCCTCGAAGCGCTGGATCTTCGTACTCTCGAAGCGGAAGCCGCCGGAGTACTGGAAGTTGCCGATGTTGACGACGATGGGCAGCGTCTCGTCGCCCGACTCCGTCATGCCGCTGAACGCGAACCCGTGCGTGATCGTGCAACCGTCGCCGAGGCGGTACTCCTTCACGTCAAGCCTCTAGGACAGCGGTCACGTTGGCGGCGATTCTGGCTTCGAGCTCTCGCGCCTCGGCGTTCAAGACCTCGAGCTGCTCGTTGAGCTCCTCGAGCTTCTCTTTGAAGTCGAAGTCCTCGACGGCCCGCTCGGCGACGCCGACGTAGCGCCCGGGGTTGAGGCTAAAGCCCTGCGCCTCGACCTCCTTGCGCGTCGCGACCTTGCAGAGCCCGGCGACGTCGACGTACCTGCCCTTCGGGAAGTACTCCTTTAATAGCTTGGCGCTGCCGTGCGCCTTCTCGGGCTCCTCGCCGCGGTAGAGCCGCACGATGTTCGCGAGGAGCTCGACCTGCTCGGCGGTCACCTCGCGGTGGGCGCGGTCGACCTGGCGGAAGTGGTGCCGGGCGTCGATGAACAGGATCTTGTCCTTGCGGTCGGTCTTCGCCTTGCCGCGGTCGAGGAACCACAGCGTGACGGGCAGCGTCACCGTGTAGAACAAGTTCGACGTGAGCGAGACCATGACGTCGACGGCCCCGGCCCCGATGAGCTGCTTGCGGATCTCGAGCTCGCTGCCGCGGGCGTCGGCGGCACTGTTCGCCATCACGAACCCGGCCCGGCCCTTGTCCTTCTTCAACGCTGAGTAGAAGAGCTGGATCCAGAGGTAGTTCGCGTTGTCGGTCGTCGGCATCCCGAACGGGTAGCGCTTCTTGTCGTCCTTGATGCGCTCACGGTCGACCGCGTTCTGGTTGAACGGCGGGTTGGCCATCACGAAGTCGAACCTGCCGGCGGCGTCGTGAGGGTCGTCGTAGTAGGAGTTGAGCTCCGACTTGATGTCGCTCGCGAGCCCGTGGACGGCGAGGTTCATCTTGGCGAGCTTGTACGTCTCGGCGATCTTCTCGATGCCGTAGATGCTGATCTCGTCCGCGGGCGTCTTCCGGTGCTCGGCGATGAAGTTGGCGCTCTGCACGAACATGCCGCCCGAGCCGCAGGCCGGGTCGTAGATGGTGCCGTGGTACGGCTCGAGGATCTCGACGATGAGCCGCACGACCGAGTACGGCGTGTAGAACTCGCCACCCTTCTGCAACGTACGCGGGGCGAACGCGCCCAGGAAGTACTCGTAGATGCGCCCGAACACGTCGCCCTCGACGTCGTCCGGGATGGTGTTGAAGAGCTTGAGCAGCTCCTTCAGCGTTGTGGTCTCGAAGCTGCCGTACGTGCGGGGTAGGACGCCCTTCACCTCGTCGTTCTCGGCCTCGATCGCCTTCATGGCGTCGTTCAGCGCCTTGCCGATGTCGGCCCCCTCGGGCAGCTTGAGCAAGCGAGAGAACCGCGCCTGCTCGGGCACGTAGAGCACGCCGAGGGCGTGGTAGTCGTCCTTCCCCACCGCACCCCGCCGCCGGCCGCTCCCGAGCTCCCGCTCCGCCTGGGCGAAGCGGTGGTCGGCGTACTTCAAGAACACGAGCGCCAAGACGGGCATCGAGTACTCGTGCGGCTTGAGCGTCGAGTTCGTCCAGAGCTGATCGGCAGCATCCCAGAGGCGCTTCTCGAAGTCGGGCGGGAGCGGCATCGGGTGGGAGCTTAGCGGGGTGCGGCGCACGGTGAGCAGGCATTTTTCGGCAAGCACGCGGTCGTGTAGGCCGCGCGAACGCAGGTCACGGCGAGCGCCAAGTCGGCTACGTTCCGATCGTGGCGAAGCTGAGCCAGAAGCAGATCCGTGACCTCGCCCTCGAGATCGTTCGCCGGCACGCCGGGGGCATCCGCTACGGCGAGCTCGCGAGGTCCATCGAGACGCAGCACCCGGAGACACCGCGCAACACCATCCAAGGTTCGATCTGGAACCTGGATGCGATTCTCCCCAACGATGTGGCCAAGCCGAGCCGCGGCTTGTTCATGCCGCTCGCGCCGCTACCGGCGCCTGGTGACGAGACAGCAAGGCCGAAGGTCCGTGAGCAGGACTTCTACGAGCCCTTCGCGGAGTGGCTGAAGAACGACCTCGACGAGGTCACGGATGTCGTCGCCCTCGGCGGCGCCGTGCTGAAGGGCAAGTGGGGCACACCCGACGTGCTCGGCGTCTACAAGCCTCTGGCGTCGAACCTCATCAAGTTCCCGCTCGAGATTGTCTCCGCGGAGGTCAAGACCGACCCCGGGCAGCCGGTCGTGGCGTTCGGCCAGGCGGTTGCCTACCGGTTGTTCTCGGCGAAGACGTACATAGCCATGCCCGCCGCGACCACCGAGGAAGACAAGGACCGCCTCGAGGCGCTCTGCACCCTATTTGGCGTCGGGCTCGTCTTGTTCGACCTCGACCCGAAGACGCCCCAGTTCTCGATCCGGATGCGCGCGCAACGGTTCTCCCCCGACATGTTCTACGTCAACGAGCTTGCCGACCGCCTTCGCCTCGCCGACCCCGACACGTTCGAAATATTGTTCCGGTAGCGGCTCGCGTAGCGTGACAAGGCGCTTGCCGTGATCAGGTTGCCGCCGTGGAGTTCATCACCGACGAGAACCGCTCGGACGAGCTCGCGGTCCCGGGCCACAAGAACTTCCTCGTCTACTGCGACGAGAGCGGCATCGACGGGCAGCGGTACTACGGCTTCGGCTCTCTCTGGATGCCCTGGGAGCGGCGCGGCGACTTCTGTGCCCTCGTCCGGCGCCTGCGCGAGGCGCACCGGTACATGGACGAGATCAAGTGGCAGCACGTCAACCGCCGGAGCGCCGCGTTCTACGTCGACCTCGTCGACACGTTCTTCTCGAAGACGTGGTTGATGTTCCACGCACTGGTCGTCCGGAAGGGATACACCGACGCGCAGTTTCACCGGGACTTCGACGAGGAGAAGCGCAAGCGGTTCGCGATGCTCGTCGGGAAGAAGATCCAGTACTTCTCCGACGGGAGAGTCGACAAGTCGTACCACGTGCGAGTCGACCCGCTGCCGTCGCGGTACGCGAAGGCGGACCAAGCCGCGTTCAAGATCGCCGGCGCCACTCTCAAGAAGACGCTGGGGATCGTACCCTTGAAGTCGCTGATCACCCGTGACTCGCGGGCAACGCCCGGCATCCAGGTCTCGGACCTTCTGCTGGGCGCCCTGATGTCCGAGTGGCAAGGCACGGCTTCATCGGAGCACAAGCTGCGCGTCCGGGCGACGGTGGCGGGCATGCTCGGTTGGCCTGACCTTCGGGCAGACACGCACCCTGGCGAGTGGAAGTTCAACGCCTGGTACTTCTACGATCCGAGCACGCGGATGAAGCGCGAGGTGAAGACGCGGCCCGTCACGTTGAAGTACGCGATGCCG
>JADLFU010000235.1 GCA_020849655.1 Polyangiaceae bacterium | reverse complement strand
GTCCTCGAGGAGTCGTACAGCCGCGACACGCTGAACCTGCAGCTCGCGCGGGGGTACCTGAAGACGCTCCTGGCGAACGCGCGCGTCTCGAAGTACCTCGGGCAGAAGCACGCGGAACTCCTCGCGCAGCTGCAGAAGGTGGTGGAGGCGACGTCGCTGGAGGGCGGCTGAGCCGGCTCCCGTCGGACGCACGGTGCCACCGGGCGAGCGCCGCCGGCCGCGGGCCGTGGGGTAGGCCTCTGAAACCGCCGAGAGTTGCCGACGGGCGGAATCGCCCGCTGTCGGGTAGCGTTTCCCGCATGCTTCCCTGCTTCAGCCACGAAAGCGGCCTGATTTCAGCACTTGGCTGAGCCGCTCGCACCGGCATCGTCCCTGCACCTGGCGGCGACATGGCCCTCCTCCACTACGAGAACCTCGGCGTCCGCAACCCCCAGTTCCTGCTGAACAGCGCCTTCTACGGCCTGCGGGATTTCTACGAATACCTGAACCGCACCATCAAGCACCTCGAGGACGAGTCCTCGGTGCTCCGCCTCGCGTGGTCCCCGGCCGAAGCCCCCGAGGGCTACGACGGTACGGCGGACGGCGTCTGGGTCGAGCTACGCGAGCCGGACGATCGCCCGAACGAGCCCGATCGAACATTCGACACCTTCCTCGACGAGGACGTTCGCGAGGTGTTCGAGCTCGAACCGTCTGGACCGACCGAGGTTGTGAGCGATCCACGCCTCGCGCGGCGCCGAGTCTCCCTGTCGGGTGACTTCCGCATCGGCGTGCTCGATCGCGATCCGGAGACCTGCCGGCTGCTCCTCGATCGCGAGCCCGAGCTGCCCGAGCTGTTCCTGCGTCCGAACACCACGACGATGAGGCGGCAACTCGATGCCGTGAGGCAGCTCCAGGACGCGCCTGCTCCGGCGCACGCCCCGTTGCTGCGGCTCTTCGAGCGAACCCGGGACGCCGCGTGGTCCGCGGTACCGACCGGGGTGCCGCCAGCCCGCTGGCAGGTGTTGATCGACGAGACCCGCCCCGGCACCCGCGAGCAGCGAGCGTTCGTGGACATCGCGCTGCGGACGCCGGACTTCGCATTCCTCGAGGGACCACCCGGCTCCGGGAAGACGACGGCGATCTGCGAGCTCGTGATGCAGCTGGTCGGCGCCGGGATGCGTGTTCTGCTCTGCGCGTCGACCCACGTCGCGGTCGACAACGTGCTGGAGCGACTGGGCCCTCTTGCCCTCCGCGACGAGAGCGACCTCGTGCCCGTCCGCGTCGGCGATCGGAAGAAGGTCTCGGAGGCGGCCCGCCCGTTTCAGCTCGAGCGGCTGGTGGAGACCGAACGTCAGCGCATCGTTGCGTTCCTCGGCAAACAGCGGCCGCGCACCGAGGCACAGGAGGACCTCTACAATACCGTCTCGCGTAGGGGTACGGATCGCGAAGCAGGCACGATCGAACGGATGATCCTCGACGCCGCGAACCTCGTATGCGGCACGACGACCGGCATCCTGCGCCACCCCGACATCCGGAACGCCGGGGCGGCCGCGCGCGCCGGGATGTTCGACGTCCTCATCCTCGATGAGGCCTCGAAGACGACGTTCCAGGAGTTCCTGGTTCCGGCGCTGCTCGCGCGGAGGTGGGTCGTCGTCGGTGATCCGAAGCAGCTCTCTCCGTTCATCGAGGAAGCCGCCGTCGCCGCGAACCTGGTGGCGGCCGTGCCGGACCAGGTCACGCGCGACGCTTGTGTCGATGTGTTCCTGAGCGACGGCGGCGACGACGGCAGGCACCACCCGCGGGCAGCCGTCGTCGTCACGGACGACCCTACGACCCGCGGAAAGTACGAACTCCAAGCCGCGGCTCGCGGGATCGCGATCAGCGGCGCGTCGGACCGCGACCTCGCGACCGCAGCGATCGTGCTCGGCGAGGAGCGCGAGGTGGCGAAGGCCGACGGCGATCTCCCGCTCGATCTAGGCATCGTACGCGGACCGGTGCCCGACACGGTCGCCCGTCGAGCGCGCGCGTACTTGCACAGCATCGACGTGCGAGAGGAAGACCCACCCGCCTGGGAGAACGAGATCGGCTGGCGACTCGCGCGGCACTTCGAGCTTCGACAGGCTCGCGAGTCCGATTCGGCGACGAAGCTGCTCCGCGAGGTGGAAGCCCTGATGCCCGTTGGCTCCGCCGGCGAGCGGAACGGCGCTGCCGAGCGCATCGACCGCGTCCGCCGCGTGGCGTTTCCCTCGGTGCTCGAGAGTCTCCAGTCGGGGTTCGAGCGTCCGAAGGACCAGCGCGACGGGACGGCGCTGACTGACGGCCTGCCGACCGGCGTCTTCCAATCGCGGCACGTGCTGCTCGAGTTCCAGCATCGCATGCACCCCGACATCTCTGCGCTGCCGCGCGTCCGCGTGTACGGCGGCACGGCGCTGAAGGATCCGCCCGACATGGAGCGTCGGCGCGCATGGTCGTACGGAGGCTACGGGCGACGGGCGGTGTGGCTCCATGTGGACGGTCAGTTCAGGCGCGGGCGCAACCGGAACGACGACGAGGTCGCCGCCGTGATGCACGAGCTCGAGCGGTTTCGCCTTTGGGCGCACGGCGAGCCGAAGTTCGTCGACGGGGTCGCGCATCCCTGGGAGGTCGCGATCCTCACCTTCTATCGCGGGCAGGAGCGCGCGATGCGAGAGCGGCTGCGGAAGCTCACGCGCAACCAGGCGGCATTTCGGCACTTCGATCTCCGCAGCCGCGACCGCGTGGACGTGCGCGTCGAGCTCTGCACGGTCGACCGCTTTCAGGGTCACGAGGCCGACCTCGTGTTCCTCTCGATCGCCAACACGCGTCCGACGAACTTCCTCGAGAGCGTGAACCGCATGAACGTGGCCCTCACGCGTGCCCGGTACCAGCGCGTCGTCGTGGGCAACCGCCAGCGGCTGCGCAAGCGCGAGGGGACGTTGCTGCACGAGCTCGCCGCGAACGAGCCCTGGGAGAACGCGTTCGGAGGTGGACGATGAGCCCGCCCATCACGCTCAAGCGGGCGATCACCGTCGAGGGATGGCGCGTGACGGGCACGATCGCCGTCGCCGCGAAGCGCGAGTGGGAGCCGGCGCTCTTGAAGCTCGCCGTTCAGCGGGGCGCGGTCACCTCTGACATGGTCGTCGGGGAGCTACTCGGTGGGCGGTCGGGGGTCGCCCGACGGCTCATCGAGATCTGCGGACGGCTCGGTCTCCTCGAACAGCGACGCGGCGCGTGGCTGCCGACCGAGGCTGGCCGTGAGACGGCGCGCACCGGCGTCGTGCTCGTACCGGAACGCGGAACGTGGACCGTCTGGGGTGCGACCGATCCATTGCTCGTCAGCGCGATCGTGGCCGTGTCTCCCTGGAGGGAGCCCCCTGCGTTCGACGAGCGCGGCAAGGAGGCGCGGCGCGCGATCCAGGCGCTGCCGTCGTGGTTGACGGGGGCTGTCGGAAGGCCCCTGGACCTGCTCGGCGGCGAACAGCGAGCGATCCGCATCGACGACCTCGGCAAGGCGGCGCGCGGCGAGGCCGTCGACGCCGCGCCGTCGCTGCGCGCGACGGTCGTGGTGACGCCGGCAGGGACCCGCCTGCACATCGCGGGCACGCTCGCCGAGGTCGACGTTGCCGCGGACGCGCCACCGCCGGCGTTCTCGTACGACGACGTCTGGTCCGCACTGCTTCGTCACGCGGGCCTAGAGCGTCAGTGGGACACCCACCGACGCGCCCTCTGGGTCGCCTTCAAGGAGACGTCCGCTGCTGAGCGCAGCAGCATGATCCGCGCGCTTCGAGTGGACCGCCCGGTACTCGGGGGTCTCGGCCGGTTCGACGACGTGGTCGTCGAGCCCGTCCCCATTCGCCCTTGGTCGAAGGATGACGCCGCGGCCTGGGGGGAGTGGCGCCTGGTGCAGGGTGTGAAGGACTACGTGTCCGACGAAGCTCTCGGCGCGGCCTGGCGCGCGGCGGTCGCCCCGTTCGAAGACATCGCGCCGGCGTGCCCCACTCGCCTCGAAGTTGCCGCGCGGGCTCGGGGGCAAGATCGACCTCCGCCGACGTACTGGCGGCTTCAAGCGCCGGCTGACTGGTCGATGCTGGGGAGGGCGGGCCGATGAGCACCTGGACGAAGGCCTGCAGCCGCGCTGTGGACCAGCGCGGAGAGAAGCTCCCTCCGACCTGGTGTCCGCGCGCCCCAACGGGCGTGGCGGCGCCCGTCAGCTCGGACGGCGTGTTTCGGTCGGACCCGGCGGGCGCGCTCGTCTCGGCGATCGTCGCTGCGATCGATCGCGCTCGCGAGGTCGTTGCAGTCAGCAGCTTCCTGCTCGCGGACGAGCGGGTCGAGCACGCGCTGGAGAGCGCCAGTCGGCGCGGCGTCCGCGTCTACCTCTCGCTCGCGACGGAGACGCGGCTGGACAAGGAGGTTCGCGAGGACTCCGAGTTCGACCAGCGCGCTCTGGCCGAGCACAAGGCGATGCTCAACAAGCTCGCAGGGTGGGCGCTGATCCGCTCCGCGCCTGATTTTCACGCGAAGGTCGTGCTGGTTGACCCTGAACGCGGGGGCCCTGGGTTCCTCCTCACCGCGAACCTCACGAAGGAGGCGCTGACGAGGAACGAAGAGCTCGGGGTCTCGCTGGCGCCCGACGAAGTGAGCGCGGTGTTCGCGCACCTCGCGTGGGCCATGTGGGAGGCCGCGGAGCACGAGCTGGTCGAGCCGGGCCGGTTGTCGTCGGTCAGGGGTCCTATGGGGGTGGTGCCGAAGCCCGCGGGCGGCGGCGCCGTCGTTGCGACGGTTCGCGAGCGCGGGAGCATCGCCGCGGCCGCACTCGGCGTCGTGCGATCTGCCGAGCGAGAGCTCCTCGTGGCCTCGTTCGGCTGGGACGCGGACCACGAGGTCGTGCGGGAGATCTGCGAGCGCGCGAAGGCCGGGCTGCACGTGACCGTGCTCGCGCGTGTCAGGCCCGCGGCGATGCCAGCGCTCGTCGCGCTCGCCGCGGCGGGGGCTCGCGTCCTCGGCTATCCGTACCTTCATGCCAAGGCGATCGTTGCGGATGCTGCGTCCGGTGTCGTGATGTCCGCGAACCTGCAGCGACATGGACTCGATCAGGGCGTGGAGCTTGGCGTACGTCTCGATGGTCCACGGTTGAAGGCCACACACGCGGTGCTCTCGGCGTGGGTCGAGCAAGCGCCGCTGGAGCTGCGCCTCGGTGCCGTGGTCGGTGAGGTACTCGGCGAGGCTCAGGTCTGGACCGAGAAGCAGCTCATCCCGTGGACGGTCGCCCGGGAAGCGACCGTGGAGCTGGAGTCGGTGACTGCACCATCGGCCGACAGCCTCGAAGCCGAACCGTCCGCTCCCCGGCGACGGTTCGGTCTCCCGCATCCGGCCCACGAGATGACGATGAAGTGGGACGTCGCCGCGCCGCGCCTCGCGCTGAAGTCGAAGGAGGTCGATGCGAAGCTCGGCAAGGCCGCGCGGCCGGGCGACCCCGCCGTGTTCCGCGAACCCAACGGGCGCGTGGTCGTCGCCGTCGTCAACGCCGACGAGGTGGCGCGCGCGCGGGAGATCGCGAAGCACGTCGGGGCGGCAGCGATCGTCGTCCGGGAGAAGGCCCGATGAGCGAAGGCCGGCTCCTCGTCTGCTGGCACTCGGAGCGCGCAGGCGTCGAGGTCGTGACGAATACCGTGGGCGCGCTCCGCAACAAGCGGCTCGGCCCCGATCGGATCCTCTACCTCGTCCAGGGCGGTCGTCCGCGGAGCCTCCCGGATGAGATCCTCGGGACACGGCTCGAAGCGCTCGCGCTGCGGATCGACGACCCGACGCGCCACAGGGTGGTCTACGAAGCGGTGCTTCGCGACGTGTGCCCGCGCCTTCGTGGCGAGGTGCACGTCAACGTCTCGCCGGGTACGCCCGCGATGCACGCCGTGTGGCTGGTGTTGCACGCAGGCGGCGCGCTCCCCGCCGGCACACGCCTATGGTCGTCGCAGTGGAACCCCGAGACGAAGCGAACCCGGCTCGACGCGGTCGAGTTCGTCGTGACGACCTACCTCGCCGAGGTTCGCCGACGCGCGGGTGCGCAGCCCGACGTCGCCGCGTACGAGACAGAAGCGCGCTCCCCCGCGCGTCGCGCCGCGCTCGAGCGCCTCGCGCGCTACGCCCGCGTGATCGGAGCACCGCTCCTCATCCTCGGCGAGCGTGGCACCGGGAAGACGCGCCTCGTCGAGACGCATGTGAGCCCACTCAAGCAGCGCCCGAAGGTCGTCTCGCTCGCGTGCGGTGGTCTCGATTCGACGCTCGCGGAGAGCCTCCTCTTCGGCCACAAGAGGGGCGCATTCACGGGAGCCGCGTCGGACCGGCCCGGGCTGCTCGCCGAGGCCGATGGGGGCGTGCTCTTCCTCGACGAGGTTCAGGACCTGCCCGCCGCGGCGCAGCGGAAGCTCGTTCGCGTCCTGCAAGATCGCAACCGCCGCTACCGCCCGCTCGGCGGTGACCGCGAGCGCTCCGCCGACATCGAGGTCGTGTGCGCGTCGAACCTCGAGCTCGAGGCGCTTCAGACCCGGCTCGACGCCGACCTGTTCGACCGCATCAGCCACCTGACTGTGCGCGTCCCCCCGCTCCGGGAATGCCGCGAAGACGTGCGCGACGACTGGTCGCGCGTCTGGCGAGAGCTGCGTCGCGACGCTGCGCTGCCGGAGCGCGCCCCGTGGTCGGACGACGTCGAACGCGCCCTCGCGGTCGATACGTTGCCTGGCAACCTTCGGGACCTTCAACGGCTCGCCCTGCTCGTTGCGGCCTGGAACGGCGATGGCGGCGCGCAACTCGCGTCGGCCCTTGAGGAGTGGCAGGCGGCGCGATCCTCCGTAGCGCCGGGGGACGACCTCGGAACGGGGACGCGGCGCGACCGCGTTCGCGGCTTCCAAGCGCGGCTCGCCCGCTGGGCGAAGGACCGCTTCGGCACGTGGGGAGCCGCGGCGAAGGCGCTGGATTGCGACGAGAAGACCCTGCGGCAGGATGCGGGGGAACGCTGAAAGGCGGGTGGTGCCGTCATCTTGACAGGCGTTCAGTATTGCGGAAGATCGACGGTCCCCCATGCCCGCCAGCCCGCCCCTCATCGACATCGGGATCCTGACGATCCGCGACGACGAGTTCCGCGCGGTGCTCGACGCGTTTCCCAAGGGCGCGGGCGTCCATCGCGGCCGGGAGCGGGAGTACACGTTGCGGACCGCGGAGACGGTCGACGGAGAGCGCTACCACCTCGCGATCCTGCGCCAAGTCGAGCAAGGCAATGGCGAGGCGCAGAACGCCGCGCGCGATCTGATCGACGACCTTCAGCCGACGATGCTCGTGGTCGTCGGTATCGCGGCGGGGCTGCCATCCGATGACATCACGCTCGGCGACGTCGTCATCGCGACCC
>JADLFU010000234.1 GCA_020849655.1 Polyangiaceae bacterium | reverse complement strand
GGCGGGGTTGACGCAAGGAACAATCCTCGATTCTTGTCGAGCGCCAGACGCGCAGTCCGTGGCGGGAGAGAGAAGATCTCCGCCACGAGGGCCCCAACACTTTTCGCACGTCTGAGTTTGGCCGCGATTCCGCGCCATGACAGTGCCCACGCTGGATATCCACCCATGGCGTACCGCCTGCTGCTCCTCGCCGAGGCAACCTGGACGCGCCTGAACGGGCACCAGCTCCTGCTGCTCGTGCGCGCCGGCGTCCGGTTCGTCGACGGCGTTCGCGTCGAGCGCGACGACGTCGCCCCCGGGGCCACCGCCGTCAAGCCGCAGAGGAAGACCAAGAAGCACCCCGAGGAGGCCGCCGCTTGATCAGCGCGCGATCCACAACTCTTGACGATATCTCCCTTCGTGATCCCCCACGTGCTTGAACGAGAGACAACCGAGAGACCCCGTACAGCCGAGCAGCGCTGCCGCCGCGAGAGCCCGCTTCATGAGGTGCGCGTTACCACATTCCCAACAACGCCAATCGACAATCGCACCTTCCCGCACCTTCCCATGGGCGGCAGCTACGTCGCCCGATCTATCGGTGCCCGTCAGCGCGACGTCTTCGCCTTCGGGGGCGGCTCCGGCGCCGCGGGCTCGGCGGGCCACCCCTTCGACAGCTCGTCGATGACGCGCCTCGCGAGCAGCGCCGAGGCGGCGTCCCCGTCCGGCGCGGTGACCGTCACGATCCCGATCCAGATGAGCTCGTCGGTCTTGCCGTCGAGGAGGCGGAGCGTGCCGCCGAGGCGGGTCGAGAACGGCTCGAACCGCGTGGTCTGCTTCTTCGCCGCCTCGACGAGCGCCTCGGGCGCGCGGGCCGCCCTTCGCTTGGCATCCATCGTCGCGAGGTTCAGTTGGCACCGAGACGCGAACTGCTGGGCGCGCATCGACGCGAGCACGGCCTCGACGCCCTTCTCGTCACTGGAGGGCGCGACGTCGGCGCCCTCACAGGCCGAGCGGGTGTCACGGATCGCCCGGTCGAGCGTCGCGACGTAGGCGCCGTACGCCTGCGTGTACGCCTTCAGCTCCTCCGGGGCGATCTGATAGGGCAGCTCCATCCCCTGCGGCCCCCCGCCCTCCGGGCCGAGCTTGCCGTAGAGGACGTAGTCGGCGCCGCTCGCGCGCGACACCAGGCTCAGCGAGGCGAGCGGGGCCGTCAGCTTGACGCCAGACTTGGACGCGGCGCCCTCCTGTCGGTCGAGGACCCCGCCCACGACGGCGAGCGCCGCGCCGGGCAGGAGCCTGGAGACACCCTTGTCGACGAAGTACACTGTCAGGTCGTGGTCGAACCGCTCCCCCAGCCAGTCGCTCGCGACGTGGGGCAGCGCCACCAGCTTGCCCCTGAGGTCCGGGACCTCTCGGGACTTGTGAGCGCGGAGCTCCACGGACGGCTGGGGCGGCGTGGGGGGCGTCGCGGGCCGCGCCTCCGGCGGGGTCGGGGCCGTGACGCTGGGGATCTCCGGGAGCGTGCGCGTGGGAGCCTTCGCGGGCTTGGACGCGCACCCCGTTACCAGCACCAGGGCGAGCGCCGGCGAGAGGTAGGGCAGCGGCGCCCTCACGGCAGCACCGCGGGCAGCTGGTCCAGCATCTTGACGACGAGGGCCTCCGGGTCCGCGGAGGCGCTCTCGTTCATCGCCAGCCAGGCGACGCGGCTCGACGCCGCCTCGACCAGCGTCGCCGTACCGACCACCCGGGACGGCGCCGCTCGCTGCTCCGTCCGCGCGTCGACCTCCCGCTGCAACGCCTCCGGGGTCACTGGCTCACTCATGGCCTTCTTTCCTGCCTCTCTCATCACTGACAGTTGCTGTCGAACCACCTCTCGCTCCTCGAGCGCGACCTGCCCCGCGGTCTTCGTCGGGAACGACTGGTAGCCGCCCTTCTTGGCCTCGTACTCGGCGCGGGCCGTCGCGAAGGCGGCCTCGTACTCCGCCTCGGCCTTGTCGACGGCGGCGAGGTGGCCCTTGATCGTGTCGATGTAAGATTTGTGCGCAGCCGCGTAGGCGGCGCCGTCCTCTCTTGCCAGCTCGAACCGGACGAGCTGCCCCGGGCCTGTCGCCGGCAGGGAGGCAAAGCGAACGAGCAGGACGTACTCCGCGCGGACGGGTGAGGCGACCGCGAGCAGCTGGTCGAGCGTGCTCGCGAGCTTGGTCAAGCCCCCGCCCGACGTCCGAGTGATCTCCGCCGTGATCGCTGGGGCCGCGGACAGGTCCGAGAGATGAGTGAACCCCTTGCCCATCAGCCCCACGAGGAGACGAGCGGTGAGCGCGTCGGACTGGTTGCCCGCGACGAACACCCCGACGAGCTTCTTGCGAAGCGGAGCCTTCGCGCTCCTGTCGTTCGATGCCCACCTGGACTCCGCGGTCGCCTCGGCCTTCGCGTGAGGTTCGGGGGCGCGCGGGGCGACCGCGCGCAGCTCCGCCACCGACGGGCGCTGCGGGGTGCTGAACGGCGTGGTCGCGCAAGCGCACAGCGACGCTGTCGCGAGCGACGCGGCCACCGCCCCTCTCCCCACTTGCACGCTGACGCCACGGACGCGGAGGTCACGTGGCGAGGTCGACGGTCCTGCCATGCCGCGACGCCAAGCAGCGACTGTGCCACCAGCGCGGGCGCCCGGTCTTGACGCTGGATCTCGCGCTGGATCTCGCGTCGGTGAGGCGTCCGCGGACGCCGATGGACGTCCGCGGACGCATCTGAGGGGCCTAGCTCGATACAATCGAGCCTCGGCGGTGGCTGTCAGCCGTAGCGCGCGCGGAGCGCCAGGACTGCGGCGCGCGCGCCGGCGTCGTCGAGCCCGAAGCAGTCGGTGAGCAGCGCCGCGACGGCCGCGTCGTCCGAGCCCTCGACGGCGGTGCGCAGCGACATCGCGCGCGGAAGAAACGCGGGATCGGCCGCCTTGTCGCGGAACACGGCCGCGGCGACGCGCGCCTCGGCCGGAGAGAGCGCGAGCAGCACCTCGAGCGTGCTGGACGCGCCGGCGAGATCGCCGGCGAAGATCTGGGACGCGAAGTCTCGGAACGTGGGCGCGGCGGCCATGCGTGATGCTTACGCCCGCTCGCGCGGCGCACCAAGCCCCGCGCGCGACGTGCCCGAGCGCGCCGCGCGGGGGCGGATCAGCGCGAATCAGCGCGCGGGGGCGCCGGGGCGCGAGACCGGCGGCGGCGGCACCGCCCGGGTCGTCTTCGCGGGCGCGCCCGTGATGCCCATCGACGGCGACGTCTCGGGGAAGATCCGCTCCGCGTGCGCGCCGCGCGCGCCGGCCGGATCGCGCATGTCGAGGGCGATCTTGATCGGCCCGTCCATCTTCGTCACCGAGAACTTGAAGGTGCGGAGCGTCTCGCCGGCGGCGATGCTCGGGAGCGCCTCGCGATCCTTGCCGGAGACGAGCTTCGCGCCGCCCGGCAGCGTGACGACCAGCGTCGCCGGCGTGGACAGCGCCACGCGCGCGTCGATCTTGGCGATCACCTCGAAGTCGCCCGCGTCCGGCACCTTGTCCGGGCCCTTCAGCGTCAGGACGAACGGCGGCTGGGCCTCGGTCGACTTCTCGAGATCGGTGCCCGCGGGCTTCGGCGGCGCCTCGGCCGCGGTCGGCTGCGGCTGCGCCGTGGGCGCGGCGGCCTGCGGAGTGGCCGACGGAGACGACTCGGCCTTGTCACGACCGACGCAACCGACCGCCGAGAGGGCGAGAGGCAGGAAGAACCACTTGGAAACGCGCATGGGGATATCCTCTCCGAGGCTCAGGGGCACTTCGGCTGGTTGTCGTAAGGGAACTTGAGGTCGCTCGTCACCGCGGTCACCTGCGCCGCCGTGGCGAGGTTGCCGCAGCGGAGGGCGTCCAGGTAGTCGACGAAGTCGACCCTGCTGTAGCCGCGGTTGGGGCCGTCGAGCAAGCGCTTGCTGGGCAGCACCTTGTACAGCGGCCCGTCGCCGAGGCCCTGGGGCTTCGACGCGTTGTTGGCGGCCCAGAGCGACCACATCATGCTGGCGACCACGTTCTCGTTGATGTCCTGGTCGAGCGGGCCGTTGGGGTTGGGGAGCTCGAACGATCCGCCGTCCCAGCTGACCTTGCCGATGTCGACCCAGAACGTCGTGCCGTTCGACTTGCGGAAGCCGATCGAGTCGTTGCTGGACGGGCTGTTGGACACCGTCGCCTGGCCCTGGAACGACGCGAAACCCTCGCTGTAGGCGAGGCCGGGCTTCGACACCTGGTCGACGTAGTGGGGGCCGCCCTCGCCCGGCGAGCGCGAGTAGCTCTGCATGATCCAGTGGCCGATCTCGTGGTTGATCGTGGCGCGCGACCAGTGGTGGGGCGACGCGGACGAGCCGCTGATGTTGAGGCTGGCGTCGTAGTGATCCGACGCGCCCGAGGAGGCGTCGTACACGACGTTGGCGCCGCCCATCTGCGGCGGCGCGAAGCAGCTCCCGCAGTCGAACTTGATGGGGGCCTTGCCGTCGATGCCGCCCTCCCAGAACACCGCGGCCGTCAGCGGCTGCACGCCGGGCACCAGGTCGGCCATGCGGAAGATCGAGTAGTCGAACCACTGGTAGATGTGCGCCGCGCCCGAGCCCTCGCTCTCGCGGATGGTGTAGGTGCCGGTGTCGGCGCCGCACGGGGCGCTGTTGCAGGCCGGCGTGCCCCAGTACCAGTAGTTGTTGGACTTCTGGTCGGAGGCGGAGTCGCTCTCGGCCTTCGCGACGGCGAGGCGCGGGTTGCCGCTGTCGTCGAAGAGCATCGGCCAGAAGTACACGTTGCTCTGCGGGGTGACGGCCTTCGACAGCTGCACCTCCCAGTCGCCGGCCTTCTGCGCGCCGCCGCCCGGGCTCGTGAGCCCGGCGCCGATCAGATCGGAGCCCTCGTACACTGTCACGAAGAAGTCGACCGCGGCCTCGGTGAACAGCTCCGCGCTGAAGTCGGTCAGCGCGGCGTTGGGCTTGCGGAACTCGTACTCGAGGTGGCCGCGCAGCGTCATGCCGCTCGACGCCTCCTGCTGCGCGCACGACGCCGGGAAGCCGGGCTTCGACGAGCACTTGGCGGCGCCGCAGCTGGTCGCGACCCACTTGTTGTTCTGGCACTCCTCGACGGTGGTGGCGTCCTTGCACCTGGAGTCGCCGTTGTAGCAGTCGCCCACCGGCACGCAGCGCGCGGCGCCCTGCACCACCGAGCACTGCGCCTGCGCAGAGCATTTCACGTCGATGAGCTTGGGCGCGGCGCCCGAGACCTCGGAGACCTGGCAGGTGCGGATCGTCTGCTTGTCGACGCACTGTCCCGTCGTCGGGACGTCGCCGCACGGGTTGGCGGCCGCGCCGCCCGCGCCCGCGGCGCTCGCGCCGCCCGCGCTGGACCCGCCCGCGCCCGCGGCGCTCGACCCGGCCGCGCTGTTCGCGCCCGACGCGCCGCCGGCGCCAGCCGCGCCGTCGGCTTCCTTCACGGTGCATGCGTTGCTCGACAGCGCGGCGACCATGCCGGCGGCGACGAGCATGAGGGCCTTGGAGGTGACGTTCATCGTTCTGCTCCTTCGGTGTGTCTGATCACTTGGTGCCGGGTTTCGGGCGACCGCCAGGGGGCGGGGGGACGCCGCGCCCCGTCACCGCCGTCGTCTGCGTGGCGGCCGGGGTGGCCGCCGGGGGCGTCGCTGCGGGGGGCGTCGCCGGGGGCGGCGTCGCGGGCGGGGGCGTGGCGACGTTGGGCGTCGCGCCAGGCGGCGTCGCGCCGACGACCCGCACCGTCGCGGTCGGGGCCACGGGCTTCACGACCGTGGTGGTCGGGAGCTTGGTCGTGGTGGGGTTGGTCGCCGCGGGGCGCGTCGGATCGGTGGGCGCGTCCCCCGTGGTCGACGAGGTGTCCTGCTTGTTGCAGGCGAGCGAGAGCAGGCAGGCCGCGGCGAAGAGCGGCGGCGCGAGGCGCTGAGTCATGCGCATGTGAGTCCTCCCATGATGAGCCGACATCATCGGGGCGGCCTACGCCCCGAGTCAAAGAGTTCTTCCCGCGCCCGCGCACGGCTCACGCTCCGATGAGGCGCGCAGAGCGCCCGCGTCCAGGCTGGGTGCTCGAGCGCCGCCACGCTACCCTCGCGCCGTTGTCCCGGTGGTCTGCGCTCGCGTGGTCGCTCTGCTTCTCGTTGCCCGCGTGCGCGCGGGAGGCGCCGCGGGAGCGAGCCCCGGCGGTCACGGAGGCGCCACCGCCTGCGCCACCCGACACGTGTGCGGCGCGCATCGCGGCGGCGAGGGCCGCTCGGCCGCCGTGGGTCGACTCCGCGTTCGACCTGGCGCGCGCGGAGATCCTGGGCCGCGCGCGAGGGGAGCCGGCCGTGTTCGTGCGAGAGCCGGCGGCCGCGACGGGGCGCCCCGCCGACGCGCTCCGGCGCCTGCGAGGTCGACCGCGGGAGCTGCGCGCCGCCTCGCTGCGGGAGGGCTACCTGTTCGCCGAGACGCCCGGCGACGCGCGGCTGCTGACGACCGAGCTGACGCTGCCGATGCTGTTCGACGAGCAGGTGGTGTTCCTGCAGCGCGGGGCGACGGTGCACGAGCTGTCGCGCCAGGTCACGCGCGGCGTCGCGCGGTACGTCCACGCGGACGGGCAGACCGCGGAGGTCAGGTTCGCCGATCGCGTCGCGGTCGACCGCGCCGAGCTCGCCGCGCCGCTCCACCTCGATCTCGCCGCGCTCGCGGCCGCCGAGGGGCTCGATCGCGTGCGCCCCCTCACGCGCTCCCGGCCCGACCTCGTCGCCGAGCTCGAGGCAGGGGGCGAGCGCGCGATGGCGCTCCTGTCGACCGACGGCGCCGCGGTCGCGGTGGTGTGCGTCGACGAGGCGACCGGCCCGCGGCTGCGCGCCGCCCAGCAGGCGACGCAGGGCCGCCGCCTCGCCGTGGCGAAGCTGACGGGCGCGGTGGAGCGCGCCATCCGGGAGGAGCTGCCGTTCGACCGCCCGCTCGGAGAGAAGACCGCCGAGAAGGACGGCCAGCGTCGGCCGCTCTGGGACGCCGCGTACCTGAGGGGCGCGGACTCGTTCGTCGCGGAGGGCGGCGTGTACCCGGTCTTCGACTCGCGCGGCGCGCCTCATCCGCCCGAGGTGTGCATGGAGTTCATCGTCGACTCGTTCGAGCGCGCGACCGGCACGTGGTACCGGTCGAGGGGCGACACGGCGCGGGAGCGGGCGCCGGGCGCGCTCGACCTCGGCGCGCTCGGCCTGAAGAACCGCCGCGGCGTGCTGGCGTTCGAGGCGTGGGCGAGCGCGGCGCCCGAGCTGTTCGAGGTCCGGAGGTTCACCGGAGACGAGCGCGTGCCGTTCGGGCGCTACGCGGAGTTCGTGCGCGGCGTCCTCGAGGTCGGCGCGCTCGCGCCGGGCGACGTCGTGGCCATCCACGGGCGCAAGCGCGACGGGCTCATCCACCAGCACGGCATCCTCGTCCTGCGCGTCGATCCGGTGACCGGGTTCCCGTTCGATCTCGCGGATCAGATGAAGCGCGCGCGCCGGCGCACCTGGGACGGCATCATGGCCGAGGCGCCGCTCCGCAGCCTGCTCTACCGCGCGCGGCCGACCGACCGCGTGCTCATCGAGTGAGAGCGAACCATCGTCATTTACTTTCGTTCTCGGGGGACGCCCCGTACCGTGCGCGGTCGTGTCGACCGCTCGCTGTCGCTACTGCGCGAGACCGGGGGAGCCCGGCGCCCTCGCGTGCGCTTGCGGCGCCCCGCTGTCGCGCGCGGGAGAGCCGCTGGTCGGCAGGCGCACGCACCTCGATCACGCGTCGCTCGCCGCCGACGCGCTCGAGGCCGTGGCCGCGATGGGCCTGCCCCTCGACGGCTCGCTCGGCGGGCTCGCGCTCCTCGACGAGTGGCTCGACGCCTCCTTCGGTCGCGATCCGCGGCCTCGCCCAGCCGACGCGCTGGGCCCCGCGCGCGAGCGCGCGGCCGCGCTGATGCTGGGGAGCGCGTTCGGTCAGCTGGCGCAGGCCGTGTTCGGCGGCGGGTGGAGCGACGATCCTTCGGCGCCCGACGACGTCGCCGCGGCGAGGTTCGTCTGCGCGACGGGCGTGGCGATCCGACCGCTCGAGCGCGTGCGCGTGCGCGTGCGCGAGGGCGCCGACTACTCGCTCGTCCGGTACCTCGACGCGACGCTGAAGGCGCTCGGGCGCACCTCGGAGGATCCGTCGCTCGCGCGGAGCTGGCTCGCCGCCGGAGAGCTGCTGCTGTCGGCGGGCCGGGTGGGCGCCGCGCGCGCCGCGCTCGTGCGCGCGAACTCGGTCGGGCCGACGGGCGGAGACGCCGCGCGCGCGATCGATCGGTGCGATGAGCTCCTCGCGCGGCGCGCTCCTCCCGCGGGCTCACCGGCGCCGCCCGATCCTCCGCCGGCCGTGACGCTCGAGGAGGCGCAGGCGCCGCCGCCGGGGGAGGCCGGCCTCGATCCCGACGTCGCGGCGCGCGCGGCGCTCGACGCGGCGACTCGAGGCGACACGGCCGCGCTCGATCACGCGCTCACGTCGGGCTGGGGCGCGCTCACGGCGACGGCGCGGGAGGGCTGGATCACCGCGTTCGAGGGGCTCGCGACGCCCGAGGCCCGCTCGGACGCCGTCCCCGCCGCGTGCCTCCTCGCGGAGCGCCTGCGCGCGGCGGGGCACGTCGTGGAGGCGGTGGGCTTCCTCTCCGTCGCGGCGCGCCGCCTCGCGCCGGGGCTGCCGCCTGGCCCGCGCGCGGCGCTGTCGAGGGAGCTCGCGGAGGTGCTCGCGGCGTCCGGGCCTGCGGGCCACAAGGAGGCCGTACAGGTGCTCGACGGGACGCTCACGATGCTCGATGGCAAGGCCCCGCCGAGGGAGCTCGCGCGCCTCGCGCTCTCGCTCGCGGGGCTGCTCGTGCGGCGCGGGGGGGCGGCGAAGCGAGAGGACGTCGATCGCGCGGTGTTCGTCGTCGGCCGCGCGGTCCGCCAGACTGCGCGGGACGACGATCGCGAGCTGTGGGGCGAGCTGCAGCTCGCGCTCGGCACGGCGCTGCGCGCGCGCCGCGGGACGTCCGCCGGCGAGGCGGAGCTCGCGTTCGAGCGCGCGGCCGAGGCGCTCTCGCCCGGCACGGTCGCGTGGGCGCTCGCGCAGCAGGGAGTGGGCGTCTCCTGTGTCATCGCCGGCGCGTCGGACCCCGCCAAGATCGACGAGGCCATCCAGCTCTTCGACGCGTCGCTCGTGGTGCTCGATCCCTCGGGCGCCGACGCCGTGCGGAGCCACTACCACCTCGGCCTCGCGTACCAGCGGCGCCGCGCCGGCGCGCGCGGGGACAACCTCGACAAGGCCGTCGCGCACTACCGCGCCGCGCTCGCCGCGCCCGTGCCCGGCGCCGCCGCGGAGCAGGCGGCCGCGGAGGACAACCTCGCGATCGCGCTCCGCGATCTGCGCAAGAACACAGGGCCGCGCACGCTCTGACGTCGCGAGGTACTAGCCGAGGGCGGCGAGCGCCTCGAGCGCCTCCCACTCCGTCGTCAGCTCGGACACCTCGGCGCGGGCGGCGTCGAGCTCCGCATGCACGCGCTTGACCGCGTCTCCGTCCGAGTACACCGCCGGGTCTCCGAGGCGGTCGAGCAGCGCGGCCACCGTCGCCTCGGCGTCGCCGAGCTCGCCGATGACGTCGTCGAGCCGCGCGCGCTCCCTCGCGCCGAACGCGGGCCGCGAGGGGCGCCGCTCGGCGAGCTTCGGCGCGCGCGCCCGCGCCGCGTCCTCCGCGAGCCGCCGCTTCAAGCTGTCGCGCGCCCTCACGTAGGCCTCCCCGCCGGAGGCGTCGCGGATGGCGCTGCCGTCACCCGGCAGCACGAGCACGCCCGTCGAGACCCGATCGAGGAACCACCGATCGTGCGTCACGACGATCGCCGTCGACCCTCCCTCGACGAGCATCGCCTCCAGCGCCGAGAGCGTGGACAGATCGAGATCGTTCGTCGGCTCGTCGAGCACGAGCAGGCTCGCCGGCTCGCGGAGGATCTTCGCGAGCGCGACGCGGGCGCGCTCTCCGCCCGAGAGCGATCCGACGGGCTGCCGCTGGCGCGCGCCGTCGAACAGGAACCGCTCGAGGTACGATCTCGGCTCGAGCACGGCCTCTCCGAGCTGCACCCGCGTCGCGTCGCCGATCGCGTTCTCGAACACCGTCTTCTTCTCGTCGAGCCCCGAGCGGGCCTGATCGAAGTACGCGACCTTGAACCCGCGCCCCGGCACCACCTGCCCGCGCGTCGGCGCGATCTCACCCAGCAGGGCGCGGAGGAGCGTCGTCTTGCCGGCGCCGCTCGGCCCGACGACGCCGAGCCGCTCCCCCTGCAGCAGGGTCATCGTGAGATCGCGCACGAGCACGCGCCCGCCGAGCTCGAGGCCGAGGTCGCGGACCTCGAGCACCGTGCGCCCGCTGCCGGAGACGTTCGCGCGGAGCTCGACGTGGCCAGCCTCGGGGGGCGGCGCCTCGCGCTTGGCCGACTCGGCGCGCTGGATGCGGGCCTTCTGCTTCGTCGAGCGCGCCTTCGGCTGGCGGCGCAGCCACTCGATCTCGGTGCGGAGGAAGTTCTGGCGGTTCTGCTCGGTGCGCTCCGCGAGCGCGAGGCGGGTCGCCTTCTCCTCGAGGTACTCGCCGTAGCCGCCGTCGTACGAGTACGCGCGGCCGTGATCGACCTCCACCGTCCGCGCCACGACGCGGTCGAGCAGGTACCGATCGTGGGTGACCAGCACCAGCGCCGACGTGACCTCGGCGAGGTAGCCCTCGAGCCAGTCGATGGTGTCGAGATCGAGGTGGTTCGTCGGCTCGTCGAGCACGAGCACGTCGGGCCGCGCGACGAACAGGCGCGCAATCGCGACGCGCCGCTGCTCGCCACCCGACAGCGTGGAGACGCGCGCGTCGGGGCGCGTGAGCCCGAGGAACCCCAGCATCGCGTCGATCTCCGGGTCGCGATCCCAGCCGCCGAGCCGCTCGACGTCGGCGGCCGCCGACGCCTGCTCGTCCAGCAGGCGATCGTGGTCACCGTCGCCGCGGGCGAGCGCGTCGCCGAGGGCCTCGTGCCGCTCGAGCGCCGCCGACCACGCGGCGAGCCCCGCGACCACGGCCTCGCGCGCCGTCGGATCGCCGTCGAACGTCGGCACCTGCGCGAGGTGGCCCAGCGTCGCGTCGCGGCGGCGCGCGATCGTTCCGGCGTCGGGCTGCTCCTCTCCGACGAGCAGCCGCACGAGCGTCGACTTGCCGGAGCCGTTCGTGCCGACGAGCCCGACGCGCTCGCCGGTGTGCACGCGGAAGTCGACCCCGCCGAGCACCGTGTGCGCCCCGTACGCCTTCACGAGTCCGGTCGCGACCAGGAGCGGCATCGCGCCGACCCAACCACGGCGCGCCATCGACCGAAATCGGATACCGTGCGCGGCATGGCTTCGACGCCGCGGCTCCGCGCGACCGCGCTCTCGCTGGCGCTCCTCGGCGCCGGCTGCGCGGTCTCCTTCGATGGCTACACGCTCGACGCCACGGGAGGCGCGGGGGCGGCCGGCGCGTCCACGGGAGGCGCGGGCAAGGGCGGCGCGAGCGCCGGCGGATCCGGGGGTAGCGCCGGCGCAACGACGAGCGGCGCGGGCGGCCAAGGAGGCGCGGCGGGATCGGCAGGGCTGGCGGGATCCTCTGGAAATTCCGGCGCGAGCGGCGGCTCCGCCGGCTCGTCGGGGGGTAGCGCCGGCGCAACGATGGGCGGCAGCTCCGGCGCGAGCGGATCCTCCGCAGGCAGCAGCGGAGCATCGGCTGGCAGCAGCGGAGCATCCGCTGGCAGCAGCGGAGCATCGGCTGGCAGCGGCGGATCACCGGCAGGCAGCGGCGGAGCATCGGCTGGCAGCGGCGGATCACCAGCAGGCAGCGGCGGATCACCGGCAGGCAGCGGCGGATCACCGGCTGGCAGCGGCGGATCACCGGCTGGCAGCGGCGGATCACCGGCGGGCAGCGGCGGATCACCGGCAGGCAGCGGCGGATCACCGGCAGGCAGCGGTGGCGCAGGCGGGGGCGACGCGGGGAACGCGGGCGCGGGCGGCGACGCGGGCTCCGGGGGGACGGCGGGGAGCGCGGGAGGCCCGCTCTGCCCTGATCTCCCAGGTCCCAAGATGGTGGAGGTCTCGACGGCGGGCGGCGCCACGTACTGCATCGACTCGACCGAGGTGCTGCAGGTCCACTACGCGGCGTTCCTCCAGTCCGGCGAGGGCACCAACACCCACCCGGGCTGCAGCGGGAACTCCACCTTCGTCCCCTCCACCACCGACGGGGGGACGGGCTGCGACGCGACCGACTACACCCCCGCCACCCGCGCCACCTACCCCGTGCGGTGCGTCGACTGGTGCGACGCGGAGGCGTTCTGTCGCTGGACGGGCAAGCGACTGTGCGGCGCGGTCGGCGCCGGACCGCTGCCCGTGAGCGCGTTCGCCGACGCCTCCCAGAGCCAGTGGTACAACGCGTGCTCGGCGCAGGGAACGCAGCGCTACCCGTACTCCAACACCTTCAGCGGCATCGCGTGCAACACGCTCCTGGGGATGTCGAACACGGCCAAGGCAGGGCTCTACGCCGACTGCGAGGGCAGCGTCCCGGGGCTCTTCGACATGTCCGGGAACGTCGCCGACTGGGAGGACTCGTGCTCCGGCGCGTCGAGCGCGAGCGACATGTGCTCGGTGCGCGGCGGTGACTTCAACTCGACGAACACCCTCTACCCATCCGCGGCGTGCGACTCCGAGAAGGACGGGAAGCCGCCGAGCGCGTCGATGAAGCGCCGGCGGGATCGCGCGGACCAGGCCGTGGGGTTCCGCTGCTGCTTCGATCCGTAGCCGGGCTCGTCGTCAGCCGCCGAGCACCTGCAAGTGCGCGAGCTCGCTCGCTAGATCACGAACCTCACGCAGCATCCTCTTGCGGTTGTCGCGCGCGGCCGCGTCGTCCGCCATCACGAACACCTTCGTGAAGAACTCGTCGAGGACGGGCGAGAGCGCCGCGATCTGGCCGAAGGCGCGCGGGTAGTCGCTGGCGCCCACGGCGTCGCACAGGGCCGCGCGCGTCGCGGCGATCGCCGTGAAGAGCGCGAGCTCGGCGGCGGCCTCGTCGGGGCTCGCGGCGGCGAGCGTCGCAGGAGAGGCGGCGTCGCCCGCGGGCGCATCCTTCGCGATGTTCGTGACCCGCTTGAACACCTCGCCCGCCTTCTCTCGCACCGACGCGTCGAGGTGCGCGAGCGCGAGCGCGCGGGCGCGGGCGTCGAGCGGGCGATCCTCGACGGCGGCGAGGCACGCGTCGACGACGTCCGCGGGCAGCTCCCCCGCGAGCAGGTTGCGCAGCCTGTCGCGGAAGAACGTGACGAGCTTCGCCTCGGTCGCCGCCGCGTCGAGCTCGAGCTTCTTCTCGGCGAACGCAGGGTACGCGAGCCCGACGAGCTGTCGGACCGAGAGGCCCCAGCCCTGCGCGAGCAGCGTGCGCAGCGCCCCGAGGCACGCGCGGCGCAGCGCGAACGGATCGGCCGCGCCCGTCGGTGACAGGCCGATCGCGAAGCAGCCGACGAGCGTGTCGACGCGGTCCGCGAGCCCGACGAGCGCGCCCTCCACGGCCGTGGCGGGGGCGTCGGCGGCGCCACGCGGCAGGTAGTGCTCGGCGATCGCGGCGGCGACGCGCGGGTCTTCTCCCTCGGCCCGCGCGTACGCGCGCCCCATCACGCCCTGCAGCTCCGGGAACTCGCCCACCATCAGCGAGACGAGATCGCACTTCGCGAGCGCCGCGGCCTGCGCCGCGCGCCCCGCCGTGTCGGCGTCGAGCCCGAGCGCGTCGGCGAGCGCCGAGGTGAGCGCGACGACGCGCGTGACCTTCTCGCCCACGGTGCCGAGGCGGTGGTGGAACACGATGCCGTCGAGCTTCGGCCGGCGCGCCGCGAGGCCCACCTTGCGGTCCTCGTCGAGGAAGAAGCGCGCGTCGGACAGGCGCGCCCGCATCACGCGATCGTTGCCCTTCGCGATGAGATCGGGGCGCAGCGCCGTGCCGACGACGGCGAGGTAGCAGGGCAGGAGCTCGCCGGAGGGCGCGCGCACGCCGAAGTAGCGCTGGTGACCGCGCGCGACCTCGAGGATGACCTCCTCCGGCAGCTCGAGGAACCGCCGCTCGAACGAGCCCGTGACGACGTGCGGCTCCTCGACGAGCGAGAGGTTCTCGCCCACCAGGAACTCGTCCTCGATGAGCGCGCCGCCCGCGCGCGCCGCGGCCGCGTGCAGCTCGCGCAGCATCCGCTCGCGGCGCGTGTCCGGGTCGACGACGACGTGCGCCTCGCCGAGCCGAGCCTCGTACTCGCCGGGCGACGCGAGCTCGATCGCGCCAGGCGCCAGGAACCTGTGGCCGTACGTCGTGCGCCCCGCGCGCTGGCCCGCGAACGCGACGTCGACGATCTCGCCTCCGTAGAGCGCGACGAGCCACCGCACCGGCCGCCCGAACGCGTCGTCGTAGCTCGCCCAGCGCATCGACTTGCGAAACGGCAGCTCCGCGATCGTCTGGCGCAGCACCTCGGGGAGCAGCTCGACGGCCTCTCGTCCCGCCTCGCGCCGGGTGCCGGCGACGTACGCGCCCTTCGGCGTCTCGACCCGCCGCAGCTCGCCGACGGGGACGCCGAGCTTCTTCGCGAACGCCTCCGCGGCCTTCGTGGGCGCGCCCTCCTTGTCGAGCGCCACCGCCGCGGAGGGCCCGAGCACCTCCTCGTCGAGATCGCGCTGGCGCGCCGCGAGGCCGTCGACGAACAGCGACAGGCGGCGCGGCGTCCCCTTCGCGCGGAGGCCGGCGTGCGGCAGGCGCAGCGCGGCGAGCTTCTTGTCGGCGAGCGCGGGCAGCGCGGCGAGCGCGCCCTCCACGTAGGACGACGGCAGCTCCTCGACGCCGATCTCGAGGAGCAGATCGCGCGCGCTCACCGTCAGGCCCCCGTCGCCTCGGGCGCGTGGCTCTGCCGCGACAGCTCGGCCTTCGCGACGCGACCGCCAATCTCGGCGCCGTTGAACGACGCGATGACCTTGTCGGCGAGCTCTCGCTTGACCGCGAGGAGGCTGTGACGGTCGCGGACGCGGATGCGCCCCGTCTCCTCGCGCTCGACGCCCGCGAGCTCCTTCAACAGCCGTTGAAGGTCGGGCGCGCGCAGCCCCTCGCGGCGACCGACGTCGACGAACACGACGCTGAAGTCTCGCTCCTCTTCGGGCGTGGGGCGCGCCTCGGCGCCCTTCACCATGATCGGCTGATCGTCGCCGTCCTCCTCGGGGGGCGTCCACTCGGCGAGATCCGCCGCGCGCGTGGGACGCGGCTCGGGCTTCGCGGCGACCTCGGGCTTCGCGGCGACCTCGGGCTTCGCGGCGACCTCGGGCCTCGCGGCGACCTCGGGCTTCGTCGCCGTGGCGGGCGCGTCCGACACCGAGTAGCCGAACGTGATCGGCTCGTCGCGGCGCGGGCGGTCCTCGCGGTGAGGACGGTCCTCGCGGCGCGGGCGATCGCCGCGGGGGCGATCGTCGTGGCGCGGGCGATCCTCGCGGGGGCGATCCTCGCGGGGGCGCTCTTCGCGGCGCGGGCGGTCGTCGCGCGGGCGATCCTCGCGCGCGCGGTCGTCGCGCCGCGGGCGATCCTCGCGCCGCGGGCGGTCTTCCCGCGGGACCGCGTCCGCAGCGGGAGCGGCGGCGTGCGCGTCGGCAGCGGGGGCCTCGGCGGGGGTCGGCTCGCGACGCGGGCGGGGAGGGTTCTTCGCGCGCCGAGCGGCGCTCGCCTGCTCGACGGCCTTCGGGCGATCGCCGAGGTGCGCGCGCAGGAGGCCCGCGACGACGGCCTCGGCGCGATCGTGCGTCAGCATCCGCCGCGCGAGCGCGAGGTCGTCCGGGTGCGGCTCGCCCCCGAAGGCCTCGACGAGCAGGTTCACGAGATCGGCCTCGGCGCGCGTCTTCAGCTCGCCCGCGCTCGGCATCTGCCGCTCGACCGGGCGGATCTTGTAGGTCAGCCGGAGCATGTACAGCGCGCCGATGTCCTTCGGCGAGACGAGGCTGATCGCGGTGCCGGTGCGCCCCGCGCGGCCCGTGCGGCCCGTGCGGTGCACGTACGACTCGGCCTGCTCCGGGAGGTCGACGTTGATGACGTGCGTGAGGTGCGAGATGTCGATGCCGCGCGCTGCGACGTCGGTCGCGACGAGGAACCTCAGCTTCCCCTCGCGCGTGCGGGACATCACCTGCTCGCGCTCCTTCTGCTCCATGTCGCCGTTCAGCCAGTCGGCGTCGTACCCGGCGCGCGAGAGGGCGAGCGCGATGGCCTCCGTCTCGACCTTGGTGTTGCAGAAGAGCACCGCGCTCTCGGGGTTCTCGGTCTCGATGATCTTGACGAGCGCGCCCGCCTTGTCGCCCGTGATGAAGTAGACGAAGTGATCGATGCTGAGCGCGCCGACCGAGTCGGACGACAGCGTGATGAACTCCGGCTGCTTCAGCCGCTCGCGCGCCATCCGCTCGATGTCGGGCGGCAAGGTCGCCGAGAAGAGCAGCGTCTGGCGCGCCTTCGGCAGGGTGTCGAGGATGGCCGTCAGCTCGCGCTCGAAGCCCATCGACAGCATCTCGTCGGCCTCGTCGAGCACGAGCGCGCGCACGTCGGACGGGTTCAGCGTGCCGCGGCGCAGGTGGTCGAGCACGCGCCCCGGCGTGCCGACGACGAGCTGCGCGCCCGCCGCGATGTCGTCGATCTGCTTGCCCATCGGCGCGCCGCCGTAGACGGCGACGGCCTTCACGTCGCGCCCGCTGCCCAGCCGCTCGACCTCGCGCGAGACCTGCAGCGCGAGCTCGCGGGTCGGGCACAGGACGAGCGCCTGCACGGTCTTCTGGCTGCGGCGGATGATCGAGTCGACGAGCGGCAGGCCGAAGGCCGTCGTCTTGCCCGTGCCCGTGCGCGCCTGCACCACGAGGTCCTTGCCGCGGCTCGCGGGCTCGAAGACCGACCGCTGTACGGGGGTCGGGTGCACGTAGCCCATCTTCGCCAGCGCCTCGCGCGTCTCCTGCGAGAGCGGCAGCACGTCGAAGGTCGGCGGGGTGGTCGCGTCGTCGAGCGGCGCGGAGAGCTGATCATCTGACACGGAGGTGGCGAGACGATTAGGGAACGTCCCCCCAGGGCGCAAGCCATTTGGCCCCCGCCGCGGCCGCTCGGTAGCCTCGCGGGCGAGTGCGCAAGCTCGCGTCCGTCGCGGTGGAGTTCGTCGTCGTCGCGCTGGCGCTGCTCGCGGCCTTCACGGTGCCGATGGGCAAGCGCACGCTCGCCGGTCACGCCGCGGCGGTGTTCACCACGCCGGCGGCGCGCGCGGCCGCGCGAGACGTCACCTCGTCGGTGCGGCGGGTGTTCGCGCGGCAGACGACGCCGAGCGGCGAGCGGAGCCGCTGACATCTGTCATGGTGGCAGCCGGGCCGCGGTGCGACCCGCGCCGCCACGATGCGGACGCGAGAGAAGCGGGCCTGGGCCGAGCCGTTCAAGATCAAGATGGTCGAGCCGCTGCGCGTGACGACGCGCGAGGCGCGCGAGGCCGCGCTCGCCGAGGCCGGGTACAACACGTTCCTCCTCCACAGCGAGGACGTGTACCTCGATCTGCTCACCGACAGCGGCACCAACGCGATGAGCGATCGCCAGTGGGCAGGCATGATGCTCGGCGACGAGGCCTACGCCGGCAGCGCCAACTACTACCGGCTCGAGGCGAAGGTGCGCGAGGCGTACGGCTACCGCCACCTCGTGCCGACGCACCAGGGGCGCGGCGCGGAGCACCTCCTGTCGCGCCTGTGGATCCGCCCCGGCGACCGCGTGCCCGGCAACATGTACTTCACGACGACGCGCCTGCACCAGGAGCTGGCCGGCGCGACCTTCGTCGACGTCATCATCGACGAGGCGCACGACGCGACGAGCCTGCACCCCTTCAAGGGCAACGTGGATCTCGCGAAGCTCGAGGCGCTGATCGCCGAGGTGGGCGCGGCGCGCGTGCCGTACGTCTCGGTCGCGGCGACGGTCAACATGGCGGGGGGGCAGCCGATCTCGCTCGAGAACCTCCGCGCCACGCGCGAGCTCTGCCAGCGGCACGGGATCAAGGTCGTGCTCGACGCGACCCGCGCCATCGAGAACGCGTGGTTCATCCAGCGGCGCGAGCCGGGGCGGGCGGGACAGTCGATCGCGGACATCCTCCGCGAGACGTGCGCGCTCACCGACGCGTGCACGATGAGCGCGAAGAAGGATCTGCTCGTCAACATCGGGGGGTTCCTCGCGCTGAACGACGACGCCTCGTTCGAGGAGGCGCGCAACATGGTCGTCGTCTACGAGGGCCTGCACACGTACGGCGGCCTCGCGGGGCGCGACATGGAGGCGATGGCGATCGGCATCGACGAGGCGCGCGCCGAGGAGCACATGACGGCGCGCATCGGGCAGGTGCACTACGTCGCCGACGCGCTCCTCGCCGAGGGCATCCCGATCGTGCAGCCGACGGGCGGCCACGCGGTGTTCCTCGACGCGGCGAGGTTCCTGCCGCACCTGCCGCAGAAGGCGTACCCGGCGCAGTCGCTGGCGGCGGAGCTGTACCTCGAGTCGGGGATCCGCGCGATGGAGCGCGGCATGGTGTCGGCCGGGCGCGATCCGTCGACGGGGCACGAGCACCAGCCGAAGCTGGAGCTGGTGCGGCTCACCTTCCCCCGGCGCGTCTACACGCAGGCCCACTGCGACGTGCTCATCGAGTCGATCTGTCGCGTGTGGGACAGGCGCGAGGAGGTGACGGGTCTCGACATGGTCTACGAGCCCCGGTACCTGCGGTTCTTCCAGGCGCGCTTCCAGCCGCGCCCCCCCGCCGCGCCCGCGGCCTGATCCTCGCAGCGAGAGCGCCCGCCGCGAGGGGCGGTTTCGATGTACCTAACGTCGCATGCACGCCGTCTGGTGGATGCTCGTCGCGCTCTCGGTCCTCGCCCTCGGGTACCGCACGTACTCCGCCTTCCTCGCCGCGAAGGTGCTCGCGCTCGATCCCTCGGCGGTGACGCCCGCGTGCAGGCTCGACGACGGGCAGAACTTCCACCCGACCAACAAGTGGGTGCTGTTCGGGCACCACTTCGCCGCGATCACGGGCGCGGGCCCCCTCATCGGGCCGGTGCTCGCAGCCCAGTTCGGGTTCTTGCCTGGCTACGTGTGGATCTTGTTCGGTGTCGTGATCGCGGGGGCCGTGCAGGATTTCGTCATCCTCGTCGGCTCCGTGCGCCACGACGGCCGCAGCCTCGCCGAGATCGCGCGGGAGGAGCTCGGCCCCTTCCTCGGCACGATCACCGGCGTCGCCATCCTCTTCATCGTCGTCGTCGCGCTCGCCGGGCTCGGCCGCGTCGTCGTCGAGGCGCTCGCCGAGTCCGCGTGGGGGGTGTTCACGATCGGCGCGTCGGTGCCCATCGCGCTCGGGATGGGGCTCTTCATCCACCACGTCCGCGGCGGCTCGGACCGCGGCATCCGCGAGGCGACGGTGGCGGGGGTCTTCCTGTTGCTCGTCGCGCTGGTCGCGGGCAAGTGGGTGCACGACGGCGCGCTCGGCGAGTCGCTGCGCCTCTCGAAGACCACGCTCACGCTCGCCATCGCGGCCTACGGGTTCGTCGCGAGCGTCCTGCCCGTGTGGATGCTGCTATGCCCGCGCGACTATTTGTCCAGTTACCTGAAGATCGGCACCATCCTGCTCCTCGTCGTCGGGCTCGTCGTCGTCAACCCGCGCGTCGAGATGCCGCTCGTCACGGAGGCGTCCGAGCGGGCGATCACGATCGGCGGCGACGTGTTCCCGCGCGTCGTGCCGGGCACGCTGTTCCCCTTCATGTTCATCACCATCGCCTGCGGGGCCATCAGCGGGTTCCACGCGCTCGTCTCGAGCGGGACCACGCCGAAGATGATCAAGAGCGAGCTCGACTGTCGCACCATCGGGTACGGCGCGATGCTGATGGAGGGGCTCGTCGGCATCACCGCGCTCGTCGCCGCCGCCAGCCTGCCCCCCGCCGACTATTTCGCCATCAACACCGATCCGCGCGTCGCCGTCGTCGCCGCGCCGGGGGGCAGCGGGCTCGCGCGGAGCCTCGACGAGCTCGCCCTCCTGGACGAGCCGGGCGTGCTCACCGCGAAGGACAGGGCCGCGCTCGGGCTCCCGCCGGGGGCGTCCGTGACGACGCTGGCGGCGCGGTCCGAGACGCTCCGGGCCTCGGCCGCGCTGCACCTGTCGAACCGCGCGCTCGCGCGGCTCGGCTACGGCGTCGATCCCGACGCGAGGGACGCGACGGCGCTCTCCGAGGCCGACTTCTTGCGGATGGGCGTCAAGGTGGTCGATCTGCCGGGGCTGACGCGCGACGCGGGCGAGGTCGTCGCGGCGCGCACGGGCGGCGCGGTGAGCCTCGCGATCGGCATGGCGCGCGTGTTCTCTGGGCTGCCCGGCATGAAGGCGCTGCTCGCGTACTGGTACCACTTCGCGATCATGTTCGAGGCGCTGTTCGTGCTGACGACGATCGACACGGGCACGCGCATCGGGAGGTTCCTCGTGCAGGAGTTCGTCGGCCGCGCGTGGCCGAGGTTCGCCGACACGACGTGGGCGCCAGCGTCGCTCCTGTCGACGCTCGCGATCGTCGTCGGGTGGAGCTACTTCATCCTCACGGGGTCGATCTCGACGATCTGGCCCATGTTCGGCGTGGCCAACCAGCTGCTCGCGATCATCGCGCTCGCGGTGGGCACCACGCTCATCCTGAAGAGCGGCCGCCCGCCCGCGTACGCGCTCGTCACGCTCGCGCCGATGGCCTTCGTCGGGACGACCACCGTCGCCGCCGGCGTCCAGGCCGTGCGCACGCTCTACCTGCCGATGACGCGCGTCGCCGCGACCGCGACGGTGGGGAGAGTGAACGCCGCGGTCACGTGCACGCTGCTGGTGTGTGTCGCGCTGGTGCTCGGCGGGTGTGCGCGGCGGTGGTTGGCACTCTTGCGCGCGCCGCGCGGAGGCGTGGAGGGCGCCGCGGGCTGACTGTCGGGGGACGGGCCCGGGCTCGGAGGACGGGCTCGGGCTCGAGAGACGGGCTCGCGGGCTCGGGAGACGGGCTCGGGAGACGGGCTCGGGGCTCGGGGCTCGGGCTCGGGTTCGGGTTCGGGTTCGGGTTCGGGTTCGGGTTCGGGTTCGGGGGACGGGCTCGGACGGGCTCGGGCCAGGTTCGCGCGACGCCGAAGATCCTGGCGGCGAGCCTGTCGAGGTCGTGGTCGAGTCGCTGTGCGTCGTCGGGTGTGACGTACCCCCAGGCTCGAGCGAGCTGGATCGCGGCGCGGCTCTCGTACACGGAACCACGCGCTGTCGAGAGCCGCGCTCGACGGTTGCCGCCGTCGCTCCCGGTGGCCTCCGCGAGGTTGAGGACGACGCTGTTGATCGAGCGACGCAGCTGGTCGGCGAGGGCCCTGTCGCACCTCTCGACCACGGGCTTGACCCGAACGACGAGCTCGATCGCGAACACAACGATGTGCTGGAGCTGGCTGGTCTGCATGCCCATCCTCCGCGCAGGTTCCGTGACGGCGGGGACTGTCGCCGCGCTTCATGACTGTCATCGCCGGCGCGGAACGTGCGCGCCTGGGCGATGCAGACCAGCCAGCTCCAGCAACTGCGGCCACGCCGACGATTCGTCACTGTCGTCGC